>WHTW01000071.1 GCA_009377525.1 Rhodospirillales bacterium
CGAGTTCTGGTTTGAAAAAGTTTACGTCTTCGTACGGGTCATCTGGCTTCCAGCCGCTCCCTGCACAGAGGCGCCACTCCTTTTCATGATGCCATTCTATCGCCTTCGTATAGATCGTCTTTTGGGAGATTTCCTGGGCATTCGTTAGTGCCTGGCCTACAAGCATGTCCGACATGAAATCTTCGTCGAAAAGGCGCGGCATGTTCTTCGAGTAGTGCACCGGCCTGGCGGCAAAGAACATACTGTCCAGCTCCCGAACCGGCCGGAAACGAAGAACGACCCCTTTGTGCTGCTCGGCGTAGTACGCCCACATGAGCAGGCTGTCTCCCACCTCGCTCAAGCAGAGTACCTTCGATGTCGAGGCGAACTCACGCAGTAAAGCGTGCTTTTCCGATAGTCCCTTTTCTAGGTCTCGGAGACCTTCGACAATCGCCTCACTAAACATCTGATCGAACTCTTCGGGTGGCAAACCCCTAAGAACCTGCCGCGCAATGGGAAGTAGTTCCCCCATCGTTTCCCTCAACCGGCACATAGGGATCGTCGCCGGCGATCACACGCCGAAGCTTCTCCAGCCCCAACTTGCGGAGCTTGTCCTGGTCGATCTCTAGGTGAAGGTCAAACTGAATGTCGTAAGGGTCGTTCAGCAGTGCGGGCCGCGACCAGCGCATCGCCTGGCTCTTGAGAACTGCTTTGGCTGTTGATGCCGACGTGTACTTGTAGAACCGTTCAGGAAGTGGCCGATCCATTCTCGCCTGCCGTGCTCAAAGAGCGAGCGTCTGCAATGGCTGCCCACTCACCATCCACGCTCATAGCAGCCTCAACCCCTCATGAACACGGCACGATCAGCCGGCGGAAAGCGGCCCAGCCGTATATGAACTCCCTGAGTTCCCGCACGCGACTATTCAACTTGGCCTGCCCATCACGTACCGCGAGAGTAGCGTCATTGAATAGCAGGCGATTACCGATACCTAGATTGTCGGGATATGCAGCGGCGTCTTTGTAACCGGGATTGAGCCACTGCACATGCATCCAGAATCCTTCGTCAAGAACGTAGTCGATTGTATCGTGAACGTCCTGCACGTACTGCATCGAGCAGAGCACGATCCGCGCATTCTGGTTTTTCAACACATCCCCGGCGTATTGATTGCGTTCCTCATTTGAGCCGCTAATCAGGAAGACTTCGACACATTCTCCTGGCCGTAGCTCCAGCATGCGCGACTGGCTCATTGTCTTCACCTTGTGGCCAAGGTTAAACAGAGCGTTCCATGTTTCGCTCTTTCCCGAGTTGCGGTGCCCGAGCACCCCTACGAAGAGTCGATCAGCCATCCGCCCCTCTCTTTATGCTCGCAACCTACGGTACCTACTGATGGGAGGCAAACATATGATTTGATGTGATCCCAGGCCGCCCAACTTGCGCTGGCTAGTTCCACCGAGCGAGCAGCGGCAGTCTGCCATGCTAGCGCAGGGGTTCCAGGTATCGCCTGAAAGGCGCATGCTGTCCTCCCGTATAACGAACAGGTCGCCATGCCTCTTTCGTTCCGTCCGCTGAGCCATGGCCTCGGCGCCGAGGTTCAGGACGTCGATCTCTCCCAGCCGCTCAGCAACTCCGAGTTCGACCGGATCCACCGCACCTTCCTCGAGCGCGGCATCCTGCTGTTCCGCGACCAGAAGATCACGCGCGAGCAGCACATCGCCTTCAGCCGCCGCTTCGGCGAACTCGACCGGCACGACAGCCTGCCGCGTGACCGCCATCCCGATTATCCCGAGCTCCTGCTGGTGACCAACATCCCGGAGAAGGACGGCAAGCCGTCGGCCTCCAAGTACACCGGCCATCTCTGGCATTCCGACATGTCGTTCACGCCGGTGCCGTCGCTCGGCTCGCTGCTGCGCGGCATCACCATCCCGCCGGTCGGCGGCGATACCATGTTCACTAACATGGTCAAGGCCTACGACACGCTGTCGGACGGCATGAAGAAGATGATCGAAGGCCTGCACGGCATCCATACCGGCACACGCAAGGTCGACGATCCCAACTCCACCCGCGAGCAGGAGCAGCGCAAGGTCAACCCGCCGATCGCCCAGCCGGTCGTGCGCATCCATCCGAGACTGGCCGCAAGGCTCTCTATATCGGCGAGAAGGTCTCCTGCTTCGTCGGCATGACTCCCGAGGAGAGCCGGCCGCTGATCGACTACCTGGTGAAGCACGCGACGCGGCCGCAGTTCGTCTATCGCCACCAGTGGCGCCAGGACGACATCGTGCTGTGGGACAACCGCTGCACCATGCATGTCGCGCTGGGCGACTACGAGGAAGGCGAGATCCGCCATCTCGAGCGCACCACCGTGAAGGGCACGCCCTCGGGTTACTACCTGCAATGAGGCGAGCGCAGCTCCTCAGGGGCGTCGCGCAGACCGCCGGCTTCCAGCCGGCTCATGTGTCCGATGCCGGCTGGAAGCCGGCGGTCCCGAAGGGCATGAGAGCTTGGCCGGCTCAGCGCGCCATGCCCGTCGCCCCGTCCGGAACGTCATAGAAGGCGAGCGTCATCGCAACGCTGGTGTAGTGGCCCATCAAGGTGATGACGTCGGTGACGCCGACGTGGCCCAGCGCCTTGACCGCGCGGTCGTGGAGTCCCTGCGATACCCACCGTGCGCTGGAGAGCACGATCGCCATCTCGTAGACGACCTGCTCCCGCTCGTCGTCGAACGCGGTCGGCATCCCGCCCAAGATCGCCTCTACCTTGGCGGCCGGCAGCCCGGCCGCTTTCGCCAGTCGCTCGTGCGCGGCCGTCGGATAGGCCGAGCGCCAGTGGCTGGTGATGACGCAGACCGCGATCTCGCGCTCGCGCTCGGTTAGGGAGTAGCGGCCTGGCTGGAAATGCGCGCCGAACGGGCCCGCGACTTTCGCGAGCTTCGGATTGTGCACCCAGATCTTGGTCGGGCCGGGCAGGCGGCCGCGCGCCTCGATCATCGCCTTGTAGCCTTCCTGTTGTTCCGGACTCATCTTTTCGTATGGGATTTCGGCGTAGCGGCCAAAGGTCGGGGTCTCGGACATCAGCGTTTCCTCCTTCAGTAAGACTTGCCAGTCGGATAGGTCGCGAACGCCGGCACGGCAGGGTCCATGTGGTCCCACGGCTGCGCACTCTTGACGAAGATGTTGGCCTCGGGCCGGAACCAGCTCGCATCGTCGAACGTGCAGACCCGGACACCGACGATGTCGGGCCGGGTCGACACCTGCACGTAGAGCGGCGTGCCGCACTTACCGCAGAAGACACGCGTGATGTCGTTCCCGGAATCGGCCGTGGCTATGTAGCGTTTCGGTGAACCGTGGGTGATGCGGAACTCGGCCGACGCCATGCGCACCGCCGCGACGTGGGGTGCGCCGCTCTGCCGCTGGCAGTCCCGGCAATGGCATTGCAGCGCAAACTGCGGCTCGCCGGCGCATTCGTATCGCACCGCCCTGCACAGGCATCCGCCGGTTCTTGTCGGCATATGGTCCTCCCGCGATCGAAATGGCCCGTCGATCTGAGTGAATCTTAACGCGATCTGTGACTTCCCCCACAGTCATCCTTCGTGTTCCCGTTTCACCATGGGCGGTCAGGCAGGAGGCTCCCATGTTCGCCGGTCCAATGCGCAAGACCTACGCCTTGTCGCTGATCGACAGGTTTCCGCCGCTCCCCAAGGGTCGGCCTTTTCCTCGCATCGACCCGGCCGAGCTCATTGCAGGCCTGCGTGAGCGCGTCAACGATCCCGTCAAGCAGGATCAGGGTGTGGCGGCCCTGTGCTGTCCCGCATCCTTCTTCTATTGCGTACTCCACTACAAGCCGGAGCTCTACGTCCAGTACGTGATCGACCTCTTCACCACCGGCCGGGCCCGCATCGGCTCGCTCGAGGTCAAGCCGGGCATGGCGTGCCGAGTCTATCAGCCGCCGAAGGACAAGATCGCCGGCGTCGATTGGGTGGCGCTGGCAAGCCTGCGCGCCTCCTACAACGCGATCCTCGACGTGGCTTCGGTGGACGACGACATAGCGGCAAGGAGCCGCCAGGGCGAGGTTGCCAAGTGGTTCCGCCAGATCGGCTACGCCGGCGTCCGCGACGACTCCAACATCTTCGTCTCCAAGGGCCGCAAGGAGATCGAGGCGCTCGATCGCGACGCGCGCGCCAGCCGCGACGTCTGCCTTTTCGTCCATACCAACATTCTCTACGACGTGAAGAACAAGCTGAACTCGCATTACTGGAATCATTGCGTCGTCGTCGACGAGCCGCCGGACGTCAGGAACGGCCGGATCAGCCTCAACGTCTATAGCTACGGCGAGATCATGAGGGTTCCGAAGGTCGGCACGCTGTCGGTGGAAGAGTTCTCGCGCAACTTCTACGGATACGTATCGGGCCAGCCGACCTTCAATTGAGTCTCGCAGGAGCCTCCGAGCAAAGGCAAATACCATGGTCACAATTTCCAAACTCACCGTAGCCAATGCGAAGGCGATCGATGCAACGAACTGGCTGGCCATGAGAGATGTATTTGGACCACAGCAAATTCCCGATCCGTCGCCGCGCGGAGATTGTGTGGTGCAGGCCGACACCTTGCCGTTCAACAACGCGGCTGAATGGTCGCAGATCGCCTGGAGCGGCGGCGAACCCGTTCCCGGCAAACCCAATCAACGGCGGGTCTCGCGTCATTCGATCGGAACGGCAACCATCGCCGCATCAGTCGGAATGAGTACCCAGAAGCTTGCTCTGTGGACCATGTGGGCCGATATGTCTGTGCTCACCAAAGGGCCTCGACCGCCACAGGCAAAGCCGTGGAGCGAGGGTGTGCCCTTCCCGGGACCTGATCAATGCGGCGCCTACGAAGTGCAGGCATTCTCGATGGGAAAGAATGCCCGCGGACAGATCATCGCCGTTGCAAAGCTGCTGCCCCGTGGTGTTGGCAGAGTTATTTCTGCAGCCGGCAAACACACGCTGTTCAATATTCGGCGCGAACTGACGGCGCATGACTACGTCGACGGCGCGCCGCATAAACACAAGAAGTCGTTTGGTGTCTGGCTGGACGATACACTGCTGACCATGCAGGTTCACACCTCCGCCGCCCTCGACGAACTCTATGATACCGACGCGCCGGATCTTCCTGTGGCAACGCAAACCGCGGAAACCTATAACAATTTCCGTCAATGGCTCGAATGGGATGGGAGACCGTGTTCGAACTATGCCTACTGGTATTTCCAGGCACGCTGGAAGGACCAGAAGGTCACACTCAAGGACGTAGGGCAGGGGTCGATCGCGCTCCCACAGCAGGCTTTCTACAAGAAGCCGTAGCGCACTGGCGATCGTTGTCTCAACGGGCACATTCCGTTCGGCTGATTCCAGCCGAACGGAATGCGCTCTGGGTCGTCCGCCGGATTTCCGTTACACTTTCCGGCCGATAGCCGCTGGAAGGGAGCAAGCCAATGACTTCGCAGACCAAAGGCCGCATCCGTCACGTCGCCCTCAGCGTAAAAGACCCTTGGGAGACCGCCGAATTCTACAAGCAGGCGCTCGGCCTGGAGGAAGTCGTCGAGCTCGACGGCCCGCTGGCCGAGGGCGTGTTCCTGACCGACGGCGTGGTCAACCTCGCCATCCTCCACTTCAAGAGCGACGAGGCCTCGCAGGGCACCGGCGTGGACTTTGTCGGCATCCACCACATCGGCTTCTGGGTCGATGACGTGATCGAGCAGGGCAAGATCGTGCGCAACACCGGCGCCACCTGGATCATGGGCGACCCGAACAACCCGGACGGCTATGAGGTGAAGCACACCGATCTCGACGGCATCATCTTCGACATCGCCAAGCACGGCTGGGCGGGCTCGCAGAAGAACCCGGGAGCGGAAGGCAACGTCGCCCATCCGAACCCGAAGCGGCGGCTCGCGAAGTTCGACGAGCGCCGCGCGCGCGCCCAGGCGAAGATCGCGGCGATCCACGCGAAAGAGATCCCCGCCGCCGCCGAGTGACTCATTGGACCGCGGGCCTCCAGGCCCGCTCATGTTCTTCCGGACCGCGCGCCTCTGGCGCGCTCATGAGCATGAGCGAGCGGGACGCTCGCGGTCCGGAAGACCATGATCATGAGCGGGCCGGAGGCGCGCGGTCCCGTCAAAGTCCCCGTCCGAACGACAGGCACTGTTCGAGCACGACAGCCTTCACCTCGTCGAAGCGCGCCGACCGCTTGAGCTCGGGGCGCTGGTGATACCAGCCGATCTGGGCCAGCCCGCGGACCAGCCGGAACATCGGCAGCAGCATCAGGGACTGCTCCGAAATCGGCCGCACCGACCGGTAGCCGGCGACGTAGGCGCGTTCGAACGCGGCCAGGCTCGGACCCTGCTGATGCACCAGGGCCACCGCGATGTCGTAGGCGTGCCAGCCCCAGGCCGCGTCGTCGAAGTCGATGATGGTCAGCCCGCCGCCGTCCACCAGGACGTTGCCGGGATGCATGTCGGCGTGGATCATGCTGTAGGCGGAGGGCGGCCGGTCCAGCCGGGCGAGCGCCGCATGCAGGCGCGCCCGCGTGTCGAGCATCAGCCGGCGCTCCGCGGCGGACAGCCCTTGGTGATCCCAGAACGGTCCCCAGTGCAGCGTGCTGCCCATGAAGCCGTCCGCGTCCAGCGCATTCCGGGTGAACGTCGCCGGCGGCTGCCACGTCGCGGCCTGGTCGTGCAGCGACGCCGCGAGGGCGCCGAGCTGCGTGAAATGGTGTTCGGCGATTTGCATGTCGGTTGTCTCCCGCAGCACCTCGGCCAGAACGCGTCCCGTCGTCCAGCGCGCCAGCCCCGCGAAGCGCTTTTCGCCGGTGCCGGGAACCGTCACGGCTGCGTATTCCTGCCCCTCGCGGGCGCGCACCGGCGCCTGGACCGCGATGCCCGCTTCGGCCAGCGCGCGCACCCAGGCGCGCTCCGAGACCAGTTCGTCGAGCGTGTGATACCAGGGCCGGTGGAGCCGCAAGGCGTAGGCCACGCCGTCGCGGCGGTCCACCACCCGGTAGGTGACGTTCTCCGCCAGCGACACCAGCTCGAGACCGTCCGGTTCGATGGGGAACGCCCTGAGCGCCGCCAGCGCCGCCGGCCTGAACGGGTCCGCCGCGCTGCCGTCAGCCCCCTCTTCAGCCATTTATCTCGGCAATCGTCGCGTCGAAGGCGGTGAGGAATTCGTCGGCATCACGCTGCCCGAAGACGAGGGGAGGCCGGATCTTGACGACGTTCCTGAAGGCGCCGGCATTGCTGGTGAGGAAGCCCCGGTCCTTGAGCTCGTTGACGACCTCGATCGCCCGATCGGAGTCCGGCTCGAGCGCACTGCCGCCCCTGACCATCTCCAACCCGATGAACAGCCCGAGGCCGCGCACGTCGCCGATGGCCGCACACGTCTTCTTGCGCTGGATCAGCGCCGCCTTGAGGCTGGCGCCGACGCGCGTGACGTTCTCCGCCAGTCCTTCGCGCTCGATGACGTCGAGCACCGCCATGCCGACGGCCGCCTGCAAGGGGCTCGACGCAAAGGTGTTGAAATAGCGCGTCCGCGCCCGGAAGCCGTCGACCAGGGCCTTGCTGGCCGCCGTGGCGGCGAGCGGCAGGCCGTTGCCCATCGGCTTGCCGGTCACGACGATGTCGGGCGTGAAACCGGCGCCTTCGTAGCCCCACCAGCGTCCGGTGCGGCAGTAGCCGGCCTGGACCTCGTCGGCGATCAAAAAGCCGCCGGCCGCCCGCACCGTTTCCGCCGCGCGCGCCATGAAACCGTGCGGCACGTCGGGCAGTCCCTCGTTGGCGAAGATCGGGCAGACGATCAGGCCGGCGAATCCCACGCCATCATCCTCGAGGCTGCGGATCGCGCCGCGCAGCCGTTCGAGATAGGCCTCCGCGAGGTCGGATTCGCTCGCCCCCGGCACCAGCGGCCGGAACATCTCGGGAAAGGGGATGGCGCGCACGTCGGCGGCGCTGTTCTGGTCGGCGCCGAGCCGGGTCATCTTCCCGACCGCTTCGCTGTTGCCGTGATAGGTGGCGTTGGTGCAGACGATCCCGCTCTTGCCGGTCGCCCCGCGCGCCATCCTGAGCGCCACCTCGTTGGCCTCGGTCCCCGAGCAACTGAAGATCACGCTCTCGATCGCCGGACCATGAAGAGCCGCCAGGCGTTCCGCCAGGGCGACGATCCCTTCGTGCAGGTAGCGGCTGTGCACGTTGAGAGTCGCCTGCTGGCGCGACATCGCCTCGACGACGTGGCGATTGGCGTGCCCGACGCACGGCACGTTGTTGTACATGTCGACGTAGCGGCGGCCGGACTCGTCGAACAGATGCACGCCCTCGCCGCGCACGATGTGCAGGGGCCTGTCGTAGAACAACGGCGCCCCGGCTCCCAGCGCCCTCTCGCGTCGGGCGGCAAGCGTCGTCGTATCCATTCAAACCTCTCTTCTGCGCTGCGTCGACTTCCGAACCCTATCATGGTCTTCCGGACCGCCGGCTTCCAGCCGGCATCATGCTTATGACCCGGCTGGAAGCCGGCGGTCCGGAAGAGCTAGGCGCCGACGTAGGCCACGGCTTCGATCTCCACCCTCATGCGTGGATCGACGAGCGCGGTGACCTCGACCAGGGTCGAGGCCGGCCTGTGTTCTCCGAAGTAGCGCTGGCGGATCGGGTTGATGCTCGCCCTTTCCGTGATGTCCGTCATGAAGACGAGGACCTTGACCACCTGATCGGGCCGCCCGCCGGCATGGCGCAGGCATGTATCGATCGACCTGAGGGCGATCTCGAACTGGCCGACGGTATCCGGCGGTATGGTTCCATCCGCCTTCATCCCGACCATGCCCGAGAGATAGAT
Source organism: Rhodospirillales bacterium (assembly GCA_009377525.1). Classification (GTDB taxonomy): domain Bacteria; phylum Pseudomonadota; class Alphaproteobacteria; order Reyranellales; family Reyranellaceae; genus Reyranella. The sequence goes on from WHTW01000071.1 coordinate 8,826, forward strand.
GAAGTCTCCGGCCTTGACGACATGGCAGTAGTGGCTGACGGGCTCAAGCTCGCCGGGAACCATGAAGCGTTCGATGGGCATGACGCTGATCTCCGATGTCCTGACCGGTGACAGCCTATCATGCCGTCCTGGCAGCCGAGCGCGCGGCTGGCGAAATATCCCGCAGCGACCGCGATTGTTCGCTTTCTGGCGACCATCGTAGGATGCCCAATGCAGTCATGACGAAGGGGAGGGAGACTCATGGGCGACGAAATCACGCTGACGGCATCGGACGGCGGGCGCTTCGCGGCGTACCTGGCGCTGCCGGCGCGCCTTCCGGCACCCGGCCTGATCGTGCTGCCCGAGGTGTTCAACACCAACCCGCACATCCGCTCGGTCGCCGACGGCTACGCGGCGGCGGGGTTCATCGCCCTGGCGCCCGACGTCTTCTGGCGGCAGGAGGCCGCGAACTACCTGCCCTACACCGACGAGGGCCGCGCCAAGGCGCGGGCGCTGTGGGCGCGGCTCGACACCGACCAGTTCGTCCGCGACCTCGGCGACATGGTCGCAGCCCTGCGCGGGCGGGCGGACTGCACCGGCAAGATCGGCGTGATGGGCTTCTGCCTCGGCGGCAAGAACGCTTACCTCGCAAGCACGCGCCTGCCGATCGAGGCCGCGGTCAGCTACTACGGCGTGCAGATCGACCAGCATCTCGAGGAGGCCGATCGCCGTACGTGCCCGATCCTGATGCATTTCGCCGAGAACGATCCGCACGTGCCGGCGCCGACCGTGGCGGCGATCCAGGCGCGCATGGGCGGATCGCCGGGTGTCAGCATCCACGTCTATCCGGGCACCGAGCACGGCTTCAACCGTGAGGGATACCCGCCCTACAACGAGGCAGCGGCGGGGCTGGCGCGCCAGCGCACGCTGGTGCATCTGCGCCAGCTGCTGTCGTGAGGCCAATGTCATGAGACAAGACCGGCCCGTGACCCGCAACCATATCAAGGTCGAGATCGAGGGCCCCGTCGCCTCGCTGGTGTTCAACCGCCCGCAGGTGCTGAACGCCTTCCACAACGAGGCGATGGACGAGTGCGTGGCGGCGCTCGGCGAGCTCGGCGAGGACGACCGTGTCCGCGTCGTGCTGGTACGCGGCGAAGGGCGCGCCTTTTCGGCCGGCTTCGACATGAAGGCCTCCGCCGAGCGCGACATGTCGACCGTCGACCTCGTGCGCCGCCAGATGGAGCGGCAGTTCGACTTCATCATGGCGTTCTGGGACTGCCCGAAGCCGACCATCGCCCTGGTCCACGGCTTCTGCATGGCCGGCGCCTTCGAGGTCGCGCTCGCCTGCGACATCACCGTGGCGGCGGAAGGGACGCGGTTCGGCGAGCCGGAGGTGCGCTTCGGCACCGGCATCGTCGCCATGCTGCTGCCGTGGGCCGTCCTGCCCAAGCACGCCAAGGAGATGCTGCCGACGGGCAACGTCAAGATGGACGCCAACCGCGCGCACGCGATCGGCATCGTCAATCACGTCGTGCCGGAACGGGAGCTTTCGGCATTCGGGCGGCGCATGGCGCTCGACATCGCGGCGGCGGCCGGACCCTCCGTGCTCTTCACCAAGCGGGCGATGAACCGCACCTACGAGATCATGGGCATGCGCGATGCGCTACGCGCCTCGCTGGACATCGACGTCATCCTGAATGCCACGCCGAGCGCGGAGAAGGCCGAGTTCCAGCGCATCCGCAAGGAGCAGGGCCTGAAGGCGGCGCTGGCGTGGCGCGATGACCGCTTCTCCGACGGACAGGCCGGTTAGAGCGAGTTCCGATTTTGCGTTCGGGAGGGTCGAGCGCGGTCGCTACGTGACCATCGTGCGACGCGGCCTCGCAGGGCGCCGGCGTCGACTTCGTCGGCATCCACCACATCGGCTTCTGGGTCGATGACGTGGTCGAACAGGGCAAGATCGCCCGCAACACCGGTGCCACCTGGATCATGGGCGATCCGAACAACCCGGACGGCTACGAGATCAAGCACACCGACCTCGACGGCATCATCTTCGACATCGCCGCGCACGGCTGGGCCGGTTCGCAGAAGAACCCGGGATCGGAAGGCAACGTTGCCCATCCGAACCCGAAGCGGCGGCTGGCGAAGTTCGACGAGCGCCGCGCGCGCAGGTGAAGATCACGGCGATAAGGGCGAAAGAGGTCCCCGCCGCCGCCGAGTGACACCTCACGTTCTTGCTGGAGCGCGGACCTCCAGGCCCGCATCATGCTCTTCCGAACCGCGAGCCCCTGCTTTCGCCGAAACGAAGCCGCTTCGGCTTCGCGCAGGCAGGTCCGGCTCGCTCATGCATCTCCATCTTGGCGGCTTCTTGCTCGGCGGCAGCGAGCCAGACGACGTCGGACAGTAATGCGACGGGTGTTTGTCGTCTGCAACGAGGCCGTCGGGTTCACGATGCGCGGGCCTGGCTAAGCCGCTTTACGTTTTCGGCGAGTGTTCAAAGATGCGGCGACGCTGCCCGAGAGGAGTGTGCTGACCAGCTGGTTCAGGCTGACGCCTTCCGCTCCGGCACGGAGAGCCAACGACCGATGCAACGATGTGGGCACTCGAACCACGAACTTGCCGCTGTAGCGATGCTTGGACGCCGGCGGCGGGACTTCGTCGCCAAATTCGCGAGCGGTCTTCACCCAGGAGCGAATGGCATCCCGCAATTCTTCCAGCGTCTCGGCTTCGGTCTCTCCCGTGGCTACGCAACCCGGCAGTTCGACGGCTGAAGCCATATATCCGCCCCCTTCTGAAGCAGGGAGAGGGAGGATGGTCGCCGCATAGGCGCCGGCATCGACATCGTTTCGGCGCGAGGGTGCTTTCTTCGCCATTATGGCCTCTCCACGAACTCGACGAACATCCGGACGTAGACAGGCTTGATCGGCTTGCGCGCCGGAACGGTAAGCTTCGCTCCGTCAGGGCGGCGAAAGGTCACGTGACTGGTGCCCGGCTGACGCCATTCAATGCCTTTGGCACGGGCCACCGACTTCATGTCGTCAATGTGCCAGTCCGCTTTGGGATTCTGGCGCATCTTCAATAACCGCCTGTCGGCCGCGCTCACGGCGGAAGTATAGTATTGCCAGTAGTATCGATCAAGTTCGGGAAAGCCGGCCGATGAAGAAGCCGTCCATGCCGTGCCGTTCCGGCCACATTGACGGCAGCGTGCGCACGTCGCCGGCCGGCGTGATCACGCCGGCGATGCCCGGCAGCTCGGCAGGCTGAACAGGAACACGCTGCAGGCGCTTGTCGCGGGCAAGCAGGGCTTCGACACGCGCCGGTCCCTCGTCCTCCTGCAGCGAGCACACGGCGTAGACCAGCACGCCGCCGGGCTTCAGCAGATCGGCGGCGCGCACCAGCAGCCGGTCCTGTGTCAGCGTCAGGCGGCCGACATCCTGCTCGTCCTTCAGCCAGGCGATGTCGGGATGGCGCCGCAAGGTGCCGGTGCCGGAGCAGGGGGCGTCGAGCAGGATGGCGTCGAACATGTCGTCCGTGACCCATTTGGCAATATCGGCCGTCACCAGCTTGGCCGAAAGCCCGGCGCGGGCCAGGTTCTCGCCCACGCGCATCATGCGACGAGCCGAGATGTCGACTGCGGTGACGTCTGCACCGGCGGCGGCGAGTTGCAAGGTCTTGCCACCCGGCGCGGCGCAAAGATCCACGACGCGCTTGCCTGCGATGCTGCCCAGCAGGCGGACGGGCAGGGTGGCCGCCGCGTCCTGCACCCACCACGCGCCCTCGGCGAAGCCCGGCAGCTCGGTGACGTTGCCGCCGCCGTCGCGGCGGATCGTGCCGGTCGGCAGCACCTCGCCCTCGAGGTGGCCGGCCCAGAACGCGGCATTGGAACGCGGCGTGAGATCGAGCGGCGCCTCGATTAGATGGGCCGCGGCGATCGCGCGAGTCGCGGGCTCGCCGTAGCTCTCGGTCCAGCTCTCCCACAGCCATTGCGGCGTGTTGAGCCGCGCCGGATCGCGATCGCCCAGCAGTGCCGCGCCGTCGCGCGAAACGCGGCGCAGCACGGCATTGGCCAGCCCCTTGAGGTGCGGCAGGCCGGCATCGACCACCAGCCGCACCGAGGTGTCGACAGCGGCATGCGGCGGCGTGCCCAGGAACAGGAGTTGCGCTGCACCGAGCCGCAGCACTTGGAGGCCCGTGGCGTTTGCCCCTTCGAGTGGCCGCTCGATCAGGAAGCCCAGCACCTCGTCGATCTCGCCCAGGCGGCGCAGTGTGGTGGCCAGCAGCAGGCGCACGAAGGCGCGGTCGCGCGGATCGAGCCCGGCAAACCCCTGATGGCGGGCCAGCGCATCGTCCAGCGGCTGCCCCTTGTCGAGGCAGGCCACCAGGATGTCGAGCGCGACGCGCCGGGAGACAACCGAGGCGTCCATCGCGCGGCGCTATAGCCGTGGCCGGCCGCCTTGTCACGCGGCTACCGGTCGCGACATCTGCGTAATGTATCGTCCCGCGGACCGCAGGTAGGGTGCGGGCCGAAAGGATCTCCAATGAAAAGAGTAGGCTCGTACATCGCCGACTGGTGGCGGCTCGTCGTTCCCTATTTCAGGTCAGAGGAACGCTGGATCGCGATCACGCTGCTGATCGGCGCCGTCAGCCTCACGCTGGGCGCCGTCGCCCTCGAAGTGCTGTTCAACGACTGGAACCGTCGCTTCTACGACAGCCTCCAGAACAAGGACGAGGCGGCCTTCTGGCGCGAAATCAAGCTCTTCGGCTTCATCGCGGCCGGCTTCATCGCCGTCTATGTCGCGCGGGCCATCGTCAGCCCCTATCTGCGCCTGCGCTGGCGGCGTTGGCTGACCCGCCGCTATCTTGCCCACTGGCTGGACGGCCGCGGCTATTACCGCATCGAGCTGCGGCGCACGGCCGACAACGCCGACCAGCGCATCGCCGAGGACCTTCGGTTCCTCGGCGAACACACGATGTATCTTCTGCTGGGCCTGATCACGGCGTCGACCACGCTCGTCGCCTTCCTGGCCATCCTGTGGAGCCTGTCGGGTCCCCTGTCGCTCGCCCCGATCGGACTGGACGTCACGATTCCGGGGTACATGGCGTGGGTCTGCTTGGTCTACGCCGTCGTCGGCACGCTCCTGGCCAACCTTGTCGGCCGGCGGCTGATCCCGCTCAACTTTCAGAAGCAGCACCTCGAGGCGAACTTCCGCTTCGCCTTGGTGCGTGTGCGCGAAAATGCCGAGGGCATCGCGCTCTACCGTGGCGAGGAACGCGAGGCCGAGGCCCTGAACGCGCGGTTCGCCGATGTCTTCGCCAACGGCTGGAGAGTCCTGTTCACCGAGGCGCAGCTCGTCCTCTACCAATACAGCTACAACCAGCTCGCCATCATCTTCCCCTTCCTGGTGACCGCACCCGGCTTCTTTGCCGGCACGCTCACGCTCGGCGTCATGATGCAGACGGCATCGGCCTTCGGGCAGGTGCAGACGGCCCTGTCGTTCTTCATCGCCAACTACACCTATGTCGCCGAGCTGCGCGCCATCATGGACCGGCTGCAGGGTCTGCAGGCCGCCATCGACACGAGGCCCGACACGGCCATCGAGGTGGTGTCGGAGGCGGGGAGGTTCGACGTCGGCGCATCGGGCCTGACGCTTGGCCTGCCCAACGGCCAGGCGCTGCTGTCGGACGCGACCTTCGCTTTGCCGCGCGGCCGCTCGACCCTGATCACCGGCGTCAGCGGCTCGGGCAAGAGCACGCTGTTCCGGGCACTGGCGGGCATCTGGCCGTTCGGCCAGGGCCAGGTGCGCGTGCCGGCGGGCGCGCGCGTGCTGTTCCTGCCGCAGAAGCCCTACATCCCGATCGGCACGCTGCGCGACGCGGTAAAGTATCCCGACGAGCAATCGACGGCGAGCGACGCCGAGATCGTGGCCGCGCTCGAGACCGTGAAGCTCGGCCATCTCGCCGACCGCCTCGACGAGGTCGCCCACTGGACCAACATCCTGTCGGGCGGCGAGCAGCAGCGGCTGGCCGCGGCGCGCGCCCTGGTGTTCAAGCCCGACTGGCTGTTCCTCGATGAGGCCACGGCCTCGCTCGACGAGGCGATGGAAACCGCGATCTACGACGCGCTGAAGCAGCGACTGCCGGCGATGACCATGGTGTCGATCGGCCATCGGCCGTCGTTGCGCAAATGGCACGACCGCCAGGTCGAGCTCAGGCGCGCGCAGGGCGAGGTCGGACGGCTGGTGGAGGCTTAGCCTCAAGTTCCTCTCCCCCGTGCGGGCCCCGCTAGGGGGAGAGGCTAGGTGAGGCGGCTTCGACAGCTCGCGCACCCCCCTCATCGAAGCCGGACATTGACAGCCACGCGTCAGTATAGCGTCGTATGGCCTGACGGGACGTCTCAATGAACGCGGAGGCGAGTCATGGCAGCACTGGAAATTCCACAAAGCTCGGACTCTCTATCGGCCGAATGGCTGACCGCTGCATTGCACAGCGGCGGGGCCGGCAACGCCAGGATCGCTTCGTTCGAGTATGAGCCGATCGCGGCCGGCGTCGGCTTTCTCGGCAAGCTGGGAAGATTGCGCCTTCAGTACGCTGACGCCGGTGACGGCTTGCCGCGAACGCTTATCTGTAAGCTGCCGACGCTTGACGAGAAGTCACGACAGCTTGCCATGATGTTCCGTTTCTACGAGCGGGAAGTCAGCTTCTATCACGAGATCGGATCGCGTGCGGGGATTCGCGTTCCGGTCCTGCACCACGGCGCCGCCGACCCATCCAACGGCGACTTCGTCATGCTGATGGAGGATCTGGCACCAGCTCGGGTCGGCGATCAGCTTGAAGGATGCACGGCGCAACAGGCTCGGTTGGCGGTCGCCAGCATTGCCAAATGCCATGCGGCGTGGTGGCAGGACCCTCGCCTGGCGTCACTCGGCTGGCTGCCGGCCACCAACGATCCGATTCATCACTTCGCCCAGCCGGCCTATCAACAATGCTGGGCTCCGTTCGTGCAGTTCGTCGGCGACAAGCTCACGCCGGCCCTGAAGCGTACGGGGGAGGACCTTGGCTCCAACGTGATCCGCATGCTCGACGGCATTGCCGGGCGGCCTCAGACACTCGTGCATGGCGACTTCCGCGCCGACAATCTCTTCTTCGGCGGGCCCGACGATGGCCAGGCGCTGGCTGCGATTGATTGGCAGGTAAGCTCCCGCGGCGGCGGCGCCTTCGACCTCGCCTATTTCCTGTCGGGCAACGTCAGCCCGCAAACGCGGCGGGCCATCGAAATGGACGTATTGCAGCTCTATGTGCAGACCCTGAAGGAGCACGGAGTCCAGAACTACACTTTTGAGGAGTGCCTCGAGGATTACCGCTTCGCCACGCTCTATTGCCTGGTCTACGCGGTGATCATCATCGGCACCTTGGATCCGACGAACGCGCGCGGTCTCGCCAATTTCCATGCGAACTTCGAGCGCGTCGCGGCGGCGATCACCGACCTCGAAGCTGCCGCCACGATGCCGCGGTGAGCAGGGCGGGGACCAATGACAGCACCGCCAGCACTTGGGTTGACGCACACAGGCGATGGTATGACGGCGGCGCCGGCCCCCCAGGAGTGGCCCTTGCTGGAGCGCAAAAAGTCGCAACAACGAAACGCGCCATCGCCGCGGGCCGCCGCTATAAACGATAGTTATTGACAAGCACGGCGGTTTTAGGTAGAGTCTGGCGTCTGTCGCTCTATGCATCGTCCATCCGATCCACAACAGCTGGCCGGCGGGCCCGTTCGGCAAGGCCGCGGTGCGCGAGGTCGATGGCGACAATGCCGAAGCAAACTCTCGCGGGCGAAAAGGGCCAGCGAAACTATCCGAAATGCCGCCGGGCCAGGGAAAGGCCCAAATATCGCGGCTTTTTGCGGGTTGAATTCGGATAGGGCACAACTATCCGAATTCATCCGAATTCCCGGCCCGCCGCCCAACGGTCCGCGAACCCGACCCGTCAAAACCTCTAGGACGAGCTACTCGTTCGCGTCGAGCAAGGCGCTCGCCACGCACGGGGTCACGTACTTGCTCACGGCGGGGGACCGATAGCTGGCAAGCTCCCTGATGGTGCCGCTGCTGATAAACTGGAACTCCGGCGGGGCCACCAGGAAGACGGTGTTGATGTCCGGGGCGATGTCGCAGTTGATGCCATGCATCTCGAATTCGTAGTTGAAATCCTGCGCCGCCCGCAGCCCGCGAATGTTGAATCGGATGTCGTGCTGTCTGCAGTAGTCCACCAGCAGGCCGGTAAACTCGCCGATATGGAACGCGCTTCTGCCCCGGCCGAACCAGGTCATGTGCTCCAATGATCCTTCGATCAGCTTCAGGCGTTTCTCGACCGTGAAGAAGCCGCCGCTCTTCTTTGGATTGACGCCGATCATGACGTGCAGTTCATCGACGATGAGGCTTGCGCGACGAATGACATCGAGATGTCCGTGCGTCGTCGGATCGAACGATCCCGCATAAATTCCACGCTTCATGATTCTGGACCCATGTCCCTGAAGAGTGGTGGAGAGCGTGGCCGAGAAGGACGATCAGTTCCAGCGGTGACAGCACTGCTGGCACGCGGGAGAGGCGACGCTACCGGTAGTATTGGCGTTGCAGACGCCCCCAAGGTGTATCCCGCTCTGGAGCCCCAAAAGTCGCCTTAGCGAAACTGAAAGAGATCACTATAGTTATTTACTAGTACGGAAGTTTATGCTACGGATGGCCAGTTGCTGCTCTACTCATCGAACGGACTACCGCTCGCGCCGGCTTGCCAATGATGCACTGCATGCTCGCACCGCAGGGGTCGAGGCCCAATCAAGAACGCGAAAACCGGTTGCGGAAATTGCGATAATTGCGGGAATTCGTTTGTGACCGTGACTGCAATGCATGCGTCATGCCGCTCTGGCGCGATCCAGCTCCGCCGCACCGGCGCGCAGGCGCGGGATCAGCTCGCGGCCGAAGTCGACCGCGTCCTCGAAGGGATCGAAGCCCCTGATCAGGAACGAGTGGATGCCGAGCTTGTAGTATTCGAGCATGGCGCGGGCGACCTGCTCGGGCGTGCCGACGAGGCACGACGTGTTACCCATAGCGCCGGTCGCCTCGGCGATGGGCATCCACAGCCGCTCGTCATGCGTCTCGCCGGCGGCTGCGAAATCAAGCAGCCGGCGCGCGGAATGATCGAGCGGCTTTTTAGCGTTGCCGAAGCCCGTGGGATCGCCAGGCTTCTGGACCGACGCCAGAATGCGTCGCGCACGGTCCCAGGCCGCCGCCTCGGTGGCGCCGAGGATCGGCCGGAACGACATGTTGAAGGTGGGCGTGCGGCCAAAGGCGGCCGCCTGGGCACGGAACTCGGCAATGCGCTGCCTGGTCGGCGCCAGCGGCTCGCCGAACATGGCGAACACGTCGCAGTGCCTGGAGCCCATGGCCAGCGCGCCCTCCGACGAGCCGCCGAAGAACAGCAGCGGATGCGGTTTCTGGAACGGCTGGATGTCGGATTTGGCGCCGCGCACGCGATAGAACTCGCCCGCAAAGTCGAAGCGCTTGGGCGCCGTCCAGGCGAGCTTCATCACCTGGATATATTCGGCGGCGCGGCGATAGCGCTCCTCCTTGGGCGCGAAATCTCCGTCGCCTTCCTGCTCGGCGTCGCTGGCGCCCGCAATGATGTGGATGGCGATGCGACCTTCGGTCAGGTGATCGAAGGTGGCGATCTTGCGGGCGGCGAGCGTCGGCGCCACGAAGCCCGGACGATGGGCGATCAGGAAGCCCAGCCGCTCGGTGTGATGGGCGGCATATTGCGCCACCAGGAAACCCTCGGCCGACGAGGCCGTGTAGCCGACCAGCGCCAGGTCGAAGCTCGCCTTGTCGTGGGCCTGTGCGTAGGACTTGAGGTAGGGCGCAGAGATGCCGCCCTTGATGATGTGCACGGTGGCCTCGCCGCTGGGCGGCGCCACGCCGATCATCCCGATGATGCGCACGGGCATGTGTTCCTCTCCACGCTGTACCGTCGACGCTTTCCGCGATGCTATCCTGTCCATCCTCCGGGCGTAAGGTCGCCGATGAGAAAGGATGATCGGATGGAAGGCACAACGCATCGCCCGATCTCCCGGGAAGAGCTTTTGGTGCGGTTGGCGGGCGACCGCGTGTTCAGCGGCGTGCTGTTTCACGCCGATGTCGCCCTGGACGAGCTCGATCTCACGGAGGGGCGCTTCGAGCGCTGCCATTTCCAGGCGCCGACCATCCGCGGTGCGGATTTCTCGGGCGCCGCGTTCAGCGACTGCACGTTCGAGCCGATGCGCCTTGCGAGCTGCAAGCTGGTCAAGACGCGACTGGCTAGCTGCTCCGCTTTCGATGCCGGCAAGAGGAAGGGATGCACCTTCGCCTTTTGCGACATCCACGCCGCCGAGGTCATCAAGTGCAACTTTGCGACCAGCACGTTCGAGCGCTGCGATCTCTACGATGTCAACGCCGTGGACTCGAGCTTTCGCGGCGTGAGCTTCCGCCAATCGACCTTCACCAGGACGATCTCCCGGCGATCGGTGCTGACGAAGGCCTCCTTCGATGGGTGCAACATCAGTTTCGCCGATCTCTCGGGCCTGTTCCTGCAGAACTGCGAATTCCGCTCCTGCAAGCTCTCGGAGGCGTCGTTCATCGACACCGATCTCAGCCATGCCACGATGCTGGCCTGCACGCTCGACCGGGCCGAGTGGGACCGGGCCAAGCTGCGGCAGGCGGATCTTCGCGGATCCAATCTCGCAGGGCTGAATCTGGCGGTCCTCGCCGACCATGCCGGGCTGAGAATAAGCGACAGCGAGCAGTCGGAAATACTCAAGCAACTTGGTGTCGACGTGTGCGTCTCCTGATGGCTCATTGTTTCCAACGCCGCTGCCGCATGTTCAACGATGTTGCTTGTTTGGAAACATCCGGCTGCGCCGTTGATAGGTCGCGCGGCATGGTGTTCCTTTGGCGCGTTGATTAGGAGCCCGTCATGTCCGAACCGAAAGCGCTGTCGTTTCACGTGCCGGCCCCTGCCGTCCGGCCCGGCGGCACACCGGACTTCACCGACGTGCAGATATCGCGGGCCGGCGAGGTCGAGCGGCCGCCGGTCGACGTGGCGCCCGAGAAGATCCGCGATCTCGCCTTCAAGATCATCCGCGTCCTCAATCGCGACAGCCAGGCGGTCGGCCCGTGGGCCGGTCTTTTGAGCGACGCCGAACTGCTGCAAGGGCTGCGCCACATGATGACCCTGCGGGCGTTCGATGCCCGCATGCAGATGGCCCAGCGCCAGGGCAAGACGTCGTTCTACATGCAGCACATGGGCGAGGAGGCGGTGAGCTGCGCCTTCCGCAAGGCGCTCGAGCCCGGCGACATGAATTTCCCGACCTACCGCCAGGCCGGGCTGCTGATCGCCGGCGGCTATCCCATGCTCGAGATGATGTGCCAGATCTATTCCAACGAGCTCGATCCCATGAAGGGCCGTCAGCTCCCGGTGATGTACTCTTCGCGCGAGCACGGCTTCTTCTCGATCTCGGGCAATCTCGCGACCCAGTACATCCAGGCCGTTGGCTGGGCGATGGCGTCGGCCATCAAGGGCGACACCAGGATCGCCGCCGGCTGGATCGGCGACGGCTCGACCGCCGAATCGGATTTCCATGCCGCGCTGGTCTTCGCCTCGACCTACAAGGCGCCGGTGGTGCTGAACATCGTCAACAATCAGTGGGCGATCTCGACCTTCCAGGGCATCGCCCGCGGCGGCTCGGGCACCTTCGCCGCGCGCGGCCTGGGCTTCGGCATTCCCGCGCTCAGGGTCGACGGCAACGACTATCCCGCCGTGTACGCGGTGGCGAAGTGGGCGGTCGAGCGCGCCCGCCGCAATCTCGGACCGACGCTGGTCGAATACGTGACTTATCGCGTCGGCGCGCATTCGACGTCGGACGATCCCACGGCCTACCGGCCGAAGACCGAGTCCGACGCCTGGCCGCTCGGCGATCCCGTGCTGCGCCTGAAGAACCACCTGATCCTGCGTGGCGTCTGGTCGGAGGAGCGCCACAAGCAGGCCGAGGCCGAGATCATGTCCGAGGTCATCGCCGTCCAGAAGGAAGCCGAGACCCACGGCACCCTGCATACCGGCCCGCATCCCTCGGCGCGCGACATGTTCGAGGGCGTCTTCGAGGAGATGCCGCCGCACCTGCGCCGCCAGCGCCAGCAGGGAGGGGTGTGATGTCTTTGCTCGGAGCTCATGCTCTCCCGGACCGCGGGCGTCTCGCCCGCCTCATGAGCGGGCCAGAGGCCCGCGCTCCCATGAGGATGAACGATGCCTCGTAAAACCATGGTCGAGGCGATCCGCGACGCCATGGACGTCTGCATGAAGCGCGACGACAACGTCGTCGTGTTCGGCGAGGACGTCGGCTACTTCGGCGGCGTCTTCCGCTGCACCCAGGGCCTGCAGCAGAAATACGGTTCCAACCGCGTCTTCGACACGCCGATCAACGAGTCGGGCATCGTCGGCGCCGCCGTCGGCATGGCAGCCTACGGCCTGCGACCATGCGTGGAAATCCAGTTCGCCGACTACATGTATCCGGCCTACGACCAGATCGTGTCCGAGGCGGCGCGCCTGCGCTACCGCTCCAACGGCCAGTTCACCGCGCCCATCGTCGTGCGCATGCCGACCGGCGGCGGCATCTTCGGCGGCCAGACGCACAGCCAGAGTCCCGAAGCGCTGTTCACCCACGTCTCGGGATTGAAGACCGTCGTGCCGTCCAACCCCTACGACGCCAAGGGCCTGCTGATCTCCGCCATCGAGGACAACGATCCGGTGATCTTCCTCGAGCCCAAGCGGCTCTATAACGGCCCGTTCGACGGCCATCACGAGCGGCCGGTGACGCCGTGGGCGCGCCATCCGCAGGGCGAGGTGCCCGACGGCCACTACACGGTGCCGCTCGGCAAGGCCGCGATCCGGCGCGAGGGCAGCGCCGTGACCGTGCTGGCCTACGGCACCATGGTCTATGTCGCCGAGACGGCGGCGCAGGAGACTGGCGTCGATGCCGAGGTCATCGACCTGCGCACGCTCTTGCCCTACGACCTCGAGACGATCGTGGCGTCGGTGAAGAAGACCGGGCGCTGCGTCGTCGTCCACGAGGCGACGCTGACCTCGGGCTACGGCGCGGAGTTGAGCGCGCTTGTCCAAGAGAACTGCTTCTACAATCTCGAGGCGCCGGTGATGCGCGTCACCGGCTGGGACACGCCCTATCCGCACGCCCAGGAGTGGGACTACTTCCCCGGGCCGGCGCGCATCGGCCGCGCGCTCAAGGCCGTGATGGAGGCCTGACATGGGGACCCGCATTGTCAAACTGCCCGATGTCGGTGAAGGCGTGGCCGAGGCCGAGATCGTCGAATGGCATGTCGAGGTTGGCCAGTCGGTGCTGGAGGACCAGATCCTCGCCGCCGTCATGACCGACAAGGCGACGGTCGAGATCCCCTCGCCGGTCGCCGGCAAGGTCTTGGCGCTGGGCGGCGAAGTCGGCAGCGTGCTCGCGGTCGGCTCCGAGCTGGTCCGTCTCGAAGTGGCGGGCGAGGGCAATGTCGAGGTGGCGGCCGCACCGCGCGAAGCGGCACCGCCAGCGCATCTGCCAGCCGAGCGGCTGACCACGCCGGCGCCGACACCCAAGGCGCCCGAGCCCGCGCCGGTGGAGGCGCCGTCGCCCGTCGCCCGCGGATCGCTGGGACCGCCGCGGCCGGCCGGCGAGAAGCCGCTCGCTTCCCCGGCGGTGCGTCGCCGTGCCCGCGAGGCCGGTGTCGATCTGCGCCAGGTGCGCGGCAGCGGCCCCGCCGGTCGCATCACGCACGATGACCTCGACGTCTTCCTGAAGAGCGGGCCGCAGGCCGGCGCGTCCGGCGGCGGCCGCGTCGCGCGCACCGAGGTCGAGACCGTCAAGGTCATCGGCCTGCGCCGGCGAATCGCCCAGAAGATGGCCGAGTCCAAGCGCCGCGCCGCGCACTTCTCCTATGTCGAGGAGGTCGATGTCACGGCGCTGGAGGAGCTGCGTGCCAGGCTCAACGCCGAGAACCCGGACCGGCCGCGGCTGACGCTGATGCCGTTCCTGATGCAGGCGCTGGTGCGCGCGGTCGCCGACTTCCCCGAGATGAACGCTCTGTACGACGACGAGGCCGAGACCATCGAACGCCATGCCGGTGTACATATCGGCATCGCCACCCAGACGCCGTCGGGCCTCATGGTGCCGGTGGCGCGTCACTGCGAGGCGCGCGGCCTGTGGGACTGCGCGGCCGAGGTGCGGCGGCTCGCCGAGGCGGCGCGCAACGGCCAGGCGACGCGCGCCGAACTCTCCGGCTCGACCATCACCATCACCAGCCTCGGCCCGCTCGGCGGCATCGTCACCACGCCGGTGATCAACCGGCCGGAGGTGGCGATCATCGGCGTCAACCGGCAGGTCGTGCGGCCGGTGTGGCAGGGCGCGGAGTTCGTGCCGCGCACCATGATGAACCTCTCCTCGTCGTTCGATCACCGGGTGATCGACGGCTACAACGCCGCGCAATTCGTGCAGCGCATAAAGGGCCTGCTCGAGGCGCCGGCGACGATTTTCATAGAGGCGTGAGATGGCCGATATCAATGCCAAGGTTCTGGTCGTGGGCGGCGGACCCGGCGGCTACGTCACGGCGATTCGCGCCGGCCAGCTCGGCCTCGACGTCGTGCTGGCGGAGCGGGGCGGAAATGGCGCCAAGAAGGAAGGGGGCCTGGGCGGCACCTGCCTCAATGTCGGCTGCATTCCCTCCAAGGCGTTGATCCACGCCGCCGACGCTTTTTATCACGCCATCGAGCAGTCGCGAACCGCGCCGCTCGGCATCAAGGTCGAGCGTCCGACCATCGACCTGGCGCGCACCGTCGACTGGAAGGACGGCGTGGTCGGCCGCCTGACCAGCGGCGTCGGCGCGCTGCTGAAGCGCCATCGGGTAAAAATCCTGCAGGGCCATGCCGAGATGATCGACGGCAAGTCCTGCCGCATCGAGACCGACACCGGCCCGCAGGTCGTGCACGCCGAGCATGTCGTGCTGGCGACCGGCTCGGTGGCGGCTGCGCTGCCCAACCTGCCGTTCGGTGGCAAGGTCATCTCCTCGACCGAGGCGCTGTCGCTTGCCAAGGTTCCCGGGCGGCTGGCCGTCGTCGGCGCGGGCTATATCGGGCTCGAGCTCGGCATGGCCTTCGCCAAGCTCGGCTCGAAGGTCACGGTGATCGAGGCCCTGGACCGTATCCTGCCGATCTACGACCCCGAGCTGGTGCGACCGGTGGCGCGCCGCCTGATGGCGCTGGGCGTGGAGGTCCTGACGAGCACACGCGCCGCTGGCCTTTCAGACGACGGGCTGCTGATCGAGGGCGGGCGCAGCATCCCGGCCGACAAGATCCTCGTCGCCACCGGCCGGCGCGCCCGGTTGGACGGTTTCGGCCTGGACCGGCTGGACCTCACCATGAACGGCCCCTTCGTGCAGGTCGACGAGCGCTGTGCGACGTCGATGCGCAATGTCTGGGCGGTCGGCGACCTCACCGGCGATCCGATGCTCGCTCATCGCGCCATGGCCCAGGGCGTCGTCGTCGCCGAGATCATCGCCGGCCATCGCCGCGTCTTCGACGGCGCGGTGATCCCGGCCGTGTGCTTCACCGATCCCGAGATCGTCACCGTCGGCCTGTCGCCCGAGGAAGCGCGCAAGGCCGGCCGCGAGATCCACACCGCTCAGTTCCCCTTCCAGGCCAACGGCCGCGCGCTGTCGATGGCGGCCGAGGACGGCTTCGTGCGGGTGACGGCGCGCGCCGACAATCACCTGGTGCTGGGCATCGCCGCGGTTGGCGTGGGCGTGTCGGAACTGGCCGGCGAGTTCGGCCTGGCGCTGGAAATGGGTGCACGGTTGGAGGATATCGGCGGCACCATCCACGCCCATCCGACCCTGGGCGAGGCCTTCCACGAGGCGAGTCTCAGGGCGCTGGGCGAGGCGCTGCACATCTGATGGCGCTGACCTACGATCGCGACAACGTCTTCGCCCGGATCCTGCGCGGCGAGGAGCCCTGCATCAGGGTCTACGAGGACGGAGTTCGCGCTGGCGTTCGAAAACAACCGCCCGGACGCGCCGGTCCATGTGCTGGTCGTGCCGAAGGGCGAATATGTCTCGGCCGCCGACTTCGCTGCGGCGGCGCCGCCAGAGTTGATCGTCGGCTTCTGGCGCGCTGTCGGCCGCACGGCAAGCACGCTCGGGCTTGGCGAATCCGGCTACCGGCTGGTCGCCAACCACGGCTCGGATGCCAATCAGGAAGTGTTCCACTTCCATGTCCATGTCATCGGCGGCAGCAAGCTTGGCAGCGTTTCCGCTCGCGAAGGCTGCCAGCACGGTCAGGCGTCCTTGCCCGAATAGCGTTCGATCTCCAGGCCCGGGAGCGCCTCGAGCGCCTCGAGAGCGTCCTTCATCGAGGTCGAGCCGTAGGCGTCACGAACGGACCAATGTGTGGTGCCGATCTCGGTGTAGCCGCCACCGCGCGCCGGCTCGATGTCGTAGAAGTGCAGCTTGGACGTCTCCGCACCGCCCAACAGCACCGTGGTGCGGGCGGTCGACAGGTACCAGCGTGATCCGGCGGCGTCGCTCCACAGCGCGAACGTCGTCTTCGCGAGGCGTGCGGCAATGGCTGGCGGCGTCAGCAGAATGTCGGGCGTCCGAAGGGCGAGTTCGGCGGGCGAGGGCGCCGGGTAGTCGTCGTAATAGACGTCATAGCCCACGGAGAAGATCTTCAGCCGGGCGCCCTCGGCCGCGGCGGCGGCCGCGTCATGGGCGCCCGTCCAGTCGGCCAGGAACGGAGCGGCCGCAGCATCCTGGTCGGCCCAGGACAGATAGATCCTGCCCAGCCCGTCGCCGAAGGACGACGGCCGCGGCGCGCCGTAGAGCGACATCCCGATCCTCACCTTGCCGCGCGTCCAGTTGGCGTGGAGCACGACCGAGTTCGCGTTGGCGTGCTCCGGCCCATCCTCGCGGCTCACGTCGTCGGCCTGCCCCAGGCGCTTGACCAGCTCGGCGAAGAGGTAGCGCGGCGCCATGCCGGCGTCGGCCAGCTCGTAGCCGACCGTCGTCACCGGCCGGTCGGGGCGTGGCGCCGTCGGTTCGGCATAGACCGTCGCAAAGCCATAGGCCGACCGGCTGGGCAACTCGACACTGGCATAACCGCTCTCGACACGGCCGGGCGCGACGACATCGAAACGCGTGCCCCAGGCGTGGAACGCCTCGCCGATGTGAAAACCTGACGTCCAATCGTCCATGGCGCGAGCTTATCGGGAGACCGACAGGGGCTCCAGCCGGCAGCGGCGGTGGGCAGATCGACGTGGCGTACTTGAAGATGATCTGCGAGTGGGGCAGCATCGACGGGCGTGGACGCCAGTCATTGGCCCACTCAATGCAGTCAAGGAGGGGTGGCAGCGTAACGCTTGTGTCCGTTGAGTTGTTTTTCCGAAACAAAAAAGGGAGGCAACCATGCGCGTACGCTTTCTTACCAGGGTCCTTGTGCCTATCATCGCGCTGGCATTTCTTGCAGCGCCTTCTTCCGCCGCCGATCCGAAACCGATCAAGATCGGCCTGCTCTACTCGCTCTCAGGCATGGCCGCCGTGTACACCAAAGGCACGGTGATCGGCCATCAGATCGCCGCCGAGGAGATCAACGCCGCCGGCGGGCTGCTGGGTGGCCGCAAGATCGAGTACGTCATCCGCGACGACAAGCTCAAGCCCGGCATCGCGGTGGAAGAATTCCGCCGCATGGTGACCCGCGATCAGGTCGACTTCGTCATGGGCGTGATCAGCTCCGGCGTGGCGCTGGCCGTCTCGGAGGTGGCGAAGGAGATGAAGGTCCTGTTCGTCGACACCATCGCCCAGACCGCGGCGCTGACCGAGGAGCAGGGCCACGACTATGTCGTCCGGCTCAACACCAACAGCGTGATCCTGGGCCGCACGGCGGCGCTGGCGGCGGCGAAAGGGCCGTGGAAGTCCTATTACTTCATCGGGCCGGACTACGAATGGGGCCATCGGGTCAATGCCGATTTCTGGGAGTACCTCCAGACCAAGAAGCCCGGCGTGACCAAGATGGGCGACCTGTGGCCCAAGCTCGGCGAGCGGGATTTCTCCGCGCACATCACGGCCATACTGAACGCCAAGCCGGATGCGGTGTTCACCTCGCTGTGGGGCGGCGACCTGATCGCCTTCATCAAGCAGGCCAATGCCTACGGCTTCTTCGACAAGGTGCAGTTCATCGCCACCGGCGCCGGCGACCTCGACATCCTCGAGCCGCTGGGCGGCGAGATGCCAATCGGCATCCTGGCAACCTTCCTCTATGCCTTCGACTATCTGCCGATCAAGAAGGCGCAGAACGAAAAGTTCATCGAGGAGTTCAAGGAGCGGGCCGGCTACCTGCCGAAGTCCGGCGACATCATCGGCTACGTGTCGACCTACATCATGGCCGAGGCCATTAAGAAGGCCGGCACGACCGACAGCCTCAAGCTCGGCAACGCCCTGCGCGGCTCCAGATACGAGACCCTGCTGGGCGATATCATGGTGCGTGATTTCGACGGCCAGGCGACGTTCCCGTACAATACCGGCGTCACCTACACCGATCCCAAGTATCCGTTCAAGCGGCTCAAGGACGTCACCCGCGCCAACGGCGAGGACGTGCTGCAGTCCAAGGAGGAGATCGAGAAGATCCGAGCCAACTACAAGAAGAAGGGCGGCTGAGCTTCTCATCACTGGGGACGCGCCACTTACGGCGGAGTTTACTCCGCCTCTAGCGGCGCGCTCCCAGCGAAGACAAGGACAACTGGGAGACGGGGATGGCCGGTTTCACCGCCGACGTGCTGCTCGTGCAGTTCATCAACGGCCTGTTCATCGCAGCCGGCATCTATCTGGTGGCATCCGGGCTGTCGCTCGTCTTCGGCGTGCTCGGAGTCCTCAATTTCGCGCACGGCTCGTTCTACATGTACGGCGCGTTCTTCGTCTTCACCTGGATCGGCTTCGAGCTCGGCGGCTTCTGGCCGGCCCTGCTGATCGCGCCGCTCGCCGTGGTGATCGTGGGCGTCGCCACCGAGGTCGTCTTCCTGCGGCCGATCTACAAGGCCGACCCGCTGTACCAGCTCCTGCTGACCTACGGCCTGGTGCTGATGTTCGGCGACGTGGTGAAGCTGATCTGGGGCGCCGACAACCAGTCGGTCGCGCGCCCCGCCGGGCTGGAGGGCACGTTCCCGATCTTCGGCGCGCTGTTCCCGAGCTACCAGCTGTTCGTGCTGCTGCCGATCGGCATCTCCACCATCCTCGCGCTCTACCTGCTGCTCAACCACACCCAGATCGGCAACGTGGTGCGGGCCGCCACGCAGGATCGCGAGATGGTCGGTGCGCTCGGCGTCAACGTGCGCCTGCTCTACACCGGCGTGTTCGCCGTGGGCGCCTTCCTGGGCGGTCTCGGCGGGGCGGTCCTGGCGCCGATGGGCGCGCTCTATCCGGGCATGGACTTCGACGTCATCATCGAGATCTTCCTGGTCGTCGTGCTGGGCGGCCTGGGCAGCATGGCCGGCACCGCGCTCGGCGCGCTGATCTACGGCGAGTTGAAGTCGCTCGGGATCCTGTTCGTTCCCGATCTCGAATCGGTGTTCATCTACGTCCTCATGGTGATCGTGCTGCTGGCGAGGCCGCAGGGCCTGCTCGGCAAGCGCGTCGAAACCAGCCGCTAGCGGCACGGCCCGGGAGGTGCTGCGTGGCTAACCTGCAAGGCTCGATCGGCGAAGGCGCCCTCGCGCAGCGGCGCGCGGCGACGGCGCGCGATCCCATGATCTGGGCGTTCGTGGCGGCCCTGGTGCTGCTGTTCTGGGTGCCCGAGCTGATCCTCTACATGGGCTGGGCGAAGTTCTGGATCCAGTTCGCAACGCAGGTCTTCATCTGGTCGCTGTTCGCGATGTCGTTCAACCTGCTGATGGGCTATGCCGGCATGATCTCGTTCGGCCAGGCCGCCTATCTCGGCATCGGCGGCTACACAGCCGGCCTGTTGCTGAAGAACATCGCCGGCCTGTCTTTCTACCTCGGCCTGGCGGCGGCGCCGCTGGGCGGCGCGCTGGCGGCGCTGATCATCGGCTACTTCTGCGTCCGCCGCACCCACATCTATTTCGCCATCCTGACGCTGGCCTTCGGTCACATCGTCTATCTGATCGCCTTCAAGTGGTACGGCTTCACCGGCGGCGACAACGGCGTGATCGGCATTCCCGTGCCGGGCTGGATCACCGAGCCGACCTTCGCGAACTACTACAAGTTCGTGCTCGTCATCTCGGTCGCCGCGATCTACCTGCTGTGGCGCATCGTCAACTCGCCGTTCGGCAGGGCGCTGACTGCCATCCGCGAGAATCCCGAGCGCGCCGACTTCATCGGCATCCCGGTCGATCGCTATCGCCTCTATGCCTTCGTCCTGGTCGGCGCCTTCTCCGGCCTGGCCGGCGCCCTGATCATGGTCAACGACCGCAGCGTCTATCCCGACCTGGCACACTGGACGCAGTCGACCCAGGTGCTGCTGATGAGCCTGCTGGGCGGCGTCTACACCTTCTTCGGACCGATCGTCGGCGCCGTGCTGCTGCGGACGATGGATGCCGACATCACCCAGAACTATCCGGAGATCTGGCAGCTCTTCCTGGGCGGGGTGCTGGTGCTGATCCTGTTCGGCCTGCCGGGCGGCATCGTCGGCTTCATCCAGGAGCGCGACATCGGCAGCGGCGACGACCATGCGACGCGGACCGCCAAGCTGCTGCGCCTGTTCCGGCGCAAATCCTGGATGTTCCTCGGCGGCGCACTGTTGTTCACGACCTTCTTCAGCATCCTGCAGTCGCCCGGCGCGTGGCTGCTGCCGCGGACGCGGGTGTTCGAGCCGTTCGCGCTGGCGACCTGGGGCATCGTGCCGTGCGCGCTGCTGCAGCTCGTCGTCGGCGCGGCGGCGCTGTGGCTGCTGCTGCGGCGGGTCGACCGGTTCAACCGGATCGACGGGGCGCTGCTGCTGATCCTTCCGATCGCCGCCCTCGTTCTGCACGTCTATCTCGGCACACCGCTCTCGGGCCTGCTGATCGTGCTGCTATGGGTCATATTCACCGTCTACTCGCTCGTCCAAGCGGATTTCCGGCGCGCCTATCGCCTCGGCCGGCCGCCAAACGGTGGAGGCTGACGCCATGCTGCTGCGGGTCGAAGCCGTGACCAAGTCGTTCGGCGGCTTCGTCGCGGTCCGCGACGTCAGCCTGTCGGTGGAGCGGGGGCGGACGGCCTGCGTCATCGGCCCGAACGGCGCCGGCAAGTCGACGCTGTTCAATCTCATCACCGGCCATCTGCAGCCGACGCGCGGGCAGGTCTTCTTCGCCGATCGCGACATCACCGGCCGCCCGCCGCACACGATCTGCCAGCTGGGCATCGGCCGCTCGTTCCAGCGCACCAACATCTTTCCGCGACTGAGCGTATTCGACAATCTGCAGATCGCGGTGCTGTCGCACCAGCGGCGGACCCTGAACATGCTGACCCCGGCCCGCGCGCTGGTGCACGACGAGACCATGGCGCTGCTCGACTCGGTCGGGCTTGCCGGCGAGGAACGGTCGACCAGCGGCACGCTTTCCTACGGCCTGCAGAAGCAGCTTGAGCTCGGCATCGCGCTGGCCAGCGAACCGCAGGTCCTGCTGCTCGACGAGCCGACCGCCGGCATGTCGCCGCAGGAGACCGCCGACACCATCGCCCTGATCGGCCGCATCGTCCGCGACCGCGGCCTGACCTTGCTGTTCACCGAGCACGACATGGACGTCGTGTTCGGCATCGCCGAGCGGATCACCGTGCTGCACCAGGGCGCCGTCCTCGCCGAGGGCACGCCCGAGGAGGTGCAGAGCAACGAGGACGTGCAGCGCATCTACCTGGGCGAGGCCGAATGACCCTCGAAGTCAACGATCTCCACACCGCCTACGGCCTGAGCCAGATCCTGTTCGGCGTGTCTCTCGTCGTCGAGACGGGGGAGTGCGTGGCCCTGCTGGGCCGCAACGGCGTCGGCAAGACGACGACCCTGCGCTCGATCATGGGGCTGACGGCGCCGCAGCGCGGCAGCGTGCGCTACAACGGCGTCGACATCACCGGCCGGCCCGCCTACCAGGTGGCCAGGCTGGGCCTGGGCTTCGTGCCCGAGGAGCGGCGCATCTTCCCCGACCTGACGGTGCGGCAGAACCTCGAGGTGGCGCGCAAGGCGCCGGCCACGCCGCACGGCAGGGCATGGACCGTCGAGGCGGTGTTCGAGACCTTCCCCGCCCTGGCCGCCCTGGCCGGCCGCAAGGGCGGCTTCCTGAGCGGCGGCGAGCAGCAGATGCTGACGATCGGGCGCACGCTGATGGGCAATCCGGATCTGCTGCTGCTCGACGAGCCGTCGGAGGGCCTGGCGCCGCTGATCGTGCGCGACCTCGGCCGCCAGATCGGCCGCCTCAGGGAGCAGGGGCTGACGATCCTGCTGTGCGAGCAGAACGCCAAGTTCGCCACCAAGCTCAGCGACCGCGCCTACATCCTTGAGAAGGGCCAAGTGCGCTTCTCGGGGTCGATCAAGGCCCTGCACGAAAACGAAGACGTTCGGCGCCAGTATCTCGGCGTGTAGAGGGGAGGCCGGTTCCTGCTTTGACAGCCCGGTTTCGGCATGCGAGCCTCCAGTCGACGCCGGGGGGTGGGAAAAGGCTTGGGCCATTGCCCTCGTGGTTGGCGTCTACAACGCGTGGTCCCGTGATTTCGGGCGTTTAGTGTTGTTGCAGTGTGGCGTTGGTGTCGCAACACCGCTTGCCTGAGCCTCACGTCGACCTCGCGGAACAAAAACGGGAGGCTATCGCCATGCCAGGTATTGCTCGCGCGTTGTTGATGTCGGCCGCAGTCGCCATGACCGCTGCCGTGATTACCCTTCCGGCTCAAGCCCAGGAGCGGGTGCGCTGGAAGATGCAGAGTGCATTCGGCAGCCAGCTGCCGCATCTCGGCCCGTCGGCACTGCGCTTCACCGAGGACATCAAGCGCATGTCAGGCGGCAAATTCGAGGTCAAGTTCTTCGAGCCCGGCGCCTTGGTGCCGGCGCTCGAATGTTTCGACGCGGTCAGCAAAGGATCGGTCGAATCCTGCTGGACGACGCCGGGCTACCATACCGGCAAGTATCCCGCGCTCGCCTTCTTCACCACCGTGCCGTTCGGCCCCGGCATCGGCGAGTTCCTCGCCTGGAAGTGGTTCGGCGGCGGCAACAAGCTGCGCGACGAGATCTACGCCCAGCACGGCCTGAAGGCCTTCGACTGCTTCTGCATCGGACCGGAGACCTCCGGCTGGTTCCGCCGCGAGGTCAAGGATGTCGAGGACATGAAGGGCCTCAAGATGCGCTTCTTCGGTCTCGGTGCCCGGGTCATGCAGAAGATGGGCGTCTCGACCCAGCTGCTGGCCGGAGCGGACATCTTTCCGGCGCTGGAACGCGGCGTGATCGACGCGACCGAGTTCTCGATGCCCACCATGGACACGCAGATGGGCTTCCATCAGATCGCCAAGTTCAACTACTTCCCGGGCTGGCATCAGCAGGTCTCGTGCAGCGAGTTCCTGATGAACGCCAAGGCGTTCGACGCGCTGCCCGACGCCTACAAGGCGATGATCGACGTCGCGGCGGGGCGGCAGGTGGCCTACACCTACGCCGAGACCGAGGCCATGCAATTCGCTGCCATGGCGGAGATGACCAGCAAGCACGGCGTGAAGATCAAGCGCTGGAGCGACAAGGATCTGGCGGCCTACCAGACGGCCTGGCTCGAGGTGATCGCCGAGGATTCCGCAAAGGATCCGTTGTTCAAGAAGGTCGCCGACCACTACCTCGCGTTCCGCAAGAACTATGCGGTGTGGGGCGAGGCCCAGGCCATGAAGCCGAGCTACATCACCGAGAAGTGAGACGGGCGACGTGGTGACGATGTCCGGGCTTCGCCGAATCGGCGGAGCCCGGACGCGCGCCCGAGGATTGAGTGCGGGGAGTTTCCGATATGGCGGTCTCTGAACAAACCCGTGGCGCGAGCCGCGGCATAGCCGGCATCCTGATCCCGGCGCTGGTCATCGTCGCCGTCGCGGTGGCGGTCGCGATCATCGCCGCGATGCCGATGGCGGCGCGGCAGGACCTGCTGTACACGGCGCAGGACTACCTGCCGCTCGTGATGTTCATCACGCTGGCTGTCCTGCTGTTCTCCGGCTATCCGGTGGCGTTCATCCTGGGCGGCATCGCATTGACCTTCGGGTTGATCGGGTACTTTCTCGGCAGCTTCAGGCTGATCGAGTACTTCAATTTCGTGCCGCGCATCTGGGGCCAGGCGGCGGAGAACCTGGTGCTGGTCTCCGTTCCGACCTTCATTTTCATGGGCGTGGTCATGGAGCGCAGCGGCATCGCCAACGACCTGCTGTACTGCGTCCAGGTCCTGCTGAAGCGGGTGCCGGGCGCGCTCGCGCTCGGCGTCACCATCATGGGCACCATCCTGGCGGCGATGACCGGCATCATCGGCGCCTCGGTGACGATGATGACCGCGCTGGCGCTGCCGACAATGATTCGCCAGGGCTACAGCCACGCGCTTGCCTGCGGCACCATCGCCGCGTCGGGCACGCTCGGCATATTGATACCGCCCAGCATCATGCTGATCGTCATGGCCGACCTGCTCGGCGTCTCGGTCGGCAACCTGTTCATGGCGGCGCTGGCGCCGGGGCTCGCCCTGTCAGCCCTGTACCTCGGCTTTGTCGTGATCGCCGCGACCGTCAAGCCGTCGATCGCGCCACCACTGCCGCCCGATCTGCTGAAGGTGCCGAAAGGCCAGATGCTGCCGCTGCTGGCGCGCGCCTTCTTTCCGCCAGTGTTCCTGATCGGGATGATCAAGTGCTCGATCCTGTTCGGCTTCGCCGCGCCGAGCGAAGCGGGCGCGGTCGGCGCCTTCGGTGCACTCCTGCTCGCCCTGTTCGCCGGCCGGCTGAACACCACGATGATCAGCGAAACCTGCCAGACTGCGGCGCGCACCATCGCCATGGTGTTCTTCATCATCATCAGCGCCACCTGCTTCGCCTACGTCTATCGCGCGCTCGGCGGCGACGACATCGTCGAGCATCTGCTCAAGGAGGCGGGACTGGATTCCTGGGGCTTCCTGATCCTGATCCTGGCGATCGTGTTCGCCCTCGGCTTCTTCCTCGACTGGATCGAGATCACGCTGATCGTGCTGCCGGTGTTCGCGCCGATGATCGGCGCGCTCGATTTCGGCGATCACGTCGCCAAGGCGGACGTGGTCTACTGGTTCGCCATCCTGATGGCCGTGAACCTGCAGACCTCGTTCCTGACGCCGCCCTTCGGCTTCGCGCTCTTCTATCTCAAGGGCATCGCGCCGAAGGAAGTGAAGATCGAGAGCATCTACAAGGGGATCATTCCGTTCGTCCTGCTGCAGTTGACGGCCGTGATCGTCGTGCTGCTCTGGCCCGATCTCGCGCTCTCGCTGATGCGCAGCGCTTATGGTTCGTGAGGAGGCGATGTCGATGTCGAACGAAACCCAGATCGACCCTGCCAGGCCTGGTGCGCCGGTGGCGCTACGGACGAGCGAACGGCTGCGCAGGAGCGTCGACCTCGTCGGACGTTACGCCTCCTTTCTGCTGCTTCCGCTGGTGCTGATCACCGTCATCGATGTCGTCGCCCGCAAGCTGACCTGGCATGGCGCCGATGGCATACAGGGCGTGCAGATCTGGCTGGTGGCGAACTTCGGAAACATGTTCGAGTCGACGGTGCTGCAGGAGCTGGAGTGGCACATCCACACGGCGCTGTTCGCGCTCGTGCTCGGCTTCGGCACGATCTACAATACCCATGTGCGAGTCGACCTCATCCGCGACCACCTGCGGTTCCGCAAGAAGGCGTGGCTGGAGTTCCTGGGCCTCAGCTGCTTCATGATCCCGTATCTGCTGCTGCTGATCTATTTCTGCACCTCCTGGGTTGCGGAGTCCTACGTCCTTGGCGAGGTTTCCGCCTCGACCGTCGGCTTGAGCCATCGCTGGGTGATCAAGGGGATCCTGGTGTTCGGTTTGATCGTCGCCACCGTGGCCGGCGTCGCCGTGTGGCTGCAGGTCGCCTACGTGCTATTTGGACCGCAGGGCGCGCGCTTCAAGTTGATGACCCTGGAGTGGCCCGAGGAGACCGGGACAACGGTCGAAGGCAAGGAGCGGATCAAGCTCGAGGACACCCCGGACCCGGTCCTGGAAGCGCCGGTCGCCGTTGCGGTCACCCAGAAGACATAGCGTCATGCAGCTGGATTGGGAAAGCCTGGTCAAGCGTTATGTCTATAACGACGCCAAGACGCCGTACTTCACGGCGGTGAGCCGGCTGAACCGGGGCCAGGCGCGCAGCGAGCTGTTCGTCTACACGCTGTTCCTGGTGGTGCTGCTGGGCGCGATCGGTGTCGCGTCGCTGTCACCGGCCTTGCCGCACGGCGGTGCGGTCGGGGTGTCGGTCTACGCCTTCGCGGTCGTGATCGCCGCCGTCGTGCTCGGCCTGACCAAGTATGTCGCGGCGGCCGCCTTGTGCGCCACCGCTCCGGTCGGCGCGCTGCTGTACTTCGCGCTGTACGGCTTCCAGCCCGGCCTGGGCACCGGCGACCGCATCGTCCTGGTTGTCGTCGTTCTGCTCTGGTTGCTCTACAGCTGGCGAATTCTGCGGATCGTCAGGGCCTATCCGACCTTGCCCGACCCGGGAGCCCGGGGATGACGCCGCCGCCGGCCGCCTGGCGCGACCGGCTGGTACGCGGGTTCCGCTGGCATGCCTGGAGCTCCCTGACGCTCAATCTCGGGCTGACGGCGATCAACATCACGACCGGCCGTCCGTGGTGGGCGCTCTGGCCGTTGCTGGCGACCGGCCTTGCGCTCGGCCTGCACTACCTCCTGTCCAGGGCTTTCACTGTCGACGAGCGCTGGGCGGAAGATCGGGCCCGCGAACTCACGCTGAAGAGCTACGATCGCAGCCACATCGAGAGCATCCGCAAGCAGCAACAACGGAGCGATCGCCAACCCTGACCCGTCGTTGGGCAAGCGGGATTCACGTGTGCCGTTCTTCATGACCCTTCTGCTGATGACGATCCTGCTCATTCCTCCGGCTGGACGCTGCAAGGCCGCAGATATCAGAGCCGCGCCAGCGACTGCCTGCCATTGCAATGGCTCGCCGAGGGCGAAGCTTCCCAGCAGGAGCGCGGTGACACGCACGAGGAGCGAGATGAGCGCTCTGTTGACTGCGCCGCTGCGCACCAGGAGCCGAAAGAAAATCAGGTAGCCAAGCGCTGTCGTGAAGAGCGCGAGCGCGAGAATTGCGAGCCATGTCCCCGCACTGACGGGAGCGATGGCCCGGGGCTTGTCGACGAGCACCACAATCGGCAGTGAAAGAAGCGAGGCTGCCGCGAGCTGGCCGATGACGAGCTGGAGGATATGCGCCTGCCTCGACCGTCGCGCCAGCACGCCGCCGCATGCCTGGCTGAGCGCCGCCGCCAGAGTGGCGACCTGCGGCAGCAAGCTGTTCTCGATGTCTTGTTTCGCGAGCTGCATGGAGGCGGCGACGCCTGCGAGTGCCACGAGGAGGCCGGCGACCCGCGGGCCGCTCACTTTCTCGTCGTCAGTAAGAAAGTGAGCGACGAGCACGGTGCAGTGCGGAGCCGTGGCTGCCAGGATCGACGTCAGTCCGATTCCGATCCGGGGTTGACTCCATAGCAACAACCCTGACCGGACGAGGACGTTGAGACAGCCAAGTGCGAGACAAATGGCACCAGCCCGCCAGGACACAAGGAGAGACTGTCGGGTGACCGACGCAAGCAGGGTCAGCACGATCGTGGCCAGGAAGGCCTGACAGAAAATGATCGTGAATGCCGGCAGCTCGGTGAGAGCGACGGCGCCCCAGAAGTAGCCGGCACCCCAGATCACGGACAGAAGGAGCAGCAGCGCCCAGTCTGCCGTTGTCATGCGAAGGTCGATGCGCGGGGGGATCGTCATGGTGCGCTCCTGAGGCAGGGCGCGTCCGGGACGGTCGTGGATCACAGCCTCAGTGGTGTGAGCGATCCGAGGAACGCAACGCGGCTAGTAGCTCTGCACAGTGTTTTTGACGGCTGGGCGCCGCTTGCGCTGGCGGCGCGCAGCGCCTCTCGGCCTTGCCGGAGGGGTGCATGCACTGCCGTCGTCTCGCTCGTGAATTTCTGCATTTTCGGCCAATTTCCGGCAGGCCGGCCGATGCCCGCCAAG
>WHTW01000072.1 GCA_009377525.1 Rhodospirillales bacterium
AAGTCACCTTTCAGATCGATGCACTTTGACGTCAAAAAACTAGTCGACTTCGGGAAGACGTGCTTCGATCTGAAAGGTGACTTGCCAAGTTTCAAGAGCACGAGTCTAAACGATGCACACCTCGCAACCGTCTTTACGGACTTGTTTTCTACGTTAGGTGATGGATCGACGACGCTGCAATCAGATACGATTCTCATCGAGTTTCTGCCATTACTGTTCAAGCGCCATGCTGGCGCGAGAATTCTCCACAAGACAGTTCGACGAGAGCACACTCGTTTGAAGAAGGTGATGGACTATCTACACGAAAACTTTCTGAGCGACATTCGACTACGAGATCTCGCACAAATAGCTAAGTGCCCGGACCACTACCTGGTGCGCCTCTTCCGTCAAAGCTACTGCTTCACGCCACATGCGTACATCGTGCACCTTCGATTGAACGAAGCGCGTCGTTTGATCGAGCTCAACGAGCATTCGTGCGCCGAGATAGCAGCCATCACTGGTTTTTGTGACCAGGGACACCTAATCCGCCAGTTCAAACGTGCCTACGCTATTACGCCCATGAGTTATCGGTTAGCCATGACGCGGACGCGCCATGGGTCGCGCACCCCATCAACCTGTTCCCGCTTGAGCACGAAAGGATTTCCGCAATGACCTCGTCGGTGAAGCCACTGGGCCGCACGTATTCAGCCATTGGATTGCCCCGACCCTGCCAGTAGTGGCGTAGATCTGTAAGCCAGCTTCAGCCGTTTGCGCCGTTCGATCCAGCGATCATCTGCCTCGTCCAGCCTGCGAGAGCGGGGGAGAGGAACTTGAGTCGCGTTGGTCAGGACGCGTGACATAAGCTGACGCGATGAAACGCCCCAGCCCCAAGAAACCCGCCACCAACCGCCTCGCCGTGCGCGATGCCGGCGCGACCAAGCTGCGCATCCTGGCAGCGGCACGCGTGGAGTTCGCCGACCATGGCTATATGGGCGCGCGGGTCGACCGCATCGCCCGTACCGCCCGGGCGAACAAGCGCCTGCTCTACTATTATATAGGCAACAAGGAAGCGCTCTATCTCGCCACCCTGGAGCGCGCCTACGCGGACATCCGCTCGGCCGAGCGCGAGCTCAGGGTCGAGGAGCTGGAACCGCTGGCCGCGATCGAGCGGCTGGCGCGCTTCACCTGGGCCTACTTCAATGCCAATCCCAGCTTCATGGCCCTGCTCAACACCGAGAACCTGCACCGCGCCCGCCACCTCGTGAAGTCACGCCAGATCCCCGACATGAACTCGACCGTGGTGGCGATCGTCGGCCGCATCCTCGCCAAGGGTGCGCGGCAGGGCGTTGTGCGGCCGGGCATCGATCCCCTACAGCTCTACATCTCGATCGCTTCGCTCTGCTTCTTCTACCTCTCCAACATCCACACGTTGTCGGTGGTGTTCGCGCGCGACCTCAAAGCGCGCCGTGCGCTGGACCGGCGCATCGAGCACGTCGTCGCCCTGGTGCTGCGCGGTATCGCTGCCACACCCGGCCGAGGACCGCGGCTTGACAAGAAAGCGGCCCTATAGGAGCTATTAACTATCCGGTTACTTGTGGCGCAGATCGCGCCGGCGACGGCATCGGGAGGCCTCTTCTCATGACACAGCGCACCCTCGGCCTCATCATGAACGGCGTCTCAGGCCGCATGGGCGTCAACCAGCACCTGATCCGCTCGGTGGCGGCGATCCGCGCCCAGGGCGGCGTGCTGATGTCCGACGGCTCGCGCGTCATGCTCGACCCGGTGCTGGTCAGCCGCACGCCGGACAAGGTGAAGGCGCTGGCCGAGCAGCATGGTGGCCTGCGCTGGACCACCGATCTCGACGCCGAGATCGCAAGCCCGCGCAACCACATCTTCTTCGACACCGCCACGACGCAGATGCGCCCGACCCTGCTCGAGAAGGCCATCCACGCCGGCAAGCACATCTATTGCGAGAAGCCGATCGCCACCAACCTCGCCGAGGCGCTGAAGATCTGCCGGCTGACCAAGCAGAAGGGCATCAAGAACGGCACGGTGCAGGACAAGCTGTTCCTGCCCGGCCTGCAGAAGATCAAGCTCTTGAGCGACTCGGGCTTCTTCGGCCGCATCTTCGCGGTGCGCGGCGAGTTCGGCTATTGGGTGTTCGAGGGCGACTGGGGCCAGCCCGCGCAGCGGCCGTCCTGGAACTACCGCACCGAAGAGGGCGGCGGCATCGTGCTCGACATGGTCTGCCACTGGCGCTACGTGCTCGACAACCTGTTCGGCGACGTGAAGTCGGTGTCGTGCATCGCCGCGACCCATATCCCCGAGCGCGTCGACGAGGCGGGCAAGCCCTACCTCGCGACCGCCGACGATGCGGCCTATGCCTCCTTCCAGCTCGAGGGCGGCATCATCGCCCACATCAACATGAGTTGGGCGGTGCGCGTCTACCGCGACGATCTCGTGACCTTCCAGGTCGACGGCACCCTGGGTTCGGCCGTCGCCGGCCTGACCGACTGCATGATCCAGCCGCGCACCGCCACGCCGCGGCCGGTGTGGAACCCCGACCAGAAACAGACCATCGACTTCTACGACAGTTGGCAGAAGATGCCGGACAACATCGTCTACGAGAACGGCTTCAAGGCCGAATGGGAGATGTTCATCCGCCACGTCGTCGAGGATGCGCCGTTCAAGCACACGCTGGTCGAGGGCGCCAAGGGCGTGCAGCTCGTCGAGTGCGCCCACCAGAGCTGGAAGGAACGGCGCTGGGTGGACGTCCCGGCGCTGCAGATCTGAGAGGAGGCCACATGTCGATCATCGTGCCCCTGCCCGCCGCCGACGGGCGTCTCGCGCCCTACACCCTGTCCGACGCCGCGCACTTCCCCGACCGCATCACGCGGCCGTTGAACCGGGTCGCCCTGGCGGCCGCCCATGTCGTGGCCGATCCGCACGCCGACATCGATCCCTGGCTGCAGGCCGCGCCCGACTGGGAGCGCACCATCGCCTATCGCGAATATCTCTGGGACCTCGGGTTCGGCGTCGCCGAGGCGATGGACACCGCCCAGCGCGGCATGGGCCTCGACTGGCCGATGGCGCTGGAGCTGATCAAGCGCTCGGTCGCCGCCTCGCGCGGCCGCGAAGGCGCCGCCGTCTTCTCGGGGGCCGGCACCGATCACCTCGACCCGGCCGGGACCTACACGGTCGACGACGTGATCCGCGCCTATGAGGAGCAGATCGCCGCCATCGAGGCGGTCGGCGGCCGCATCATCCTGATGGCGTCGCGCGCCCTGGTGCGCGCTGCCCGCTCGGCCGACGACTATGCCCGCGTCTATCAGCGCGTGCTCTCCCAGGTGCGCCAGCCGGTGATCATCCATTGGCTGGGTGACATGTTCGATCCGGCGCTGGCTGGCTACTGGGGCACGCGCGACCTCGGCACGGCGATGGACACGGCGGTCGCGATCATCAACGCCTCCGCGGCCAAGGTCGACGGCGTGAAAATCTCGCTGCTCGACAAGGACCGCGAGATCGCCATGCGGCGTCGGCTCGACAGACAAGTGAAGATGTACACCGGCGACGACTTCAACTACGCCGAACTGATCGCCGGCGACGAGCACGGTTACTCGCACGCCCTGCTCGGCATCTTCGACGCCATCGCGCCCGCGGCCGCAGCGGCGCTGGCGGCGCTGGCCGGCGGCGATCTCGAGAAGTTCCACGCCATCCTGGCGCCAACCGTGCCGCTGTCGCGCCACATCTTCCGGGCGCCGACCCGCTTCTACAAGACGGGCGTGGTCTTCATGGCCTATCTTAACGGCCATCAGGACCATTTCACCATGGTGGGCGGCCAGGAAAGCGCCCGCTCGACTCTGCACCTCGCCGAGCTGTTCCGGCTGGCCGACAAGGCCGGCCTGTTCCGCGATCCCGAGCGCGCCGCGACGCGCATGAAGGCCGTGCTGGCCGTCCGCGGCGTGGCGCTGTAGCCCGTGATGCGGGATCTCAGCGCCGGGCCGTCGCTGCTGTCGGTCAACACCGCGACGGTGCGCAAGCAGGCCGGTCTTCTGGAGATCATCGAGGCTTGCGCGCGGCACGGCATTGCCGCGATCAGCCCGTGGCGCGACCAAGTGGCCGCCGTCGGTCTCGAACGGGCGGCGCGCGCCATCAAGGATGCCGGCCTGAAGCTCTCGGGCTACTGCCGCGGCGGGCTGTTCCCCGCCACCGGCGAGCACGTCATGGCAGCGCGCGACGACAACCGCCGCGCTGTCGACGAAGCCGCGGCCCTGGGCGCACCCTGCCTCATCCTGGTCGCCGGCGGCCTGCCGCAATTCGCGCGGCCGGGCTCGACGCCGTCGAAGGACCTTTTGGGCGCGCGCACGATGATCGAGGACGGCATCGCCGAACTGCTGGCCCATGCCCGCGAGGCAAGATTGCCCCTGGCGCTGGAACCGCTGCATCCGATGTACGCCGCCGATCGCGCCGCGGTGAACACGCTCGCCCAGGCGCTCGATATGGCCGACCGGCTCGATCCCGGCGGCCGCGATCTCGGCGTGGCGGTCGACGTCTATCACACCTGGTGGGATCCCGATCTGTACGCCGGCATCGCCCGCGCCGGCCGCGATCATCGGCTGCTCGCCTATCACGTCTGCGACTGGCTGGTGCCGACCAAGGACATGCTGAATGACCGCGGCATGATGGGCGACGGCGTGGTCGACCTGCGCCGCATCCGGCGCGCCGTGGAGGATGCCGGCTACACAGGCCTCATCGAGGCCGAGATCTTCTCCGACCATTGGTGGGCCCAGCCGATCGACCACGTGCTCGCGACCTGCGTCGAGCGTTATCGCAGCGTGGTTTGAATCGACGCCGTCACAAAGCGCAGGTGCGGAAGCCGGCGAAGACGTCGTTGCGATCGGGCGTGAAGAAGTTCCGGTACGCGGGCCGCGCGATGCGCGCACTGGTGGCCCAGCAGCCGCCGCGCAGCACCTTGCGCGTGCCGAACCAGGGCTGCGAGTAGTCCTTGTAGGGATCGGCGGCGAATCCCGCGAACGGCAGAAAGTCCGACGCCGTCCATTCCCAGACGTTGCCGATCATCTGCCGGCAGCCAAAGGCGCTGTCGCCCTCGGCGCACGCCGCGACATCGATCGGCCGGTCGAAGGCGAAGTCGAGATTGGCCCGGTTGGCAGCCGGCGCCGCGGCACCCCATGGCCAGCGCCGGCGACGGTCGGCGATGCGCGCGCCGTCGGCGGTCGGCTCGCCAACGGCAGCGGCCTCCCATTCGGCTTCGGTCGGCAAGCGCCGGCCGGCCCACCGACACCACGCCTCGGCCTCGAACCAGTTGATGAAAACCACCGGCGCATGCGGCGACAGTTCCTCCTGCGCCTGGTAGCGGCGGGCCGTCCACACCCCGTCGCGCTTCGCCAGCCAATAGACCGGACGCTCGACGTTGCCCCGCTGCCGCCAGGCCCAGCCGGCGTCGCTCCAGAATTCCCGGACGGCATAGCCGCCGTCCTCGACGAAGGCCGCGAACTCGGCGTTGGTGACGGCTGAGCGGGCGATGCGAAAGGACGCCAGAGCCGTCTCGTGCGCCCACTTTTCGTTGTCGAAGACGAAGCCGTCGGCCGCGGTCGATCCCAAATGCCAAATACCGCCCGGCACTACAACATCTCCCGGCAAGGCGCCCGCCAGCGGAGCCCTGGCATCAGCCAGCGCCTTCGGCGGCGCATAGGCCAGCGTCTGGCGCGAGTAGGTCAGCGCCTCGACATGCATGTCCTCGTGGCGGATGGCGAGCTCATAGAAATAGCGCGCATCGTCATCGACCGTGCCGCCCAGCCGCTCCTCCTGGCGGGCCAGCACGTCGGCCATGTAGCCGAGGGTGCCGGCGCGATCGGGCAGGTCGAGCTGCCAGCGCGTGGCGTGAGGCACGTTGCTCGAATCCCACAACCGGTCGCCGCGCTCGATCAACGGCGCTTGGCCATGGGCATGGCGCAAGGTCCAATACTCGTGGAACCAGCCGACGTGCCCGATCTCCCAGAGGACGGGATTGACGATATCCAGCCGCGGGCCCATCAATTCCGCCCATGACAGGTCGTCCGTCAGCCGCCGAGTGCGAAGACGGGTCTCGCGCAGTTGCGCAACAAGGTCGGCAGCGGATGCCCCGCTGGTCGGCCGACCGGCATGTCCGTGGTCCATGAAGATCGTCCTTATCACACCCGAGGGACCGACTTCACGCACCGGCAATCGCGTCGCCGCCACAAGATGGGCCCGTATCCTGCGGCACCTCGGCCATCGGGTGCGGGTCACATCGGACTATGTCGAAGGCCCCGCCGACGCAATGGTGGCGGTGCATGCCTGGCGAAGCGCCGCGCCGATCGAACGCTTCAAGGCGAAGTTCCCCGAACGGCCGGTGATCCTGCAGCTGAGCGGCACCGACATCTACCAATTCATCGACACCGATCCCGTGCCGACGCTGCGTTCGATGGAGCTGGCGGATCGGCTGGTTGCGCTGAACGACCTGGCGTGGCGCGCCGTGCCGAAGCGCCTGCGCGCGCGGCTCACCGTCATCCATCAATCGGCCGCACCACTGGCCCATCCGCGCCGGCCGAGCCGCGACGCCGTCGTCGTGTCGGTGATCGGTCACCTGCGTGACGTCAAGGATCCCCTGCGTGCGGCGGAAGCGGCGCGCCTGCTGCCGGCCGAGAGCCGCGTGCGCATCGAACAGGTCGGCCGCGCCTATACGCCGGAATGGGCCAACCGTGCCCGCGCCGAGATGGCCGCGAACCCGCGTTATCGCTGGCGGGACGACGTGCCGGCAGCCGCCGTCCGGCGACTCCTGGCGCGCAGCCATGCCATGGTCATCTCCTCGCTGAGCGAGGGCGGCGCCAACGTGGTCTCGGAGGCGGCCGTCGCCGGCGTGCCGGTGCTGGCCTCGCGCATGGACGGCAACGTCGGGCTGCTCGGCGCCGACTATCCGGGCTACTTCCCGGTCGGCGACACCAAGGCGCTGGCGCGGCTGCTGCAGCGGCTGGAGCGCGAGCCGCGCTTCCCGGCGAGGTTGGGCAACGCGCTGGCCGGGCGTGCGGTGCTGTTCCGGCCGGCGCGCG
Source organism: Rhodospirillales bacterium (assembly GCA_009377525.1). GTDB lineage: Bacteria > Pseudomonadota > Alphaproteobacteria > Reyranellales > Reyranellaceae > Reyranella. Next base: position 7,068 of record WHTW01000072.1, read on the forward strand.
AGATTGCCTCCTGGCGCCGTTTGCTCACCGACCTCAATCGAGGAGTCGTTCATGGAAAAGTTTGAGGGTGGCTGTCTCTGTGGCGCCGTCCGGTTCGCCGCCACGGGTAAGCCCAAATCGGTTTTCTGGTGTCATTGCCAAAGCTGCCGAAGGCACAGCGGCGCGCCGGTTTCCGTGTTCGTCGGTTTCGAGCACAGCGCCTATGTCGTGACCAGCGGCGAGATCACCAAGTTCGCCTCTTCTCCTGGCACAGTACGCGGTTTCTGCAAGAGGTGCGGCTCCACGCTGACGTGCGAAGTAGCGGCCCTGCCGACGGAAGCGCATTTCCACGTCGGAGCTTTCGACGATCCCGCACGACTGCAGCCCACCAAGCACTTTTTCCGGAACGAGCAGCTGCCGTGGCTCCACCTGTCTTAGTGCCATGATCGAAATCGGCTACAGCGGGCTAAAGGCAGGCCCCGCACTATGTCGGTTGCCGCAAGACCAGATTGCGCTTTGGCTGATGGCCCGCCGCCGGCAGCATCACGATTCGTCTTGTGCGCGTGTCGATCATCGCCACACGGCCGGCTTCCGACAAGGCGATGAAGGCGTGACTCGAATCCGGCGCAAAGGTGATCCAATAGCCCTTCGCCGGCAGTCGTATCGCAGCGACTTCGCGAAAATCCGGGCCGGCCAACTCATGGACCGTAACGTGCTCCGCACACACCGACCATATCTCGCGCTGATCGGGCCTGATTCGCAGACCATGACATCGCTTCAGGCCATTGCTTCCAAGACGCCCAACGTGGTCGAGAAACGGCAGGCGGAGGCCGCCGAGCGGCGTCGTATGTTCCACCGTCGCGATCACCGAACCGAGGCGAAGGTCGGCGACCTGGAATCCGTTCAGGCCATCGATCTGCTGAAGGAAGTAGCGGCTGTCAGCGGAAAGCGCCGAGGGCCGCAGCGACCCGCCGAAGCGAATGCGCCGGGTCACTTGATGGTCGGCGGCGATATCGACCACGAAGACGTCGTGGCTGCCGCCCATCGGCGAGAGGAACGCCAGGCGGCCATCGGTGGAAATCTGCGTGTTGTGCGGACGGCCGCCCGTGTCGATCTGCTTGATCGCCTTGCCGGTATGCCCGTCGACCACCCAGTATCGCCCGTCGCGGCAGGGGACGTAGAGCCATCGGGCATCCGGCGTGGCGGCGAGCGCATGGGGCTCGCGGCAGATCGGATTGCGACGCATAACCCTTAAAGTCGTGGCATCGATCCAGGCGAGGTCGCCATGCCGTTGCCCATTCGCCTCGACCGTCGCGAAAACGGTTCGGCCATCGGCGGTCGCGGCCAAGCCGTGCGGCTCGGGGCCCACGACGAGCCTGCCGGCCAATGCTCCGGTCCGAGTGTCGATGACATGAATATCATCTCCACCTGCGTTGGTCTGCCAGAGAAGCTGACGACCCGGTTCTTGCGCGCCTGCGCTCGATGACACCAGGCAGAGTACGATCCACCATCGACACGCTCTCATCTAACTTGGCCTCCCTGCCACAACGAAGCTCATGAGTTTCGCGCCGACCGTGCGACGAAGCGTGTCGACCACGTCGAAGCCCGCGCGGCGAACGAGATCGGCAATCTCGCCTTCGGGGCGGATGCAGTAGATCTCCGAGGGATGGGTGGCGCGAAAGCGTGTGTCCTCGGCGGCGCGGAATGCCAGCACAAATCGACCGTCCGGTCTGAGAACGCGATGGATCTCGGTCAGGTGCTCCAGAGGCGCCGCCCAGAAGTACACGGTGTGGACCGCATAGGCCTTGTCGAACGCCCTGTCGGCGTACGGCAGCCGGTCGCTGTTGCCGAAGTGAAACCCGACACGCCCTTCCCGCACCAGGCCGCGATGGCGCCGGCTGGCACGGCGATGCATGACGGACGAAAAGTCGATGCCTGAGAGAGAACCGCGCGAGGCAACGCCGGCAGCCTTCGCCAAGGTGTCGCCATGGCCCGACCCGACCTCCAGCACGCAATCGGCTGGATCGAGTTGTAGAAGCTCGAGAACGATGTCGTTTTCCGCCGCGGTCTGCCTTGCCATCACGCGTGCGACAAGCTCGCCCAATAGCCCTGCGGGGCGACGACCCTGCCTCGCGATCATCAACGGCTTGCGCATGACCACCTTCCGATCGCCTCGACCAAGTGGCGCGAGGTCCGTTGGCATGACCCTGACCACATGCGCGACGCCGAATCTCGCCGATTTCGAAATCGGCCGGCGGCTCGTCGACGATTTTCAAAATCGGCGCAGGCGATCGGCCATGGAGACCCGGACAGCCTCGGCAGCCTGCGCATGATCATGTAGTCTTCGCGCCGACCATGGATGGCCCAAGCCTGATCACCAGTCTGGACTCTGGATTACGCGGTGCCGCGATCGCCGTATTTCTGATAGTTGCGATCAGCATCCTGCGCCAAGGCTACAGACGCCCGGTCGTTTGGCTGGGCGCCGCGCTGTCGATCGGAGCCGCCGCCTACGCCATCTGCTCCCTGCCGGGGAATGCCCACCATCGTACCGCCTGGTTCGCGCCGGTGCTGGCTCTTTGTGCCGGCAATGTCGCAGTGTTCTGGCTCTTCACGAGGGCCGCATTCGACGACTCGTTCCGGCCGGCACCATGGCACGCGTTGCTGTGGCTCCTGTTGGTCGCCTGCCCGCTGGCCGACCTGTTCGGCGCGGGCCTTGCCGACAACCAGACCCTCGAGATCGTGCGGCGCATTGTGCCGGTGGGTCTTGTCTTGCTCGCTCTTGCTCAGACCATCAAGGATTGGGGCGCCGACCTGGTGGAAGGCCGGCGCCGGTTGCGGCTTTTCATCCTCGGTGCCGTGCTGTTGCACAGCGCGGTTTCGGCAACTGTCGATCTTTCGCTCGGCCCCCAGCATGTACCGCCACCGTTGCACCTGCTGAATGCCGCTGCTCTTGCCGCCATTGCCGCCGTCATCGCCGTGACGGCGCTGCACGCCGACCTCGACATCGTGTTCGCCGGTCCTGCCGCGGCCCTGCCGGCGCCGCCGGCTGCCGTGTCGCCGCCGCAAGAGCCGGTCGATCCTGCCGTCCTTGCCGAGCTCGACCGGCTGATGACGGTCGACCGGCTCTATCGCCAGGAAGGCCTCACCATCGGCGCGCTGGCAGCCAAGCTCGGCCTGCCCGAGCATCGGTTGCGCCGCACCATCAACCGCGGCCTGGGCTTCCGGAATTTCAACGAGTACCTCAACGGCCACCGGCTGGCCGACGCCAAGCAGGCCCTGGCCGATCCCTCCCAGGCCGAAGTGCCCATCCTCACCATCGCGCTCGACTCCGGCTTCCAGTCCCTGGGTCCCTTCAACCGGGCCTTCAAGACCGATACCGGCATGACCCCCACCGAGTTCCGCCGGTCGACGGCGGGGCGCAACGGCGGCTGATTCCTCGCCGATTCCGGAATCGGCGAGCGCTTTTCTGCCGATGGTCGCCGCTTTCCGAACCCGGCGCGATCCGCCGCTCGGGTCCCGGCAGGTTGCCTCTACGCCACAAGGAGGGGCGACCGATGACCGACTTGTTACAGACCTATGTCTCCGCCTGGCCCGGCATCTGGGTCATCGATACCGTCCGCTACCTCGTGGCGGCAGCGCTGATGGCGGCCATTCTGCGCATCTTCTGGCGGGCCGGGCTGGCCCGGCGCAAGCTGCAGGCTCGGGACGCCACCGTCCGCGACGTTCGCCGCGAGGTTCTGGCCTCGCTACGATCGGCGCTGATCTTCTCCCTGTTGGGCACCATCGTCTTCGTAGCGGTGCGGCAGGGCTGGGTCACCATCTACCGCGGATTCGACGAGGTGGGACCGCTCCACCTCGCGCTGTCTCTGGCTTTCATGCTGATCGCCCACGACACATATTTCTACTGGACCCACCGCGCCATGCATCACCGGCGCCTGTTCACGCTGTTCCACGGCCTGCACCATCTGTCGCGCACGCCGACAGCATGGGCCGCTTATTCCTTCTCGATTCCGGAGGCGATCGTGCAGGGCGCGTTCGTGCCGTTGTTCATCGTCTTCGTGCCCATGCACGACGTCGCCCTGTTCGCCTTCGTGGCGGTGCAGATCGTGCGCAACGTGATGGGCCATGCCGGCACCGAGATTCATCCCGCTTCGTTCGGGCCCGGACGCTGGCTCGGCTGGAACAACACCACGACCCATCACGACCTGCACCACGAGACCGGCCGCTACAACTACGGCCTCTATTTCCGCTGGTGGGACAAGCTCATGGGAACGGAGCACCCCGACTATCGTCGCAAGTTCGAGTCCATCGCAGCACCGCGCGCTGCGCTCGAGACCCTCAAGGCCGAGGTGCGGTCGTGACGGCGACGGCGCGCGCCGCTTTCATGGCGATGTTGCTGGTCGCGGGCGCGCGATCAGCAGCGGCCGATGGCGCCCTGGCCGGCGACGTGACCGGACGGTGGGCGACGCCCGGTGTCAGCGCGATCGTCGAGCTGTCGCCCTGCGCCGCCGAGCGGTCGACGCTGTGCGGCACGATCCGCTGGCTGTGGGAGGCCGTCGACGACAAGGGCAGGCCGCGGCTCGATTCTCGAAATGCAGATGCGACCCTGCGGTCGCGTCCGCTTCTCGGGCTGGCCATCCTGTCCGGCCTCAAGCCCCGCCAGGCCGGCGGCTGGGAAGGCCGGATCTACAATCCCGAGGACGGCCAGACCTACCGCGCCACCGTCAGCCGCCACGCCACAGACACGCTGCAGATCGAGGGCTGCGTGCTGTTCGTTTGCCAGAAACAGGTGTGGTGGAAGGCGAGCGTGTTGGCCGAGGCGCTGCGCTAGCCGGCTTCATCCGTTAGCGTTGACTTACGGTTAGTTTGTACTTACCATAAAGGCATGAGCCGGACAGCCGCAACGCGAGAGAAAGCACTCGACGCTTTCGGCGATCCGACCCGCCGCCGGATATTCGAACGCCTGCGCCATCGCACGCGTTCGGTCAGAGAGATCGCCGACGGCATGGATGTGAGCCGGCCCGCGGTCTCCCAGCATCTGAAAGTGCTCCAGCAAGCCGGACTGGTGGTGGTTTGCTCCCAGGGCACGCGACGGCTGTACTCGATCGAGCCGCGCGGCATCGCGGCCTTGCGCGGCTGGCTCGATGGCTTCTGGGATGAAGCCCTCACTGCCTTCAAGGAAGCGGCCGAACGCGAGGCGAGCCGGGAAAGGAAACGATGATGAAGGCCCAATCGACGCCAGCGAATGACAATCCGAACAGCGTGTGGAAGACCACGTTGGTCCAGGCGCCGCCGGCCGTCGCGTGGCGGGTGTTCACCGAGCAGATGGGCGCCTGGTGGCCCCTGGCGGTCTACAAGATCGGCCAGGTCAATGCGGTCGACGCGGTGCTCGAGCCGCGCGTCGGTGGGCGTTGGTACGAACGGGGCGACGACGGCAGCACCTGCGACTGGGGCCGCGTGCTCCTGTGGGAGCCGCCCTCGCGCCTTGTGCTGTCCTGGGACGTCAATGCGGACTGGCAGTACGATCCGGATCTGCAGACGGAGATCGAGGTGCGCTTCATCGCCCAAGGCGAGAGCGCCACGCGGGTCGAGCTGGAGCATCGAAAGCTCGACCGCTACGGGGCGCGCCGCGACGAGATGCGCCGCATCTTCAACACCGAAGGCGACTGGGGTCGCCTGCTCGCGATGTTCGCCGCTCGTGCCGCGGAGGGAGCGAACCCATGACGAACCTGCGCTCGCCCGTAAAGCTGTTCCAGTTTCCGCGCATGTTCGCCATCCCGAACCTCAGCCCGTTCTGCTGCAAGCTCGAGACCTGGCTGCGTATCGCGCAGATTCCCTATGAAGTCGTCGACACGCCCGATCCCCGCAAGGGGCCGAAGGGCAAGCTGCCCTTCATCGAGGACGCCGGTGTGCGAATCGCCGATTCATCGCGCATCATCGATCATCTCGCCAGAACACGCGGCATCGACCCCGATGCCCGCCTCGATGACGGCCAGCGTTCGATCGCCCTCCTCGTGCAACGGACGCTGGAAGAGCACTACGCGTTCGTCCTGGCGTATACGCACCTGCTCCGCGACGAGGGCTTTCGGCACACAAGGACCCGGTTCGACTCGGTGCCAGCGATGATGCGGCCGTTGGTTACCGCCCTCGTGCAGCGTCAAATCAAGCGGCTTCTCTGGAAGCAAGGCATCCTGCGTCACTCGGATGAGGAGATCGTCGAATCCGCGCTGCGCGATTGGCGAGCGGTTCTTGCGATGATGTCAGGAGGACCATTCTTCTTCGGCGACGAAGCCACCGGCGTGGACGCCATCGTGTTCGGGACGCTGGCGACAACCGTGCTGACGCCGATCGAGTCGCCCATCCGCGACTTCCTGCGATCGCAGCCCGGCTGCCTCGCCTATGCCGAGCGTATGCTGAAACGGTTCTTTCCCGAATTTGCCCGCGCGTCGCGAGCCGCCTGAGGCTCGAAGCGCCAGCAGTCGTACGTCTGCGACCGCGATGGATCGGATCAGCCTTGTTCGATCGACAAGCCGGCCGCGCTCCATTCGGGATATCCGTCCTGAAGGCGCCGGACCTTGAAGCCATGACGGCGCAGCAGGGCCACCGCCTCGAAGGCCAGCACGCAGTAAGGACCACGGCAATAGGCGACAATCTCCCGGTTCTTCGGAATGTCCCGGAGACGTCGCGCCAACTCGCGCAACGGTATGTTGACGGCCTTGGGCAGGTGTCCCGCCGCGTACTCGTCCTCCGGCCGCACATCGAGCACCGTGACGACGCCTTCCTTCAGGCGTTGAACGAGCTCCTTCCGCGAAACCGGCTCCAGCGCATCGCGTCGCTGAAAATAGCCCGTGATGACGTCACGGACCTCGGCGAAGTTGCGCTCGGCGACCTGACGGAGCGATGCAGTCAGATCGAGTACCGAAGGATCGCTCAGCCGATAGAAGACATGCTTGCCGTCTCGGCGCGAAGCCAGCAAGCCGGTCCGGCGCATGATCCGGAGGTGCTGCGAGGCGTTGGCAACCGGCAGTCCGACACGCTCGGCGAGCGCTTCGACACTGCGCTCGCCCTGGGCGAGCAACTCCAGGATCTCCAGCCGATGGCCGTGGCCAAGCGCCTTGGCGACCTCGGCAAAACCAGCAAACAGTGCGCGTTTGGGATTTTCGTTCGACATGCCCTAGTCTTCAAGAACCCTCAATGAACTAATTGAATGACATCCGCACAAGCTGTCAACCCACGCACGCGCCGATGCAGGCTCTGCGACAAGCGAGCACCGGTCTTCCCTGCGCGATGCTCGCACCCCTCAAGCCGGTGGTCGAACCGACGTAGGGCTATCGCATATGACCATTTTTCTCCGTCATCCCGAGCGGAGCCGCCTGCAAGGCCTGCCCTGAGCGAAGCCGAAGGGCGGCGTAGTCGAGGGACCTGTTCTTGCCGAGGCGACAACAAAAATAGGTCCCTCCACTTCGCCTCGCTGCGCTCGGCGCCGGTCGGGATGATGGGTGTTTGGAATCATCTGCGATCGCCCTACGAACCGATGCGCTATCCCGGTTTGCGCCCAAGGAACGGATATCCGTAAACCTCGAACCGCCGCGCATTCTTTTCGCCGGAGGCTCCGCCGAATGTGTCGGCCGGCGTGCCGATCTGCACGTCGACGAAGCCGATTTCCTGCATGATCGCCCGCCAGCCTTCGCACGGAAGGCCACCGGCAATTCAAGCCGTCCAAAGATCGATGTTCTGGACGGCAGAAGCAGGGACAGGTTTGCTGTTGGCAATGTCGGCGAATTGCAGATGTCCGCCCGGGCGCAGTACGCGCCAGATCTCCTTGAACACCTGCTTCTTGTCGACGCACAGGTTGATGACGCCATTGCTGATGACGACGTCGGCCCAGCCATCCGGCACGGGCATCTCCTCCAACAGGCCCTCGCGGAACTCGACCTGATCGAGATCCATCGCCCGAGCCGAGGCGCGCGACTTGGCGAGCATTTCCGGCAGCATGTCGATGCCAACCACTCGTCCGCGCGGACCCACCTGCCTCGCCGCGACGAAGCAATCGAAGCCGGCGCCCGATCCTGCGTCGACTACTTTCTCTCCGGGTACGAACTGCCTGAGCGAGAAGGGATTGGCGACGCCGGCGAACGATTCGACCGCCGCATCGGGCAGGCTGTCCACCATGGCTGCGTCGTAACCCAGGCGCTTCGCCAGTGGCCTGCCGGTGTGGAAGTGGTATTCGCCATGAGGATTGCTGGCGACATCGCGATATTTGTTCTTGACCTCTTCTCGCAGCGAGGCCGCATCGACAGGCAGCTCTGCATCCATGAAAGCCTCCTTGGTGCTGTTGTCATTCGCACTTGACAGGATCCAACGCAAATACAATCATTCAACATAATAATTGAATGATGGCACAAATAGGGCGGTCATGATCCTGCGTCCATTTCTGCACGCCGCCCCGGTGGCGATCTCCTACCTCTTCGGCTGTGGAGGGAAGGCTTCGGCTGCCGTCGTCGATCCGGTCGGCGACATCGCGCCCTATCTCGCCACTGCCGAAGCGACCGGCATGCGCATCCTCTACGTCGTCGACACGCACATCCATGCCGACCACGTGTCGGCAGGCCGGCGCCTGGCCGATGCCGCGGGCGCGAAGTACGTCTTGTTCGCTGGCGCTGAGGCCGCGCCGCCATTCCATGGCGTCGGCGACCGGGGCATCCTGCCGCTCGGCAATGTCGCCGCCGAGATCCTCCATACGCCGGGACATACGCCCGAGCATGTGTGCCTGCTGGTGACCGATCGCACACGGTCAGACGAGCCGTGGTTCGTACTGACCGGCCATACGCTGATGGTGGGCGATGTCGGTCGGACCGAACTGGCGGGGACGACCGATGAGGGCGCACGGGTCCTCTTCCGCAGCCTGAAGTGCCTGAAGGCGCTGCCCGACCATGTGGAGGTGCTGCCCGGTGCCTTTTCTGGTTCGGTATGTGGACGGCGGCTGAGCGGCAAGCCTGCATCCACCATCGGCTTCGAACGCCGATACAATGCGGCTTTCCGTATTGAGGACGAGAGCACCTTTGTGCAGTTCTTGCGGGAGGATGTCCCGGTCCCGCCGCCGCGCGCGGCCGAGTTGCGCAGTATCAACGCCGGGCCGATGGCCGCGTAGTCAGCTGGCGCCACATGAGCGAGGCGGAATCACCAACGGCCATCGGGCCACAAGCCTATGCCGGCTGGCGCGCGACGGCACTCGGCACCATCACCGAAACGATCGAACAGCGTGTCGTTCTCGACATGATGGGCGGCCTTGTCGGGATCCGTCTGCTCGACGTCGGCTGCGGCGATGGCGCGCTGATCTGCGCCGCCGCGGCCCGCGGCGCCATTGTGGCGGGCGTCGATGCTGATTCAACCATGCTCACCGCCGCGCGGCAACGAATGGCTCAAGCCGGCTTCGAGGTCACCCTTCGCGAGGGACGGGTGGAAGAACTGCCCTTTCCCGACGACAGCTTCGACGTTGTCGCGTCCGTCACGGTCCTCTGCTTCGTAGGCGACGCGGAGCGCGCCGTTCGCGAGATGGCGCGAGGGCTGCGGCCTGGCGGGCGTCTGGTAATCGGCGAGCTCGGACGATGGAGCACCTGGGCGGCGTTGCGTCGTGTGCGGGGCTGGCTCGGCTCGACGACCTGGCGAGCAGCACGGTTTCGAACCCCAGGCGAGCTGCGCACGCTTCTCCAGCAGGCAGGATTGTCGGTCACGGCAATCCAGGGTGCCATCTACTACCCGCCCGCCAACTTGTTCGCACGCCTTCTCGCGCCGCTCGATCCTTGGCTCGGCAGCCTGACGCGGCTCGGCGCAGCGTTCATCGCACTCGGCGCAGTCAAGCCATGACCGCATCGGAAGGATCGTCCGGCATCCGGCTCGGCCTGCGCGAGAACTGGCGGCAGTTTTCGTTGCTCGTCCTCGTGAATGCGTTCGTCGGTGGCATGGTGGGAATGGAGCGTACGGTGGTGCCGCTGATAGGCGCCGAGGAGTTCGACATCGCGTCGACCACCATCGTGGTGTCCTTCATCGTTAGCTTCGGCATCATCAAAGCCGTCGCCAACCTCGTCTCGGGACATTTCGCGGACATCTACGGCCGCAAGCACATGCTGATCCTGGGGTGGCTGATCGGGCTGCCGACGCCGTTCATGATCGCTTGGGCGCCGAGCTGGGGCTGGGTGATCGCCGCCAATGCGCTGCTTGGCATCAACCAGGGCTTCGCCTGGTCGATGACGGTCATCATGAAGGTCGACCTGGTTGGACCCAAGTCGCGCGGGCTCGCCGTAGGCCTCAACGAATTTGCGGGCTACCTGTCTGTCGGCTTGACGGCCTTCCTGACGGGCTACATCGCCCAGCGCTATGGGCTGCGGCCGGAGCCGTTCTACCTTGGCATCGGCTATGCCGTGCTGGGCCTCGCTCTCTCCGTACTGCTTGTCCGCGACACTCGCGAACATGTGCGACTGGAGATCAGCCAGCACGCGGCGACGACGGAAACATTGCGATTCTGGGAGATCTTCCGCCGCGCCTCGTTCGGTGACCGCAACTTGTTCGCCGCCTCCCAGGCCGGTCTGGTCAATAATCTGAACGATGGAATGAGCTGGGGAATCTTCCCGCTCTTCTTCGCCGGCTTTGGTCTCGGCGTCGAACGGATCGGCATTCTCAAGGCAATCTATCCCGTCGTGTGGGGCGTCCTTCAGACCGTGACAGGTCCCTTGAGTGATCGGTGGGGCCGCAAAGGCTTGATCGTGGCGGGCATGTGGGTTCAAGCGGCTGGATTGCTCTTGACCGCATTTACCCAAAGCTTCGGCTGGTGGTTCCTCGCCAGCATGCTGCTCGGCCTCGGCACGGCCATGGTCTATCCCACGCTCATCGCGGCCGTCTCTGACGCCTCGCACCCGTCGTGGCGAGCACGCTCGCTCAGCGTCTACCGGTTCTGGCGCGACCTGGGCTATGCGATCGGCGCGCTCGCGGCCGGTGTCATGACCGACTTGTTCGGCGCCGCCTGGGCGATCGCTGCCATCGGCGTTCTCACCTTCATCTCCGGAGCGGTGGTGGCAGCGTCAATGAGTGAGCGCCGCTAATGGCAGCGAATGGAGACCGGGATTCGCGTCCGCCCATTCTACGCGGCAAGAACCACCGCGCGCCCTCCGTGTTCACACCCGACGCCTTGCTGAGGGAGGCGCGACGGCAGAAGAATATCGAGGCCGGCCCGGTGCCGGAGATTTGCCTCCTCGATCCGGATGGCGACATCGTTCGCCATTTGCGCACCTCCGGCCGTGCCCGTCGCCATGCCCGCTGGGCCTGTTATCACACAGAGCTTCATGCTTTTGACGATAGTGACATCGAGTTCGGCATCGTCGGTCACGCCGTCGGTTCGGCCTTTGCCGTTCTGGTCGCGGAGCAACTGTTCGCCTCCGGCTGCAGGCTTCTGATCAGCATGACCTCGGCAGGCCAGATCGTGCCGATACGCACGCCACCCTACTTCATCGTCATCGACAGGGCTCTGCGGGACGAAGGCACCAGCTATCACTATCTTCCCGCAACCGACTACAGCCCTGCCAATGAAGGGCTCGTCAGCCTCGCACGCAATTCACTGGAGGCTGCCGGGATCGTCGTGCAGATCGGGGCGACGTGGACCACGGATGCGCCGTTCCGGGAGACGGCCGAAGCCATCGAAGCGGCAAGGGAACAGGGTATCCTGGCTGTCGAGATGGAGGCTGCCGCCCTCTACGCCTTTGCCGCTGTTCGCGAGGTTCCCGTGCTCTGCTTCGCCCACGTCACCAACCAGATGGGTCAGATCGCAGGAGACTTCGAAAAAGGCGTCGCTGAGGGTGCGCAGGAGTCGCTCCGCGTGGTGGCCAAGGTGGCTCATCGGTGGCGCAAAGGCAGAGCGCAGCCAAGGTAGTCTGCTGCCATCCCCAGCAGCCTACGCCGGCAATGATCAGCCAAATGGGGTCGATGCGACGGGTTGGTAGCCAACTGGAGTGCTTGGTGCCTAGTTCTGCTTGATGCGCGTGAGGGCAATCCCGCACACGACAAGCGCAGCAGAGATAAAGCGCCACACGCCAAGCCCTTCCTTCAGGATCAGGACGGAAATGGCCGCGGCAAACAGCACGCTCGTCTCCCGGAGCGCCGACACCATGCCCAAGGGCGCGTGCGCCAAGGCCCACACGGCAATCCAGTAGGCGCCCACCTGCATGACGGCGGCGATGCCGGGAAGCACAAGACCGGACCGCGCGACACTGACGATCGCCCGCCGTTTCCATGGCAGGGCGATGAGGAAGGTCAGCAATCCATCGCCGATGGTCAGCCAAACGGCAAAGCTCATGGCTGACGATGTCTGGCGGGCGCCAAGGCCATCTACCATCGTGTAGGAGGCAATGCAGACGCCTGTCGCCAGGGCAAACAGGACGGACCTCGGGTTCTTCGTGATGCCGGTCCCTTGATCGAACGACAGCGCCATGACGCCGACGGCCAGGCAGATGACACCGAGCAGTGGAATGAAGCCGAGCGTCTCGCCCGCGAATACGAAAGCTGCAGCGGTCACGAGAAGGGGCGCCGAGCCGCGCGCGATCGGATAGACCTGCCCAAGGTCGCCGTAGTTGTAGGCAATCGGCAGCATGAAATGATAGGCGGTGTGCAGCACGATCGCCGCGATCAAGAATGGCCAGCACGCGGGGTCGGGAAAGCCGACGAAGGGCACCAGGACAAACGAAAGCACGGCGCCGGCCAACGCGATGATCGCCATGACCGCAATGCGATCGCCGCTGACCTTGACCAAAGCGTTCCAGCTCGCATTCAAGGCGGCAGCGCACAGGACCAGCAGAACGAGATCGACTGTCATGGCTGGAAACTCCTTGTCAGATACGCTGCCGGCGTAGCTTCTGGATAGCCTCGTCGAGCGCCGACAGAAAGCGCGAGCGGTCGCGCGGCGTCATCGGCTTGGGCCCGCCGGTGACCTCGCCCATGGCGCGCAGGTTGGACATCAATTCACGATTGGCCATCGCCATGCCGATCGAGGCGGCGGTGAAGGGCACGCCGGTGTTGCCGATGACCGCCGCCCCCGCCTTCAGGCCGCGGTCGGCGAGCGGGATGTCGGCGGTGACGACGATGTCGCCTGGTCCGGCGCGCTCGGCGATCCAATTGTCGGCGGCGTCGAAGCTGTCGCTCACGACCACCAGCTCGATGCCGGGATCGCGCGGCACGTTCAGGTAGGCGTTGCTGACGACGTGGACCTTCAAACCATAGCGCCCGGCGACGCGATAGATCTCATTCTTGACGGGGCAGGCGTCGGCGTCGACGTAGATCGCGGTCATCGTGCGGTGAGAAGTCGGGCAGACCTGCCGCGCTGTCCACCAAAAAAGAGACGCCGGCGGTTTGCAAACCGCCGGCGTCATCACTTGCCCTGGGACTATGACCCTAGCGGGTCTGCGGCGAGATGATGTTGCCGCGGGCGTCGAGACGATTGCCTTCGCTGTCGTAGCGGAAGCCGAATTCGTCCTTGAACGCCGCCTGACGTGGGCCGGTCTGGGCCGGCATCGGCGCCATCTGAGGAGCCTGTGGGGCCATCTGCATCTGCGGGGCCGTCGCCATATTGGTGTTCATCGGCGCCCCGGAACCCGAGGCCGGTCCTGGCTGGTCGCCGGGCTGGCGTACCCAGTCATTGCGGCCGATCAACGGACGGCCTTGGGGATCGGTGGGCTCGCCGGCGGGTATGGGCTGTTGGGCATAGGACACGCCGGCCGTGGCGACGAGCGCGAGGGTGAGCAACACGCGTTGCATGAGGCACCTCCTTCGAAAGTTGGATGCTCCCTCAACGCCTCCCGCCCGGCCCGGTTGCACTGCACACCGACCGCACTCGGGGTCACAGTCAGGTCAACACGGCAATCTTCTTGCGCTCGATCAGCTTGAAGTCGATGGCCGCCCCCAGTCCCGGCCCGTTGGGCACATGCACCATGCCGTCGCGGCCGACCGTGATGTCCTGCTCCAGGCCGTATTTCTGGGCGCCGTCGGGCAGCAGCACCTCGAAGAACTCGGTGTTCCGGATCGAGGCGATGACATGCAGGTTGGCGACGTTGTTCAGCGAATTGCCGCCGTGATGGACCTCGTAGTTCATGCGGAACGACTCGGCCAGGTGTGCTGCCTTCACCAGGGTGGTGATGCCGCCCTTCACGGCGACGTCGCCGCGCAGGTAGTCGGTGGCCTGCAGCATGATCCACGGCTGGTAGGAATCGAGGCCGGTGATGGGATACTCGGTGGCCATGATCGGGATCGAGATCTGCTGCTTCAGCTTCACGTAATTGTAGATGTCCTGGTCGGCGAGCGGATCTTCGTACCAGTGGAAGTCCATCTCCTCGACGGCGCGGCCGACGCGCAGCGCCGCCGGATAGTCATAGGCCCAGGTCGAATCGAGCATGATGGTGAAGTCGCCGACGGCATTGCGCACCGCCTCGCAGACCTTGATGTCCTCGCGCCAGCGCGTCGGCGGATGAATCTTGTAGGCCGCCCAGCCTCCTTCCTTGAACTCGACGGCCTGCTCGGCGTACGCGCTGGCCGACGCCAGGACGGCGGAGCTGGCATAGGCCGGCACGGATTCACGATAGGTGCCGAGCAGGCGATGGATCGGCTGGCCGACCACCTTCCCCAAAAGATCCCAGAGCGCCACGTCGACGGCGCCGATGGTGCGCACACCGGCCGGACGCTGGCGCTTCCAGAGATCGACGACCAGCGCTTCGCGATGCAGCGGATTGCGACTCATCAGCATGGGCTTGAGATGCGTGATCAGGCCCTGCCCGTCGATCGCCGCCGAATTCGACGCCGAGCCCAGGAAGGCGTGGCCCTCGACGCCGTCGTCAGTGGCGATGCGCAGAAGGCCAAGCGCGCTCGATCCGGCGAACCGGCTGTGCTGGCCGTATTGCGTCGGCGGGATGTCGTCCCAGGCGAACAGGGTCAGGCTGACGTCGGTGATCTTCATGGTGCTATCCTTTTCCGGCAAACGAAAAGGCCGTTCGCCGCGTGCGCTTCGCTCCTCGGTGTCTTCAGTATAGACTGGCTTCATGTCAGACAAAGTTCGAGCCGAACTGGCACCCACCGGCGTCCTGCATGCCGGCATCAATCTCTCCAATTTCCTGCTGGTCACCGGCCGCACCGCGGACGGCGATCCGGTCGGCGTGGCGCCCGACGTCGCCAAAGCCATCGCCGATTCGCTCGGCGTGCCCGTCAAGTACGTGACCTTCAAGTCGCCCGGCGAGCTCGCCGACCAGGCCGGCAAAGGCGTGTGGGACATCGGCCTGATCGGCGCCGAGCCGCAGCGCGCGGCGGTGATGACCTTCAGCGCCGCCTATGTCGAGATCGAGGCGACCTACATGGTGCCGACCGGCTCGCCGCTGAAGTCGATCGCCGATGTCGACAAGAAGGGCGTGCGCATCGCCGTCTCGGCGCGCTCGGCCTACGGGCTGTGGCTGGAGAACAACATCAAGAACGCGACGCTGGTGCCGGTGAGCGGCCTCGAAGGCGCGTTCAACAAGTTCATGGAAGAGAGGTTCGACGCCCTGGCCGGCTTGCGGCCGGGCCTCCTGAAGGACCTCGAGAAGCATCCCGAGCTGAAGATCCTCGACGGCAAGTTCACCGCCGTGCAGCAGGCCGTCGGCTGCAACAAGCCCGCCGCCGAGGGCGCGCGCTACATCGCGCAGTTTGTCGAGAACGCCAAGAAGTCGGGCCTAGTGGCGGGCCTGATCGAGAAGCACAAGGTCAAGGGCCTGTCAGTCGCGCCGCTGGCCTAGAGCTATGCGCTGGCCGCGCATAAGCTCGGTCGCTGATCGCCGGGAAGACTGCCATGCCCAAGATCGACATTGCCGTCGTGCCGAAACGCAAAGGCTCCGGCTATCCGCCGCCGTTCGATGCACCCTTTGCTGAGCGCGTGCGGCAGCGCCTGGGCAACGCGGGTGGGCTCGCTGATTTCGGCGTCAATCTCATGCGCCTGCCACCGGGTAATTGGTCGAGCCAACGCCACTGGCATTCGGCCGAAGATGAATTCGTCTACGTGCTCGAAGGCGAGCTGACGCTGATCGAAGATGGCGGCGAGACGGTGCTGCGCGCCGGCGAGTGTGCGGCGTTTCCGAAAGGCTCCGGCAACGGCCACCACCTGATCAACAAATCGGACGCGGTGGCGGTCTATCTCGAAATCGGTGCGCGCTCGCCCGCCGATGTCACCATCTGCTCCGACATCGATATGATGAGCTCCAACGCCGACGGCCGTTTCGTGCACAAGGACGGCACGCCCTATCCCTGAGCCCAGCTCCGACTGTGGCTCCTCACGGCTTGACAGGTTTGGAGCTGAACCACGCGAGATCGCGGACCGGCGACGGCGACCAATGACAGCACTGCCGGCACTTGGGCTGGCGCACACAGGCCATGGTATGACGGCGGCGGTGGCCCCCCAGGGGTGGCGCCTCCTGGAGCGCCAAAAGTCGCAATAAAAGAACCCGGCCTCGCTGGCGGGCACCCTGCGACTGGCCGATATGAACTATGGTTATTGACAAGCACGGCGGTTTTAGGTAGAGTCCAGCGTCTGTCGCTCTATGCATCGTCCATCCGATCCACAACAGCCGGCCGGCGGGCCCGTTCGGCAAGGCCGCGGTGTGCGAGGTCGATGGCGACAATGCCGAAGCAAACTCTCGCGGGCGAAAATGGCCATCGGAACTATCCGAAGCGCCGGCAGGGCCAAAAAAGGCCCAAAGATCGCGGCTTTTTGCGGGTCGAATTCGGATAGGGCGAAACTATCCGAATTCATCCGAATGCTCGGCCCACCGTCCAGCGGTCCGCAAACCAACCGATCAAAACCTTTGTGACGAGGGGCTAGAGCGATTTCCGATCTGATTGAATCTCTCGCGGGTGTTGGCTGTTTCAAGGGGCAATCCACTCGACTGATTCCAGCCGAGCGGACTGTGCTCTAGCGTCCCGCATCCATGTCGGCGAGCTTGGCGACGCGACGTCGGAATTCCTCAGTGGTCGAGAATTTTGCGTTGAGGTAAGCCGCGACCAGATCCTTGGCGAGCCACGGGCCGACGATCTGTGCGCCGATGCACATGACGTTGACGTCGTCATGCTCGACGCACTGATGCGCCGAATGCACGTCGTGGCAGACCGCAGCGCGGATGCCCTTCATCTTGTTGGCGCCGATCGACGCGCCGACGCCGGTGCCGCACACCATCAGACCGCGCTCGGCGCGGCCGGAGGTGATGGCAGCCGCGACCTTGCGGGCAATATCGGGAAAGTCGACCGGATGGGGATCGTAGGAGCCAACATCCTCGATCTCGTGGCCGAGGTCCTTCAGGAAGGCGAGCAGCTCGGCCTTCATGGGGAAGCCTGCATGGTCCGATCCGACGACGATTTTCATAGGTCGCTCGCTTTTGGCTACGAACAGGGTTTTCGTGGTGCAGCGTCGCCAATCTTGCAGTGAAGGCGCGCAAGCCGACAGTGCCACTTACATTCGTAATCCTCGGTTGCACCGACATCTTGATGTTCTTGGTTCGTTCAAGAACGCCCGTCTTCGCGGCTTGCCGAGACCCTTAAATTGTCACCGTAAGGACGCAACTTTCCAGAGAAGGCAACGTTGCTTGGCATTGCGGGGAGACTAGTGCGCGTGGGGGCCCGTTGCCATCGGAAACCCAAAATACCGGCTCATGAGCCTCGCTGGTGCCGTGACTGAACAATTCCAGGCAGGGTGAGTGTCCCATGACGGCCGACGCCGATACCGCTGCAGCAGCGGCAAGTCCGGTCTCCCCATCCTCTCGTCGCGCCGCAGCAGGCCAGAACGGCGCCATCCCCGTCGATCTTCACGAGCTGCAGCAGGCCCTCGAAGCCGTGCGCGCCGGCGACTTCTCGGTGCGCCTGCCGACCGGACGAGCCGGCGCGATCGGTCGCATCTCCGTGCTGTTCAACGAGATCGTCGGCGCCAACCAGATCATGGCCCAGCAGCTCGAGCGCATCGGCAAGTCGGTGGGCGAGCAGGGCCGCATCCGCCAGCGCGTGAAGTTCGCCCTCTCCGCCGCCGCCTGGGGCGGGATGGAGACCTCGGTCAACGGCCTGATAGACGATCTCGTCTGGCCGACCACCGAGGTGACGCGCGTGATCGGCGCGGTGGCGCAGGGCGACCTGCTGCAGACCGTGCGGCTCGACGTCGACGGCCGCCCGCTCAAGGGCGAGTTTTTACGCGCCGCGACCATCGTCAACACGATGATCAAGCAGCTTTCGGTGTTCACCTCCGAGGTGACGCGCGTGGCACGCGAGGTCGGCACCGAGGGCAAGCTGGGCGGCCAGGCCAAGGTGAGCGAGGTCACCGGCGTGTGGCGCGAGCTGACCGAGAGCGTCAACTCGATGGCCAACAACCTGACGGCCCAGGTGCGCAACATCTCGGACGTGACCATCGCGGTGGCCAACGGCGACCTGTCGCGCAAGATCACCGTCGACGTGCGCGGCGAGATCCTGCAGCTGAAGGAAGCGATCAACACCATGGTGGACCAGCTCCGGTCCTTCGCCTCGGAAGTGACGCGCGTGGCCCGCGAGGTCGGCACCGAGGGCAAGCTCGGCGGCCAGGCCCAGGTGCCCGGCGTCGCCGGCACCTGGAAGGACCTCACCGACAGCGTCAACTTCATGGCGACCAACCTCACGGGCCAGGTGCGCAACATCGCCGAGGTGACCACCGCCGTGGCCAGCGGCGATCTTTCCAAGAAGATCACCGTCGACGTGCGCGGCGAGATCCTGCAGCTGAAGGAGACCATCAATACGATGGTGGACCAGCTGAACGGCTTCGCCGGCGAAGTGACCCGCGTGGCCCGCGAGGTCGGCACCGAAGGCAAGCTCGGTGGCCAGGCCCAGGTGCCCGGTGTCGCCGGCACCTGGAAAGACCTCACCGACAACGTCAACTCGATGGCGACCAACCTCACGGCCCAGGTGCGCGCCATCGCCGAGGTGGCGACCGCGGTGACCAAGGGCGACCTCACCCGGTCGATCCAGGTCGAGGCGCTGGGCGAGCTCAGCGAGCTCAAGGACAAGCTCAACACCATGATCGACAACCTCCGTCTGACGACGGAGCGCAACACCGAGCAGGACTGGCTGAAAACCAACCTCGCCAAGTTCACCAACATGCTGCAGGGCCAGCGCGACCTCGGCACGGTGGGCCGGCTGCTGCTGCGCGAGCTGACACCGCTGGTGGGCGCGCATCAGGCGGTGATCTACCAGACCGAGACCGACGAGCAGGGCGAGAGCTCGCTGAACCTCCTGTCGGTCTACGCCGATTCGCGGTCGGGCCACCCCGAAACCATCCGCATCGGCGAGGGCCTGATCGGCCAGTGCGCCGCCGACAGCCGCCAGATCCTGATCTCAGACCTGCCGCCGACGGCCCATCCGATCGGCTCCAGCCTGTTCGAGGCTCCGCCCAAGAGCATCATCGTGCTGCCCGTGCTGTTCGAAGGCCAGGTCAAGGCGGTGATCGAGCTCGCCTCGCTCAGCCACTTCACCGAACTGCAGATCGCCTTCCTCGAGCAGCTCACCGCCTCGATCGGCATCGTGCTGAACTCGATCGAAGCCACCATGCAGACCGAAGGCCTGCTCGAGCAGTCGCAGAAGCTCGCCGGCGAACTGCAGACCCAGCAGACCGAGCTGCAGCAGACCAACGAGCAGCTCGAGCAGAAAGCGGCCCAGCTCGCCGAGCGCAACTTCGAGGTCGAGCGCAAGAACCAGGAGATCGAGCAGGCCCGCCGCGCGGTGGAAGAGAAGGCGTCGGAGCTGGCCCTGACCTCGCGCTACAAGTCGGAGTTCCTGGCCAACATGAGCCATGAGCTGCGCACGCCGCTAAACTCGATCCTGATCCTCGGCCAGCAGCTCGCCGAGAACCCCCAAGGCAACCTCGCACCCAGGCAGATCGAGTTCGCCCGCACCATTCACGGCGCCGGCACCGACCTTCTGAACCTGATCAGCGACATCCTCGATCTGAGCAAGATCGAATCCGGCACCGTCACCGTCGACGCCGAGGAGATTTTCTTCTCCAACGTGCTCGAGACCGTGGCGCGGCCGTTCCGCCACCAGGCCGAATCGCAGGGCCTGTCGTTCGAGGTGCAGATCGACCAGCATCTCGGCCGCAGCATCGTCACCGATTCCAAGCGCCTGCAGCAGATCCTGAAGAACCTGCTCAGCAACGCGCTGAAGTTCACCGCCCAGGGCAGCGTGCGCCTGCGCGTCGTGCCGGCCCAGACCGGCTGGCGCACCGACAACGTGGTGTTCAACCAGGCCAGCGCCGTCGTGGCCTTCGAGGTCACCGACACCGGCGTCGGCATCGCGGTCGAGAAGCAGAAGATCGTGTTCGAGGCCTTCCAGCAGGCCGACGCCAGCACCAGCCGCAAGTACGGCGGCACGGGCCTCGGCCTCGCCATCAGCCGCGAGCTGGCGCAGCTGCTCGGCGGCGAGCTCACGCTGCGCAGCACGCCCGGTCTCGGCAGCACCTTCACGCTCTATCTGCCGACCATGTACACCGGCCCGCGCACCGCGTTGCGCCCACCGCTGCCGGGCTCGCTGCCCTTGCCGCAGGTTGTCCTGCCCGACCATCTCGCCGACCAGTTCCCCGACGACCGCCACACCATCCAGCCGGGCGACCGCACCCTGCTGATCGTCGAGGACGATCCCAACTATGCCGGCATCCTGGTCGATGCCGCGCATGCCGCGGACCTGAAGGCCGTGGTCACGGCGCGCGGCGCGGAGGCGCTCGATCTGGCGCTGCAATACAAGCCCGTCGCCATGTCGCTCGACATCTTCCTGCCCGACATGCTGGGCTGGAACGTGCTCAGCCAGTTCAAGCGCACGTTGGAGACGCGCCACATCCCGGTGCAGATCCTGAGCATGGACGAGGATCGCCAGCAGGGCCTGGCACGCGGCGCCTTCTCCTACCTCAACAAGCCGACGACCAGTGAAGGCCTGAACGAAGCACTTGCCCGCATCAACGACTACGTGCGGCCGCGCAAGAAGAAGCTTTTGATCGCCGAGGACAACGAGGCCGAGCGCTTCGGCGTCACCGAGCTGCTGTCGCATCCCGACATCGAGATCGCCACCGTCGCTTCCGGCCGCGGCGCGCTCGACAAGCTGCGCTCTGAGCGCTTCGACTGCATGGTACTCGACCTGCGCCTGCCCGACCTGTCGGGCTTCGAGGTGCTGGAGGAGATACAGCACGACACCGCCCTGGCCGACCTGCCGGTGGTGGTGTTCACCGGCCGCGACCTGTCGCCCGAGGAGGACGCCAAGCTGCACACCATGGCGCGCTCGATCGTGGTCAAGGGCGCGGCCTCGCCGGAGCGGCTGTTCGACGAGACCGCGCTCTTCCTGCACCAGGTCGTCGACGAGCTGCCCGAGGACAAGAAGCGCATGCTGGAGCGCCTGCACAGCTCCGACGAGATGCTGGCAGGCCGCACGGTCCTGGTGGTCGACGACGACACGCGCAACATCTTCGCACTCTCCAGCGCGCTCGAGCGGCGTGGCATGCGCGTGCTGACGGCGACGACCGGCCGCGAGGCCGTCTCCATCCTCGAGCACTCGCCCGAAGTCGCGATCGTGCTGATGGACATCATGATGCCCGAGATGGACGGCTACGAGACCATCGCCCTGATCCGCGGCAACCCCGCGCTGCGGCGGCTGCCGATCGTGGCGCTGACCGCCAAGGCGATGAAGGGCGACCGCGAGAAGTGCCTGGAGGCCGGCGCCTCCGACTATCTCGCCAAGCCGGTCAACACCGAGCAGCTCTTCTCGGCGCTGCGGCTCTGGCTGCATCGCTGACCATGGCCGACGCATTGCGCCCGGTGGTCAGGGACCTCGACAAGGTCAATATCCTGCTGATCGACGATCAGCCGGCGAAGCTTCTGAGCTACGAGGTCATCCTCGCCGAGCTGGGCGAGAACCTGATCAAGGCAACCTCGCCGCAAGAGGCGCTGGGCCTCCTGCTCAAGACCGACAATGTCGCCGTCGTGCTGATCGACGTGGTGATGCCCGGCATCGACGGCTTCCAGCTCGCCGCCATGATCCGCGAGCATCCGCGCTTCTCCGATCTCGCCATCATCTTCGTCTCGGCCATCCAGGTCGGCGAGACCGACCATCTGCGCGGCTACGAGATCGGCGCCGTCGACTATGTCTCGGTGCCGGTTGTGCCCAAGGTGCTGCGCGCCAAGGTCCGGGTGTTCGTCGATCTCTACCGCAAGACCCGCCAGCTCGAGGCACTGAACGCCGAGCTCGAGGAGCGGGTGGCGGCGCGCACCGCCGAGCTCGAGGCGCAGACCGAGCGCTTGCGCCAGAGCGAGGAGCGCCGCTCGATCGCGCTCTCGGCCGGCGACATGGGCTCGTGGGAGGTCGATGTCGCGAGCGGCCGCATCGAATGGGATGACGGCCCCTACCGCATCTTTGACGTCGATCCCGCGACCTTCCAGCCGACCGTCGAGCGCATCGAGGCGATGATCCATCCCGACGATCGCGCCAAGAACTCGCTCACCGCCATCCTCGACGACGGCCTGTCGCGCTTCCAGGTCGAGTTCCGCATCGTGCGGCCGAGCGGCGAGGTGCGCTGGTGCTACGGCGCCGGCATCATCTCGCGTGATGCCCAGGGCAAGCCGGTGCGCATGAACGGCGTCACCGTCGACATCACCGAGCGCAAGCGCACCGAGGAGCGCCAGGTGCTGCTGGCGCGCGAGGTCGACCATCGCGCCAAGAACACGCTGGCGGTGGTGCTGTCGGTGCTGCGGCTGACGCGCGCCACCACCACCCAGGAGTTCGTCACCGCCGTCGAGGGCCGCGTGCATGCGCTGGCCGCCACGCACAACCTTCTTTCCTCGACCCGCTGGGAGGGTGCTGATCTGCGCAAGATCGTCGAGGAGGAGATGGCGCCCTATCACGCCACGCATCGCCAGCGCGTGATCACCGAGGGACCAGCCGTGGTGCTGCTGCCGGCGACTGCCCAGGCCGTGGCGCTGGCGCTGCACGAGCTTGCCACCAACGCCGCCAAGTACGGTGCGCTGTCGACCGACACCGGCACCTTGCACGTGAGCTGGCAGCCCGGCGCCGATGCGCTGATGCTCGACTGGGTCGAGACCGGCGGTCCGCCGACGGCCGAGCCGGCGCGGCTCGGTTTCGGCCTCACCATCGTGCGCTCCAGCATCGAGGCGCAGTTCCGTGGCGGCGTCAGCTACGACTGGCGGCCCGAGGGCCTGCGTTGCCGGCTTTCCATCCCGGCCGCCCAGATCGCCGCCGCCCCGACGCCCGAGGAAGCGCCGGCTGAGGCGCCGTCCGGCAATCAGGCGCGCCGCAGCCTCGCCGGCATGCGCCTGATGGTGGTCGAGGACGAGCTTCTGGTCAGCATGCTGCTGCAGGACATCCTGACCGATCTCGGCGCGGAGGTGGCGGGCCCCTACGGCCGGCTGGCCGACGGCCTTGCCGCCGCCAAGGTCGAGCGCTTCGACGGCGCCATCCTCGATCTCAACCTTGCCGGACAGCAGGCCGAGCCGCTGGCCGATCTCCTGTTGGCCCGCGGCGTGCCGTTCGTGTTCATCACCGGCTATCAGCGCGACAGCATCGACCGGCGCTACGCCAACGTGCCGGTGCTGCCCAAGCCGATCGATGCCGCCGCACTCGAAGGCGTGCTGCTGACGCTGTTGGGCGGCGAATCGATGATGCGCGCGGCCGAGGGCGGCTAGAGCGGTTTCCGTTTAGATGGAACCGCGCGCGGTTCCATCTAAACGGAAACGCGCGCAACGGTGATCGTTGTTGCACAGGGCACATTCCGTCCGGCTGAATCAGCCGGACGGAATGTGCTCTAAGCCTGTTACACTGAGGCATGATCGCCCTCAGCGAGAACTTCCGCGCGCTGTTCTATGCGCCGTTCTATGCCGCGTTTGCGACCGGCGCGTTCCGCGATGCCGGCGTCGAGGTGGCGTTGCGGCCGTCACCCGATCCCGCCGCCGCCGCCCGCGCCTTGCGATCGGGCGAGATCGACGTGATGTGGGGCGGCCCCTTGCGCGTCATGATCGTGCATGACAGCGAGCCCGACGCCGATCTCGTGTGCTTCGCCGACGTGGTCGCGCGCGATCCCTTCTTCGTGATCGGCGCCAGGCCGCGGCCCGACTTCCGCCTGGCCGATCTCGCCAAGGCCAGGTTCGCCTCGGTGTCCGAAGTGCCGACGCCGTGGATCTGCCTCGCCGACGACCTGCGCCGCGCCGGTGTCGATCTCGACCGCCTCGACCGCATCTCGGGACCGTCGATGGCGGAGAATGCCGCGGCGATCCGCGCCGGCACGCTGGCAGCAGCACAGCTCTTCCAGCCTTATGCCGAGGAGCTGATCGCCTCGGGCGCGGGCCACCTCTGGTACGCCGCCGCCACGCGCGGCCTCACCGCCTACACCACGCTGGTGACGCGCCGCGCCACCCTCGAGCACCGCGCTGACGATCTTTTGAAGATGACCAAGGGCCTGCACCGCACGCTCGGCTGGTTCGCCGCCACGCCGGCCGTCGAGATCGCCCGCACGCTGAAAAGCTATTTCCCCGATGTCACCGAGCCGATCTTCACCGCCGCCATCGAGCGCTATCGCAAGCTCGGCCTGTGGGGTCCCGACCCGCTGATCCGCCCCGAAGGCTACGACCGACTGCACGCCGCCATGCGCGCCTTCGGCACGCTCAAACGCGACATCCCCTACGAGCTTTGCGTCGATACCAGCCTGGCCGAACGCGCGAGGTCAAACCCCCATGCTCCTCTCCTCCGCTAGGCCCCCGCTAGGGCGAGAGGAATACGAAGCTCACGGCTTGATCGTCACGCAGCCAGGATCGATCGCCTCGTTGGCGATCGCCACGAAGCGTTCCAGCGGACAAGCCTTTTCATGCAGGTCGCCCGCGCAGGCGGGCAGGTCGACGGCCACCATGCCGGGCGGGTGCTCGAAATCGAGCACCTGCGCCTTGCGCATCTGGTCGAGCGTCTGCGCGTAGAAGGCAATCCGCACATAGCGCCGCCCGGTGCGCGGCTCGCGCAGCAATTCGAAGGCGAGCGCACCGCCGGGCGACGCCTCGTTCGGCTGGAAGCCCGGGATCTGCCATCCGACATTGAGCAGGCGCGCCACGTTGGCGAGGTTGGTGTCGTGGCCGACCAGCAGGCCGAGCCGCAGCGGCTCGGCGAGCGCCTGCAGGCCTGGGAACTTGTGGCCGTTCTGCAGGCTCGCGACGATCTGCGCCATCAGGTTGGAGCCACGCTGGCGGGCGATCGGCAGCGTCTTCTGCGCCAGGTCGAACTCGAGCCGGTGGATCTTGAGCAGGTCCTGCAGCTCGGCATCGCCTGACAGGCGCCCCCATGCCACCTGCGAGGACGGCATGGCTTGGGCACTTTCCAGCAGGAACGTTTCGGCCGCCGACGACCCGATGCCGATCGGCCCGGAGACGCTGATCCAGCCGCCCGGTCCGGTCTCGATCGCCGGCGGTTCCGACGGCAAGCCGCAATAGCGGCCGGGCGACGACTGGCCAGGCGGGCAAAGGACGGCCTGCATCGAATTGAGCTGAGGGGCGTATTCACGCAGCACCGAATCGAAGTTGCCACCGATGCGGGCCAGCACGGCGGCGCGGTTGGCCGCGGCATCCATCGGGCAGGCCGGCGTCGGCTGCGGATGGAACAGGGGATCGGGGACGGTGAAATCGTCCTGGTTGCGCAGCAGCGGGTTGGCGCATCCGGGATACATGCCGTTCAACAACGCGGCACCCGTGAGCCGTGTGCGCTGGTCGATGTCGGTCCACGCCGCGACCGTGTTGCGCGGCGGGCAGATCGACGCCTCCATCAGGCCACGCCCGCCGTAGAGCACGCGGTAGTAGCGGCCCATCAGGCGCATCAGCTCGGCGCCCCGCGGCGTCAGGAAGCCGGGCGGGACCGGCCACACCGGCCATGGCGTGGCGACATGCCTGTCCATTTCCTCGTTGGACTTGAGCGGCGAGCGCACGCCATGCCGCGACAGCAGGATCGCCCGCTCCATCTGCCAGCCCGGCGGGATCGGCAGGACCTGGGCCGCCGCGGGATCGCCCAGCAGCAGGCCAAATATGACGGCAACAAGAACGCGGATGCGCATAGTACTCCCCCAAGGGGACTATGCCGTCACCCGGTGCTGTCCGTCACGCGTCTCGTGAAGCGGCTATGTCGGATCGGTCTGGCGCCGGCTCTGGTGCGCCGATTCGGTCGACGTGCCGGTGACCGGGGGGCGGCCCCGGCCGTCGTCGCTGTCGGAGGGCGCCACGGGACGAACGGCGATCTGCAGCTCATGAGCGCCGATCAGGGCATCGATCGCCCGCTGGCGTTGCTCCTCGTTGGGTACCGACCCGCGGGCAATCACCATGCCGTGCTCGACTTCCACGGCAAGGTTGCGGGCGTCCACCCCCAGCGTCGTCAGGCGGTCCAGAAGCTTCTCGCGGATGGTCTCGTCGCGATTGTTCATCGGGTCCTCCGGTCGTTGCCCGATGATTCGAACGTCCAGAGACGGCGATTGTTGCGGCCCAACGGCAAGTTTGGCGGTCGGCAGTAGGCGTGGCTGACCCGTCGCCGCAATGTTACCTTCCACCCCATGCCCGTCCATTGGACGATTTCCCATCCCCAGCGGCTGGTCGTCGCCGTCGCCAAGGACCCGGTGACGGTAGCCGACATCGAGCAGTATTTCGCCGGGGTCACGGCCGACGGTGGCATGGCCTATCGCAAGATCTTCGAGATCACCCAGACACCGCTGGCGATCTCCGAGGACAACCTCAAGGCGTTCGGCCAGCGCGTCATGTTCTACGCCCAGCATGGCCAGATCGGACCGCTCGCCATCGTCGCGGCCTCCGACGAGAGCTATGCGCAGGCCCAGATCTTCGCCAATGCCGCGACCGTCAGCCGGCCGCTGCAGATCTTCCGCGAGCTGCATGCCGCGCGCCAGTGGCTCGACGCGCAGGCGACGCCGTCCTAGGAAGATCACCGTGCTCGCCCTGCATGCGCCCACGCTGCATTTCATCACTGTCCTGGTCACCCTGGTGGCGGCCGGGGTGTCGCTGCTCACCTGGTACCATCATCGCGAAGGGCCCGGCCTGCGCGGCTGGGCGCTGGCCCTGCTGCTGGGCAGCGCCGGCACCTTCCTGTTCGGCCTGCGCGGGCCGGACGCCTCCTTTCGCTTCATCCTGATCGGCGACGCACTGTTCGTCGCGGGCTTCGCCGCCATGTGGCTGAGCATGCGTCGCTTCAATGACCCGGCGATGGGCGCCGAACTCGCCGGGATGATCGTCGCGGCCATATTGATCGTCTTCGTCGCCCTCTTCACGCTCGCCTGGCAGGTCGCCCCGGTGGCGCGTGCACAATCGATCGTCTTCTCGCTGTTCGTCTGCATCCTGGCATCGCTGGCGGCCTGGGAGACATGGCGCGGCCGCGAGCTCGACGGCCTGCGCAGCCGGCCGATCGCAGCCTTGGCACTCGCCGGCATCGCCGTCGCCCGGCTGGTGCGGGCGGCGATGGTGTCCGCCCAGGGCATGGGCATGATCGAACCGGAGGCTGGCGTCATCGCCCAGGGCTACGCCCTTTATTTCACCACGGTCTGCATCCTCGTGGTGACGTTCGGTCTGGTGCTGATGGCGCATGAGCGCTTCGAGCGGCAGTACGTCGTGTCGGCCGAGGCCGGTCGCGCCGCCGAATAGCGATCGGCGATTCGCCGCTGTAACCGGCCAATGCTAGAGCGGTTCCCGGCGGGATGGAACCGCGAGCGGTTCCATCCCGCCGGAAACGCGCGCCCGGGAGATGCGGATTTCACAAGGCATATTCCGTCCGGCTGATTCCAGCCGGACGGAATATGCTTTAGGGTCGACCGACAATTGACGGGGGTTTTGCATGCGGGCGATCCGGGCGAGCGTGTCATCGGCGCTTCTGATGCTTTGGCTGGCGACGGCGGCATGGGCGCAGAACGGCCTCGAACGCTTCGAGAAGGAACTGAAGCCGCAGCTCGAGCTGAAAACCCTCACCTATGCCAACGCCGCGCCGCACGGCAGCTCGGGCTTCGTGCTCAACGACGTCGTGGCCGTCATTCCCGCCAATGCCGCGACCGGAGACAAGGAGAGCACGGTCAAGATCCAGAAGGTGACGGTCGACGCGCTCGACTTCGACCGCATGAAGGACTCCAAGGACGACGAGGCGCCGCGCTTCGCCAAGCTCAAGCTGGAAGGCATCACGGGCGACGACGAGATGTTCACCGCGCTGCAGCCCTACGGTGTGCCCAACGTGCCGTTCGACATCGAGCTCGACTACACCCTCGACCCGGCGACCAAGGTGCTCGACGTCAAGACGCTCGAGATCAGCATGCGCGGCCAGGCCAGGTTCACGCTGTCGCTGGCGATGGACGGCGTCAGCGACAAGACCAGCGATATGGCCGGTGCCAAAGATGACGCGCGCCTGCGCAGCGCCTCGCTCACCGTCGACGACACCGGCCTGCTCGCCAAGCTCTTGCCGGCGTGGGCCCAGGAGGAAGGCGTGGAGCCCGAGGAGCTGGTGCAGACCGCGCTGACGGGCCTCGCCGCCTTCGCCGCGCAGCAGGGTCCTGATACCTTGAAGTCGCTCGACGCCGTCGCCTCCTTCATCACCGACTGGAAGGCGCCCAAGGGACCGCTGGTGCTGGGGCTGAAGCCCGCCAAGACCGCCGGCCTGTCCGACCTCGACAAGGTGGCGATGCCCGACGCGCTCACGACCGAGTTCGGCTTCACGGCCACATATCCTGGGACCAAGGCAGGGGCCGCCAAGGCTGGCGCCAGTAAGTAAGAAACCAGTAAGTAAGAAAGAAGAAGGCAGGCAAGGGAGGGAACGATGAAGCGGCGAACGCTCGTTGCTGCCGGCCTGATCCTGCCAGCAGTACGGCCGGCCATGGCGCAGGATGTCTATCCGTCCAGGTCCATGCAGATCTTCGTGCCCTTCCCGCCGGGCGGTGTGGCCGACATCACGACCCGGCCGCTCGCCCATGTGATGGGCCGCCTGGTCCCGGCGCCGGCGGCTCGGTTGGCACTGCGCAAGCCGCGCGTGCCGCGCCCGACGTGTATGGCACGCTGCATGTGGACATCTTCGCCCAGGCCGCGGGCATAAAAATGTTCCACATTCCCTATCAGGGCGGCGGCCCGGCCGTGACGGCGGTGCTCGGCGGCCAGATGGCGCGCACCACCAGCACCGTCGGATCGGCGCTGATCAGGGCGACGGGCGCGAACTGGTCGAACTCGTAGGCCGCCGGCCGCCCCTGCAGGCGACCGGCGCCAAGTTCACGCACGTCCCCTACAAGGGCGGCGCCGAATGGATGCAGGCGCTGCTCAGCGACCAGGTGCATTTCCTGGCCGACGCCTCGCAATGGGCGCCGTTCGTCGACAACGGCCGGTGCCGCATCCTCGCGCTGGCGACCGAGAAGCGGCTGGCCAAGTGCAAGGACGTGCCGACCCTGATCGAGCGCGGCATCAACGTCGTCGGCCAGAGCCCCTACGGCATCGTCGGCCCCAAGGGCATGCCGCCGGAAGTCGTCGATTCGATCTACCTCGCCTTCAAGGACGCGATGGGCGAGCCCAAGGTCAACGAGTACCTGGAGAAGTTCCTCCAGCTGCCGTGGTACAAGAACCTGGCCGAGTACCGCGCCTTCGTCGAGAGGTGCTATGTCGAGGTGAAGCCGCTGCTCATCAAGGCGGGACTGGCGCAGGGTTGAATCTTCGCCTCCCCTCGTCATCGATCTGTCGGATTCACACATCGTGACGCCGCAAGGTGGTGCCGTACTTGATGGCGTG
>WHTW01000073.1 GCA_009377525.1 Rhodospirillales bacterium
AGAAGGCGACACCGCAGGAAGCAGCGCTGCTCCGGTCGCTTCAGCAGGACTATCTCGCACCTTGCCGGAAGATGGCCTTGGAGAGCGCGGCCAAGGTCCATCCCGCCATCGTGGCGATCCTGACCGAAAGCTACGCCCGGGCCGACGCGAACACCGCGCGGCTGGCCAACCGCGAAATCACCTGGGGCGAGTTCGTGTCGGAGAACCAGGCGATCGTCACCCACCGGCGCGCCGAGCTTCTGGCGGCCGGCGAGGCCATGCAAAGGGATCAGCAGCGGGCCAATCCCCGGCGCTGACTCAGGATCTTCCGGACCGCGCGCTTCCAGCGCGCTCATGAGCTTGAGCGCGCAGGATGCGCGCGGTCCGGAAGAGATGAATCACGTATCCAAAATCGGCGCAAAGCCGCCGTAGATCATGCGCTTGCCGTCGAACGGCATGCCGGCGCCGATCTCCTTCATGCGTGGGTCGCTCATCATCTTCTGCGCCGCCGCGGCATGGGCGTCCTTGCTGGGGAACTCCATCCACGAAAAGACGACGACCTCGTCGGGCTTGGCCTTCACCGCGCCCTTGAAGTCGGTGACCTTGCCGTCAGGCACGTCGTCGCCCCAGGCCTCGACCATGCGGGTGGCGCCGAACTCCTTGAACAGAGGGGCCGCGTCGGCGGCGTGCTTGGCGTAGGCTTCCTTGTTCGCCGCAGGCACGGCGGCGACAAATCCGGCAACGTAGATCATTGTTCACTCCCGACTCTGTTGTAGGTGCAAGGAAGGCCGGTCTTTGGCCTTGACGTACTGGGTTGATATCAACGTAAATATGACATGTCAAAACCCGCCCGTGTGACATCCGCCGGCGTCCCCTTCGAAACGACGGTGCATGTCCGCGACCATTGCCTGTGCCTCGCCGCCCAGCGCGCCGCGCGCATGTTGGCGCGCCGT
Source organism: Rhodospirillales bacterium (assembly GCA_009377525.1). Lineage (GTDB taxonomy): Bacteria > Pseudomonadota > Alphaproteobacteria > Reyranellales > Reyranellaceae > Reyranella. The sequence goes on from WHTW01000073.1 coordinate 933, forward strand.
TTCGACGAGGCGCTACGCCCCGTCGGCATGACCAGCGGCCAGTTCTCGCTCCTGATGTCGCTCAACCAGCCGCGGCCGCCGTCGATCGGCGCCGTGGCCGGCCTTCTGGCCATGGACCGCACCACACTGACGGCCAACCTCAAGCCGCTCGCGAGGCGCGGGCTGGTGACGACGACGATCGATCCTGATGACAGGCGCGGCCGGCTGATCTCGCTCACCAAGGCAGGAAGGACCGTGCTGCGCTCGGCCGTGCCGATCTGGCGACGCATTCACAGAGAGATCGACCGGCAACTGTCGCCCGAGGGCGGCAAGAGCCTGCGAGGCGGTCTGCGCGCGCTGTCGTAGCAGCGTCTTTGCCGGGAGCGCGCCACTCCGTGGCGCGCTCCCGGCAAATTACGAGACCAGGACGTACCAGCCCCCGACCCGCGAGGTCTCTCCGCCCGTCCCTGCCTTGACGCGGATCCTCTTGCCCATCACGTCGACCGAGGTTCCGGCATTCACCTTGATGGTGCGCTTGGCGCCGTCGACCTCGACGATCATGGCGTTGCCAGGATCGGCGGCGCCGCGACCCGAGCCATTATGGATGCGGTAGATACTGGGCTTGTCGCGCGCATCGAAGATCGTCTGCCAGTGGATCCGGTCGGCGGCAATGCGTCCAACCGGCACCTGGATGCCGACGCTGTCGCCCGGCAGAGATCCTCTGGCCATGCTTTCCCTCAGCGTATGCCGTAGCCGGCGAATTCGCCGGCGATGCCCGGCTGCTGGGTGCGCGCCGCCTCGATGTCGGAGCCGCCTCCCGTGGCGTCGCCGCTCTTGGTCTTGGCCAGGCCGCGCCCGTAGAGCGCGCGCGCCCGCTTGGCATCGAGCTTGAGCGAGGCGTCGAACTCGGCGATCGCCTTCGCGTAGTCGCCCTGCTTCAGGTAGATGATGCCGAGATTGTCGTGGGCGTAGGGATCGTTGGGCTGCAGTTGCAGCGCCTCGTTGCAGTCGGCGATCGCCTTGGCGTAGTCCTGGCCCATCATGGCGCGTGACAGGCAACGGTTGTTGTAGGCCGCGCTGATCCGGGAATCGATCTTCAGCACCTCGTCGTAGTCGGCAATCGCCTTGTCGAACTGGCGCAGGCCGAAATGGGCGACGCCGCGATTGAGATGGAAGGTCGCTTCGCGCGGCCGGAGCTTGATCGCCTCGTTGAGGTCGGCCACCGCCTTGGTGTAGTCGCCCAGGGCGTTGTAGAGCATGGCCTTGTTGCCGTAGACGCGCGGATTCTTGGGATCGAGCTTGATCGACTGGTTGTAATCGGCGATGGCGCGCTCCGTCTCGCCCTGGAAGGCCAGGATCTGCGCCCGATAGAAGTAGGCGGTCGGGCTGGTCGGCGCGAGCTTGATCGCCTCGTCGATGTCGGCCATGGCGCGGGCGAACTCGCGCTTCAGGGCATAGGCGAAGGCGCGATGGATGAAGGCGTTGACGTTCTCGGGGCTGAGCTGCAGCGCCGAATCGAAATCGGCCAGCGCCTGGTCGAGCTTGTCGACGTAGGTCAGCGCCATGCCGCGGTTGATGAAGGTGATCGGGTCCTTGGGATCGAGCTTGATCGCCTCGCTGTAGTCGGCGATGGCGTGCTGGAAGTCGTTGACCGCGTGATAGGCCGTGCCGCGCTCGAAATAGGCGAAGGCCAGGCCGGGCGCGAGCTTGATCGCCTCATCGAGGTCGACCACCGCCTGTTTCAGGTCACCCTTCTTCAGGTTGGCCGCGCCGCGCCCCAGATAGGCCCGCGGCTCCTTGGGGTTGATCCGCATGGTCATGTTGAAGTCGTTGAGCGCGCCCTCGTAGTCCTGCTTGTCGATCAGCGCCATGCCGCGCTGGTAGTAGGCGTGCGCCACCTGGTCGGCCGTCTTGGCCAGCTCGGCGTCCTTGCCGCGCTCGGCCTGGTTGACCAGGCGCAGGAGGTCCGAGGTCTGCATGCCCTGCTTGATCGCCTCGCCGAAATCGGCGAGCGCCTTGTCGGTTTCGCTGCGCTGGCGGTAGGTGATGCCGCGGTTGATCAGCGCGTTCACCTCCTTCGGGTTGAGCTGCAGCGCCTTGTCGAAATCGTCGATCGCCGCCTCGTACTGGCCCTTCTTGGTGTAGTAGAGGATGCCGCGGTTGACGTAGGGCGTCGGGTCCTTGGGCGTGAGCTTGATCGCCGCGCTGTAATCCTCGAGCGCCTTGTCGGCCTCGCCGACGCGATGATAGGCGATGCCGCGCTGCAGATGGGCGAAGGCCTGCCCCGGCGACAGCCTCAGCGCCTCGTTGAAGTCGGCGATCGCCCGATGCAGCTCGTCCTTGTTCAGGTATGCCGCGCCACGGCCGACATAGCCCGAGGCGTCGGCGGGATTGAGGCGGATGGCCTCGCTGAAATCGGCGATCGCCTTGTCGTACTGCTGCTTGTCGTAGTAGGCGAGCCCGCGCTGGAAACGGATGAAGGCCGCCTGCAGGGCGAGATTGTTCTGCTCCTGCGTCTGCGTCGCGAGCTGGCTGGTGATGGCGTCGGGAACCAGGTTCTGGCGGATCGGCTCGATCTTGGGCGGCAGGCACTTGATGCCGTCGCTGAAGTCGGTGATGGCCCTGTCGATCTCGCCCTTGCGCTTGTGGACGATGCCGCGGTTGGCCCAGGCGGAGACTTCGCACGGCTTGATCTTGAGCGCCGCCGTCAGGTCGGCGATGGCGCCTTCGTTGTTGTCCTTCCTGAGATAGAGCAGCACGCCGCGATTGATCAGCGGATAGGTCTCGCGCGGCGCCAGCCGGATGGCGTCGCTGTAGTCCAGGATGGCGCGGTCGGCCTCGCCGATCGTCTGATAGATCACGCCACGCTGGGTGTAGTAGTAGGGATTCATCGGCGAGCCGAGGATCAGCTCGTTGAAGAGGCGGATCGCCGCCTTGTAGTCGTCCTTCGACCGCGCCTCGCTGCCCGGCCCGCTCTCCGACAGTCCGCGATTGAGATAGGCGAGTGCGAGGTCGCCGGGCGCGAGCTTGCCGTCCTTGATCGCATCGGTGCAGGCTATGACCTTCGTCGGCGCGTTCGCGCCAGTGAGGCCCTTGCACACGTCGAAGGGCTTGGGCTTGGCCGGCTCGCCCGGCTTGGCCTGGGGTCGGGGCTGCGGCTGCGCCGGTTTTGGCTGGCCGACCGCGGGCGCAGACACGCTCACACCAACCGAACCGATGGCGACGGCGCAAACGACCGCCCGCGCGATCCTGCCCAAGCAACCCCGCATTGCCTTCCTCATACCTGTCACGACCCGACTCCTACAGCCGTTTCGCGGTACGGCGCCAAAGTGACAAGATTTTGCGGCTTTTCAAGCGACGCGAAGGCGCAAGTCGCCAATTTCGCTGAAAGCCGTCGACGGCCCGAACCCGTTTGGCACCTTCGCGCTGCTTGCAGGGAGGAAACCAAGTGAAGAGTGCAAAGAGTCGCGTCGGGCGGCGTGCCGTGCTTGCCGGATTGAGTTGAGCTCTTGCGGCACCTGCCGTCGTGTCGCCCCAGGGTAGCTATCCCAACAAGGCGGTCCGCTACATCAATCCGTTCCCGGCCGGCGGCGCAACCGACACCCTGTCCCGCATCTTCTGCGCCAAGATGTCGGAGCTCAGCGGCCAGCAGTGGGTTGTCGAGAACAAGGGCGGCTCGGGCGGCAATGTCGGCATGGATGCGTTGGCCCAGTCGCCGGCCGACGGCTGCACGCTGGGCCTGGGGGCATCGCCAGCCATGCGATCTCCCCCACCCTCCACGCCAAGCTGCCGTTCAACGCGCGTACCGACTTCACCTTCGTCTCGACCATGTGGCAGCTGCCCAACATGCTGGTGGTCAATCTCGACGTGCCGGCCAAGACGGTGGCCGAGCTGATCGAGCTTTTGAGGAAGAACCCCGGCAAGCACTCCCGCGCTTCGGCTGGCAACGGCACGACACTGCATCTGTCGGGTGAGCTGTTCAAGATGATGGCCAAGGTCGACATGATCGATGCGCCCTATCGCGGTGCCGCGCCGGCGATGCAGGATCTGCTGGCCGGTCAGATCAGCATGATCTTCGACAACATCCCGGGAGCCCTGGCCCAGGTGCGGGCCGCCAAAGTGCGCGCGCTCGGCGTCACCTCCAAGGAGCGCACGCCGGTCGTACCCGATGTGCCGACGATTGCCGAGACCCTGCCCGGCTTCGACATCAACTCGTGGACCACGCTCATCGGCCCGCAAAGTTGCCACCCGACGTACTCGCGCGCCTGTCGGAACTGTCGAAGAAGGTGCTGGAGAGCGACGACCTCAAGGCGAAGTTCCTCGATCTCGCCGCGACGGCGATCTGGCGCTCGCCCGCCGACACGCTCGCCTTCCGCGACGCCGAGGAAGCACGGCTCGCGCTCATCATCAAGGCGTCGGGCGCGCGCGTGGACTAAGGCGGCGCCCCGCTGCATTACTTCCGATTGTAGCAGGTCGAATATTTTTCCGGATTTCCGCCGGTCGAGCAAAGAGAATAGGCTCGCCGGCATGAACACGCTCACCACCGCCCAAGCCGTCGTGTCGATGCTGGAAGTGAACGGCATCGACACGATCTTCTGTCTGCCTGGCGTCCAGAACGATGCGTTCTTCGACGCCCTGTACGACCGCACCAACGCCATCAAGCCGATCCACGCGCGGCACGAGCAGGCCTGCGCCTACATGGCGCTGGGCTATGCCATGGCGACGGGCGCGCCGTCGGCCTACGTCGTCGTGCCGGGGCCCGGTTTCCTCAACACCACGGCGGCGCTGTCGACAGCCTATGCGGTGAACGCGCCGGTGCTGGCGCTGACCGGCCAGATCCAGCAGGCCATGATCGGGCGCAATGTCGGGCTGCTGCACGAGCTGCCCGACCAGCTCGCGATCATGCGCGGCCTCACCAAGTGGGCCGATCGCATCAATGCCCCGGCCGCCGCGCCCGCCCTGGTCAACGAAGCCTTCCGCCGCCTGCTGTCCGGGCGGCGGCGGCCGGTCGCGCTGGAATGCGCCATGGATACCTGGGCGCGCAAGGCGCCGGTCGAGCTGATCGCGACGCCGGCAAAAGCCGACCCCTGCCCTGTCGACGAAGACGCGGTCGAACGCGCCGCCAAGCTTTTGGGCAGCGCGCAGCGCCCGTTGATCGTCGTCGGTGGCGGCGCACAGGGCGCGGGCGAGCACATCGCGCGCATTGCCGAGATGCTGGACGCGCCCGTCATGACCGGCCGGATGGGCCAGGGCGTGATCGACGGCCGCCATCGGCTGTCCGTCACCATGCCCGCCGGCTACCTGTTGTGGGGCGAGGCCGACGTGGTTCTGGCCGTCGGCACGCGCCTGCAGGCGCAGCAGCAGAACTGGGGCCTCGACGACAAGCTGAAGATCATCCGCGTCGACGTCGACAGCGAGGAGCTCGATCGCCAGCGCCGGCCGGAGATCGGCATCGTCGGCGACGCCACGGCGACGATGAAGGCGCTGGCCGAGAAGCTCGGCAAGCACGCCGCCAAGCCCAACGGCTGGGCCGAGCATGTGGCCGAGACCAAGGCCCGCGCCAACAAGGCGGTGCGCGACAAGCTCGCGCCGCAGGTCGCCTACCTCGAGGCCATCCGCAAGGCCCTGCCCGAGGACGGCATCCTGGTCGATGAGCTGACGCAGATGGGCTATGCCGCGCGTCTCGCCTGGTCGACCTACAAGCCGCGCACCTTCCTGTCGCCCGGCTACCAGGGCACGCTGGGCTGGGGCTACGCCACCTCGCTCGGCGTCAAGGTCGCCAAGCCCGACACGCCGGTCGTGTCGATCAGCGGCGACGGCGGCTTCCTGTTCACCGCCATGGAGATGGCGACGGCGGTACAGCACGGCATCGGCGTGGTCGCGGTCGTGTTCAGCGACGGCGCCTACGGCAACGTCAAGCGCATCCAGCAGCTGTCTTTCGAAAACCGCACGATTGCCAGCGACCTGCGCAATCCCAACTTCGTCAAGCTGGGCGAAAGCTTCGGCCTCCACGCCGAGCGCGTGAAGTCGCCCGAGGAGCTCAGCGCCGCCATCTCGCGCGGCATCGCCCGCGGCGGCCCGGTGCTGATCGACTGCCCGGTCGGCGAACTGCCCGATCCCTGGTCGATCGTCCAGGTGCCGAGGAACAGGCCGGCGAAGTCATAGCTGGGGTGCGCCACTCCAGTGGCGCGTCTTCTCATCGGAGCGCGGGCCTCTGGCCCGCACTCATGATCATGAGCGGGCCAGAGGCCCGCGCTCCAAGCATGAACGCGCCACTGGAGTGGCGCGCCCCCAGCTCATGACCCGTAGGTCTTCAGGACATCAGGGTCCGGATCGCGCCCCAGGCCCGGCCCGTCGGGCACGACGAAGCCGCCGTCGACCGGCGTCACCAGCTCGCCGTAGAGGCTTGCTTCGAGGTCCAGGTGGTAGCGCTCGATCATGCCTCCGGGCCCGCCGCGCGCCGCCAGCAGATGAAGCGTGGCGAGGAAGCCCGGGCCGAAATAGGGCGAGTGCGGCATCAACGCCACGCCCGCTGCGTCGGCGAGGTTGGCGACCTTCAGGAACTCCGTGACGCCGCCCACCTTGGTGACGCTGGGCTGGGCGTAGTCGACGGCGCCGGCGGCGAACATGTCGCGGAACTGGAACGACGTGCAGTTGTTCTCGCCGGCCGCCATGGGCACGCCCGTGCCCTCGCGCAGGCGCGCGATGGCGGTGAAGTCCTCGGGCGGGAAGATCGGCTCCTCCAGCCAGTACAGGTCGTACTGGCGCAGCTTCAGGGTCATGTCCCGCGCCTGCTCGGGCGTCCACGGGCAGTTGGTGTCGACCATGATGGCGACGTCGTCGCCCGCTGCCAGCCGCGCCGCCTTGACCTCCGGCTCCTCGGTCTCGTGCAGCTTGATATGGCGATAGCCCTGCTCGACCGCCTGCTTGGTGCGCGCCGCGACCTTCTCGGGATCGCGGTACTTCAGCAGGCTGGCATAGGCCGGCAGCTTGTCGCGGCCTGCGCCGCCCAGCAGTCGATGCAGCGGCAGGCCAGCCACCTTGCCGGCGATGTCCCACAGCGCGATGTCGAGACCCGACAATGCAAAGATCGTGATGCCGTAGCGGCCGAACAGGTGCAGCTTCTGCTGCAGGTCGTAGGAGAGCTTGGCGATATCGCGCGCGTCCTGGCCCACCGCGATGGGCGCGATCATGTTGTGCAGGGCGGCACGCACGGCGTCGGTGCAGGCATAGCAGAAGGCCTCGCCCCAGCCGACGATGCCGCTGTCGGTCTCGACGCGCACCAGCAGGATGTTGTTGGTCGTCCAGGTGCGCAGGCCCTCGCCCTTGTGGCTGCCGCCGAAAGTGTACGGCACCTTCACCGAATGCGTGTCGATACGCGTGATCTTCACTCGATCCTCCCCTTGCTCTTGATGTCGGCCAAAAGCTTCTCGGCATGCGCCTGGTTGGCCAGCCGCTTGGACGCAAAACGCGGATCGCCGGCCGGCGCCGTCGCCAGCAGGTAGCTTGCGAGGCTGGATGGCAGCGGCGGCGGCTCGGTCTGCTCCTCTGGCATCTCCACTTCGGCCTGCGTGAAGTAGGTCCACCCGTCGTCGGTCTTGAAGAAGTCGACGTCCCAATGGAAGGGACCGTCGGTCCAGGAATAGCGCACCTTCTGCAGCGTCTCGCGGCGCTGCGACCACAGCCGCTCGAAATCGACCGGGCTGATCTCGGTCTCGATTTCGACGACCTGGCCGTCGACCGGCCGCTTGTAGGTGAAGACATGGCGGACCGCGCCGCCCTCCTCGACCGAGCGGATGCGCATGCCGGAGACGTCGAGATAGGCCTGGCGCAGGAAGCTCTTGGTCACGCCGGGCCGCTCGGCCAGGCGTCCCTCCAGGCCGCCATCGTCCCGCAGGACAAACTTTCGTTCGTTCTCGATCGGCATGCTAGTCTCGCTATCATGGCCGCCCAGACCCTCGATGACCTGCCGACCCCCGCCCTCATTCTCGACCGGGCGATCCTGCGCCGCAACCTCAAGCGCATGAGCGAGCGACTGCGCAATGCCGGCGTCATGCTGCGCCCGCACCTCAAGACCGCCAAGTCGATCGAGGTCGGCCGCATGGCGATCGAGGGCCATGACGGACGCATCACCGTCTCGACGCTGGCCGAGGCACGTTATTTCGCCGACGGCGGCTTCAAGGACATCCTCTACGGCGTGGGCGTGGTGCCGTCCAAGCTGCCGGCCGTCGCCGAGCTGCGCCGCCGGGGCGTCAACCTGCGCGTCGTCACCGACAATCTTGCTGTCGCCAGAGTCATCGCAGATGCGGCCAAGAACGGCGACACCTTCTCGGTGTTCATCGAGATCGACAGCGGCGGCGGCCGCGCCGGGCTGCCATGGCCCGAGCTGCCGGGCCTTCTGGAGATCGCCCGCATCCTGCACGGCACGCCGGGCGTCGAGCTGGCGGGCGTCATGACGCATGCCGGCCACTCCTATCACGAGAGCACACCCGACGGCATCGCGGCGGTGGCCGAGCAGGAACGCCAAGCGATCGTCAGCGCCGCCGAAAAGCTGCGCGTGGCCGGCATTCCCTGCCCCATCGTGTCCGGCGGCTCGACGCCGACGGCCATGTATTCGCGCGATTTCAGCGGCATCACCGAGATGCGGCCGGGCGTCTATGTCTTCAACGATCTCGACCAGGAATTCATCGGCTCGTGCGGTCCGCAAGACCTTGCCTTGTCGGTGCTGGCGTCGGTGATCGGGCATTACCCGCATCGCAACCAGGTGCTGGTCGATGCCGGCGCGCTCGCGCTCTCCAAGGACATCAGTGCCCAGGAGTTCAAGCCGAAGGTCGGCTACGGCACCATCGTCGATGCGCCGGCCAAGGACATGGCCGTCGTCGCCTGCTCGCAGGAGCACGGCTTCGTCGGCGCCGAGGAGCCGATCCCCTACGGCAACCTGCCGATCGGCTCGCGCGTGCGTATCCTGCCCAACCACGCCTGCATCACCGCGGCGGCCTACGACCGCTACTACGTCGTCGACAGCGAGCTCGACGGCGGCAAGTCGGTGGTCGACGTCTACGACCGCATCAACGGCTGGTGATGCTGGAGGCGCGCCACTAGAGGCAGAGTAAACTCCGCCGTAAGTGGCGCGCCTCCAGCATCACAACGAACTCACCGTGTGCCCGCCGTCGACGGTCAGCACGCTGCCCGTCATGAAGCTGCCCGCCTCCGATGACAGCAGCAACAACGCGCCGTCGAGATGCTCGGGCTTGCCGATGCGGCGCTGCGGGATGCGGTCGATCAGACGCTGGCCGGCGGGTGTCTTCCAGAAGTCGCTGTTCATCTCGGTCTCGATGTAGCCCGGGCAGATCGCGTTGACGCGGATATCGTGCCGCGCCCATTCCATGGCGAGCGCGCGCGTGAGATGGATCAATCCCGCCTTCGAGGCGTTGTAGGGCGCCACCTGCCCGATGGTGCGCAGGCCCAGGATCGAGGCGATGTTGACGATCACGCCGGGCCGCTTCGCCATCAGCCAGCGCTTGCCCGCCGTCTGCGCCACCAGCCAGGCGCCGCGCAGGTTGGTGTTGACCACCGCGTCCCAGTCCTCGACCGGCATCTCGAGCGCCGGCTTCACGATCGAGATGCCGGCGTTGTTGACCACGATGTCGATCGGACCAAGCGCCTCTTCCACCGCTGCGAAGGCCGCGGTGATCGAGTCATTCGACTGAACGTCGAGTTCGACGGCGACAGCCTTGCCGACCGAGCTCTGCAATTCCGCCTGTAGAGAGGCGAGCCGCTCGGCGCGCCGCGCGGCGATGGCGACCGCGGCACCAGCAGCGGCAAGCGTGCGTGCGAAGTGCACACCCAGTCCCGACGATGCACCGGTGACCAGGGCAACCTTGCCCGTCAGGTCGAATCGCTTGGACATCGCGGCTGCTCCCTAGTTTGATGCCCCGCCTTATAGGCGAGCGTCGGTTTCGGGGGAATCATGGATCTCGGTCTCAAGGGCAAGCGTGTGCTGGTCACCGGCGGCACCAAGAGCATCGGCCGCGCCATCGTCGATGCCTTCTTGGCCGAAGGCGCGGTCGTCGGCTTCTGCGCACGCGACGCCAAGCTCGTGAAAGAGCGCGAGACGGACTGGCGATCCAAGCAGCATCGCGTCGAAGGCAGCGCACTCGACGTCACCGACAATGCGGCGCTGAAGAAATGGATCGACGATTTCACCGCCAACGGCGGCCTCGACCATTTCGTCGCCAATGTCAGCGCGCTCGGCACCGAGGACAGCGAGGCGGGCTGGCGCAAGGCGATCGACATCGACATCGTCTCGACGGTGAACGCCGTCCATCACGCGCGTGCACACCTCGAGAAGACGGGCTACGGCGCCACGCTCACCATCATCGGCACGGTGTCGTTCGTCGAGATCTCCGGTCCGACCCAGCCCTATCGCTCAGTCAAGGCGGCCCTGGTGCCGTTCGCCAAGTCGCTCGCCATAGACATGGCGCCCAAGGGCGTGCGCGCCAACGTCGTGTCGCCCGGCACCATCCTGGAGGACGGCAACACCTGGGGCCGCCAGCGCGACGCCGGCGCCGAGCGTTACAAGCGCATGCTGGCGCGCAACCCGAGCGGCCGCATGGGCACGCCGCAGGAGGTCGCGGCGTGCGTCGTGTTCCTGGCCGGCACCCAGGCCTCGTTCGTGTCGGGCACCAACTTCATCGTCGACGGCGCCATGACGGCACGGGTGCAGTACTGAACGGCCAGGCCAAGACACCCTGGGCGCTGGTCGGCCTGCTGGTCGCCGCCGGCATGGTGGCGGCGTTCCATGTCGGCAAGGTGCCGCCCTCGATCCCGTCGATCCGCGACGATCTCGGGGCGGGCCTGCGCCAGGCCGGATGGCTGCTGGCGATGGTCAACCTGACCGCGGCCATCGGCGGCATGATCATCGCCCTCACGGTCGACCGCTTCGGCCATCGCCGCCTGGTCGTGCTCGGCACCGCGCTCTGCTTCGCCACCAGCCTGCTGGGCGCCTTCGCCGGCAGCATCGACCTGCTGCTGGTCTGGCGTTTCCTCGAGGGGCTGGGCTTCATCATCGTCACCGTCTCGGTGCCCATCCTCGTGCTGCGCGTCACTCGGCCCACCGACCGCCATCTCGCCATGACGATCTGGACGTCCTACATGCCGGCGGGCGCCGGCGCGATGATGCTGGTCGCGGCCGTCATCCTGCCCGGCACGTCATGGCGGGCGGTCTGGCTGGTGGCCTCGGGCGCGTCGCTGATCATGCTGCTGGCGCTGCTGTGGCGCGCCGTGCCGCGTCCCGAACTCGACGCCCAGCCGGTCAGCCGCCGGCCGATCCTGCACGAGATGGCCGAGGTGGCGACCAGCGGCGGACCGCTGGCGCTCGCGCTCTGCTTCGGCGCCTATTCCTGCTGCTGGCTGGCGATCGTGGGCTTCCTGCCGACTTTGCAGGTCGAGCGACTGGGCTTCTCGACCTCGACGGCCGCCATCGTCACCGCGCTGGTCACTGCCGTGAATGTCTTCGGCAACCTGGCGGCGGGCTGGCTGCTGCAGCGCGGGCTGCCGCGTGCCGCGGTGATCGCGGGGGCGGCGTTCTTCATGGCCTTCTGCGCCGCCGGCATCTTTGTCGACGGCGTGCCCGACCTGTGGCGGCTGGCGCTGGCGGGAGTCTATTCGGCCGTGATCGGCGTGGTGCCCGGTGCGCTGTTCACCGGCCTGCCCGTGCATTCGCCGCGACCGGAGCTGGTCGGCGCCTCGACCGGGTTGTTGATGCAGGGCTCCAACTTCGGCGGCCTGATCGGCCCACCCATCACCGGCGCCTTGGTTGCATCGGGTGGCTGGCCCGCCGCTGCATGGCTGACATCCACTGCGTTGGGGGTGGTCGCGGGATCCGCTCTCTTTCTGCACTGGCGCGAAAGGCGTAAACTCGCGGCATGATTTACGTCGACGTCGTTTCCGACACGATCTGCCCGTGGTGCTACATCGGCAAAAGGCGGTTCGAGCGCGCGCTGATGCAGAGCGGCCGCACCGACATCGCCGTGGCCTGGCGACCCTTCCAGCTCAATCCCGACATGCCGCCCGAGGGCATGACGCGCGACGACTATGTGCGGGCCAAGTTCGGCGGCGGCGACCGGCCGCGCCAGATCTACCAGGCGATCGCCGAGAGCGGCCGCGAGGCCGGCATCGAATTCCAGTTCTCGCGCATCCGGCGCACGCCCAACACCGTGCTGTCGCACCGCCTGGTGCATTGGAGCGCCAAGAACAACGTGCAGGACGAGACCGTGGGCGAGCTGTTCAAGCTCTACTTCGAGGAAGGCCGCGACATCGGCGACATGGAGACGGTGGTCGAATGCGCCGTGCGCATCGGCATCGAGGAGCTGCGCGCCCGCCGCTACCTGATGAGCGACGAGGGCCGCCAGGAGGTCGTCGCCTCCGATGTCTATGCCCGCCGCCTCGGCATCAACGGCGTGCCCTGCTTCATCGTCAACCGCAAGTACGCGGTCTCCGGGGCGCAACCGCCGTCGGCCTTCGTCGAGGTCTTCAACCTCGCCGAACGCGACGCCGCGACCAGCGCGGCGCAGTCGACCGCCTGAGCGAGCCGATCACGTTCTCCGCAAACAGTCGGGTGCTGACCCGTTGTCTCATGCTAGGGGCGTTCGTCGCCTCGTCGGTTGCCATTGCACAGGTCGCTCCACGTCCGCTCGACAAATCCGTGCCAGTCGTGGACCCGCGTGCGTCGCAGCCAGAGCATGTAAAGCGGCTCACGATGCTTGGCGTCGACTTTTGCGTACCCTGGCTCTCGACCTTGAGGGTCAGCCTTACGCCGCCCGGCGGCGCCGATGCGGCCTTGGATGCCGACACAGTCTCGACGTTCAGCCCCGCGCCGTGGCGCCGGGGGGCAATCCAACCCGGATTGGATGCGTCGGCTGCTCATCAGTGCGACCCCATCTCGCGCCGACTGGGGCTTCCCCGGCGTCTTCAAGCTGCGGACAGGCAAAGAACTCACCGAGGTGACAGATGGCGATCTATCGACGATCGACGAAATCGCGGCGGCCATCCGGCTCGATCGCGAACGCGGCTACACCAAGATGGAGAGGCAGTTTCTTCTGCGCACCAATCGGAACATCGTCCTGGTCGTGTGGCGGCCGATCGGCCAGCTGCAAGTCCTCTATCCGATCGCCGACGGTATCGTTGGGTCTCTCACGGTCATCGACCCCTATCTCGATCGATTGCCATTACTCATAAAGGTGGCGCAGAACTTCTGGCAACCGTGCTGATTAAACTTATGTTATGGAACATATGATAGGTTTATCGACATGTCGTGAGGTAGTCATGCCGGCCAATCCCGCACGAACAGAGCGCACCCGCAGCGAAATCCTCGATCATGCCGGACGGCTGTTCCGCCTGCGCGGCTATGCCGGCACCAACATCGACGACGTGATGCTGGCGGCCGGGCTGACGCGCGGCGCCTTCTATGCGCACTTCAAGTCCAAGGACGACCTGTTCACCGAGGCCGTCATCGCCGGCACCGGCCTGCGCGCGCGGCTGCGCGGCGCGGAGCCCGCTGCGGTGCTGAAGGCCTATCTCGACAAGGCCGAGCTGGTCGCGAGCGCGCCGACCTGCGTGCTCGCCGCCCTGACCTCCGACGTTGCCCGTGCGCCGCTGCCGGCGCGGCTGGCCTATGCCAACCTCCTCCATGCGGCGATTGGCGAGCTGGCCGGGGCAAAGAAGCGCAAGCTCGATGCCGACGCGACGGTGGCGGTGGTCCTGGCGGTCGGTGCGGTCGCGCTCGCCCGCGCCTCGGGCGACACGCGGCTCAGCGACTGGCTGCTGCGTTGCGCCGAACGGGCCGTGCAGCCCCTGCTCAAGCCGCGAGCTTCGCCAAGGAAGAAACGATCGACGTCACGCCGGAAAGCCGCTGGCGCTCGTCGTTCCAGGCGCGCTGCACGATCACGCGGTGGTCGGGGCGCAGGCGCACCAAAGGCGCGTTCTTCTGCAGCCAGGCGATGAGCTTCTCGGGCTTGGCGAACTTGTTGTCGTGCAGCGACAGCACGACCGCCTTCTCGCCGGCATCGATGCGGTCGACCCCCGCCGCGCGGCACAGCACCTTGAGCGCCACGGTGTTCAGCAGGAATTCGGCCTCGGGCGGCATCTTGCCGAAGCGGTCGACGAGCTCGGCGGCGAAGGAGTCGATCTCGGCCTGGTTGGCCAGCGCGCCGATGCGCCGGTAGAGGCCCATGCGCACCGAGAGGTCGGCGATGTATTCCTCGGGCAGCAGCACCGGGATGCCGAGATTGAGCTGCGGCGACCAGTCGGCCTGCTCCGCTTCCCGCGCCCTGCCCCGCGCCGCCGCCACCGCCTCCTCGAGAAGCTGCTGGTAGAGTTCTATGCCGACCTCGCGGATATGGCCGGACTGCTCCTCGCCCAGCAGGTTGCCGGCGCCGCGGATGTCGAGGTCGTGGCTGGCGAGCTGGAAGCCCGCGCCCAGCGTGTCGAGGGTCTGCATGACTTCCAGCCGCTTGGAGGCCGTCTCGTTGAGCGCCAGGCCCGGCGGCACGGTGAGATAGGCGTAGGCCCGCATCTTGCCCCGGCCGATCCGGCCGCGGAGCTGGTAGAGCTGGGCCAGGCCGAACATGTCGGCGCGATGGATCACCATGGTGTTGGCGTTCCTGATGTCGAGCCCGCTTTCGACGATGTTGGTCGACAAGAGCACGTCGAACTTGCCTTCGACGAAGTCCTGCATGGTGTTCTCGATGGTCGTCGGCGCGAGCTTGCCATGCGCCATGGCCATGCGGATCTCGGGCACCAGCTCGCGCAGCTCGGCCGCGATCTGCGCCATGTCCTCGATTCGCGGGCAGACATAGAAGCTCTGGCCGCCGCGATACTGCTCGCGCAGCAGCGCCTCGCGGATGGTCACACCGTCGAACGGCGTGACGAAGGTGCGCACGGCCAGACGATCGACCGGCGGTGTCGCGATCAGGCTCATGTCGCGCACGCCGGTCAGCGCAAGCTGAAGGGTGCGCGGGATCGGTGTGGCGGTCAGCGTCAGCACATGGACGTCGGCGCGCAGCTCCTTCAGGCGCTCCTTGTGGGAGACACCGAAGTGCTGCTCCTCGTCGACGATCAGCAGACCGAGGTCCTTGAACTCGATGCTCTTGGCGAGCAGCGCGTGGGTGCCGATCACGATGTCGATCGTGCCCTCCTTGATCGCCTCCTTGGTGGCCTTGGCCTCCTTGGCGGCGACCAGGCGCGACAGGCGGCCGATGCGCACCGGCAGGCCCTGGAAGCGCTCATTGAAGGTGCGGTGATGCTGACGCGCCAGCAGCGTCGTGGGCGCGATCACCGCCACCTGCTTGCCCGACAGCGCCGCGACAAAGGCCGCGCGCAGGGCCACCTCGGTCTTGCCGAAGCCGACGTCGCCGCAGACCAGCCGGTCCATCGGCTTGCCGGAGGACATGTCGTCCAGCACGTCGGAAATGGCCTGAAGCTGGTCGTCGGTCTCGGCGTAGGGGAAGCGGGCGCAGAATTCCTCGTAGGCGCCTTCGGGCGGGCTCATGGTCTCGCCGCGGCGGATGGCGCGCTCGGCGGCGATCTTGATCAGCCGGTCGGCCATGTCGGCGATGCGCTGCTTGAGCCGCGCCTTGCGCGACTGCCAGGCGACGCCGCCCAGCCGGTCGAGCGCGGCGCCCTCCTCCGCCGAGCCGTAGCGGCTCAGCACGTCGATGTTCTCGACCGGCACGAAGAGCTTGTCGCCGCCTTCGTAGGTCAGCCTGAGGCAATCGTGCCGCGCATTCTGGATTTCGAGCGTGATGAGGCCTTCATAGCGCCCGACGCCGTGCTCGCGATGGACGACCAGGTCGCCCTCGCCCAAGGCCGCCGCCTCGGCGATGAAGCGCTCGGATGGCCGGCGCTTCTTGGCCGGCCGCGACAGCCGATCGCCGATGATGTCCTCTTCGCCGATGACCTCCAGGCCATCCAGCACGAAGCCGTGCTCGAGCGGCCAGACGGCGACGCCGAGCGCGCCGGAGGGCAGGCCCTGCACCGTGGCGAAGTCGGGAACGGGCACCGGCGTCGTGGCGCCATGCTCCTGCAGCAGATGTTGCAGGCGGCTCGCCGAGCCTTCGGTGTAGCCCGCGACCAGAACACGCCGGCCGGCGGCGTTCGCGGCCTTCACGTGCTCGGCCACGACGTCGAACAGGTTGACGCCCTGCGCCGTACGCGCGCGCGCGAAACCTTCGTGGCGGCGGCCGGCGAGATCGATCGTGTTCGGCGCGTCGGGCGCGGCATCGAAGCTGGTGAACTGGCCGACAGCGTGGCCTTCGAGCAGGCGATCCCACTCCGACGGTTTCAGGTAGATCCGTTCTGGCGGCACGGGCTTGTAGTCGGCCGCGCCCGTCATGCCGCCCTTGGCGCCGGTCTTGAGCCGCGCGTCGTAGTAGTCGGTAATCAGGTCGTGCCGCGCCTCGAAGGCCTCGGCGATCTGGTGATCGGCCGTGATGACCGCCTCGGGGCAGTAATCGAGCAGGGTTTCCAGCCGCTCATGGAACAGCGGCAGCCAGTGCTCCATGCCGACATGGCGCTGGCCGGCCGACACCGCTTCGTACAGCGCATCGTCGGTGGCGTTGCCGAACAGCTCGCGATAGCCGCCGCGGAAACGCGCGATGCTGTCCTTGGTCAGCAGCACCTCGCTCACCGGCAGCAGCACGACGTCCTCGCGCGTGCCGGTCGAGCGCTGGCTCATGGGGTCGAACGAGCGGATCTCCTCCAGCACGTCGCCGAACAGGTCGAGCCGCAACGGCTCGGGCGTGCCGGGCGGAAAGAGATCGACCAGGCCGCCGCGCACGGCGAACTCGCCGGGCTCCATGACGGTCTCGGAGCGGCCATAGCCGTTCTCGCCCAAGAACTTCGTCAGCCAGTTGGCATCGACCGTCTGACCCTTCTTCAGGACCACCGCCGCTTCGGCGTAGAGGCTGCGTGGCGGCACCTTCTGCAGGGCGGCACCCACCGACGCCAGGATGATGCGCGCGGGCGCACCGGGCTTCTTCGGCGCCGCGAGACGCACCAGAGTCTCCAGGCGCTCGGCGACGATATCGGGATGCGGCGACAGGCGGTCATAGGGCAGGCAGTCCCAGGCCGGGAAGACCAGGACCTCGCGCTCGGGCGAGAAGAAGCGCAGGCCGTCCTGCAGGCGCTCCAGCCGCTGGCCGTCGCGCGCCACGTGCAGGATGTCCTGCCCGCCCGTGGTGCGCGCCAGTTCAGCGAGCGCCAGCGCATCGGCGCCCTCGGGCAGGCCGGCGATGGTCCAGCGACCGGGCTTGCGCGGGATGACGGACAGGGTTTCGGAAAGCGATTTCATCGGACCGCGGGCCTCCAACGCGGAATCGACTGAGGTCGATTCCGCTCTCCGCGCTCATCCTCTTCCGGACCGCGCGCATCCTGCGCGCTCATGAGCATGAGCGAGCCGGAGGCTCGCGGTCCGGAAGACATGAGTCTATCGAAACGCAGCATGCACTTAGAACCTCACGCGGAACGCTTTTAGCTTGCGCAGCACCGGGGAGTCGGCCTCGGGCGGGGTCTCCGCCTGGCCGGTGACCCAGTCGAAGATCTCGTTGTCGCCCGCCGCCAGCAGCCGCTCGTACTGGTCGAGCTCGGCGGCGTCGAACTCCGCGATATGGGCACGCGCGAACTGACCCAGGAGGATGTCGTTCTCCTTGTTGCCACGATAGACGCTGCGATAGAGCAAACGCTTACGCCGCGTCTCGAGATCCAGCTCGCGCGTCATGTTTTCCCCAGAAAGCGGCGTAGCATATAGGTGGCTGCGATGGTGAAGTCACGCGGCCTAAAAGCCTAGCAACCATGCGCCCGCAGAGCCTGACACCCCTGTTCGCCCAGACCACGTCGCTTCCCGGCATCGGGCCGCGGCTGGGCAAGCTCGTGGAGAAACTTGCAGGCCCGCTGGTCGTCGACCTTCTATGGCACCTGCCCTTCGCCGTGGTCGACCGGCGCCATGCGCCCGAGGTGGCGCACGCCAAGGCGGGCGAGATCGCCACCATCACCGTGACCGTCGAAGAGCACCTGGTGCCGCGCAATCCGCGCCAGCCCTATCGCGTGTGGTGCAGCGACGAGACCGGCCGGCTCTGCCTCACCTACTTCAACGGCCGCGAGGACTACCTGAAGAAGCTTCTGCCGCCGGGCGAGGTGCGCGTGGTGAGCGGCAAGGTCGAGATCTACCAGGGCGAGGTGCAGATGACGCACCCCGACCACGTCGTGCCGCCCGACCAGCGTGAGCAGATCCTGCGCGTCGAGCCGGTCTACGGCCTGACCGCCGGCCTGACGCAGCGGCCGGTGCAGAAGGCCATCGCCACCGCCGTCGAGCGTTCGCCCGAGCTGCCGGAATGGCAGGACGCAGCCTTCCGCAAGCGCAACAAGTGGGATGGCTGGCACGCCGCCCTGGCGCGCGCTCATGCACCGGATGAGGAGACCGATCTCTCGCCGATGCATCCGGCGCGCGCCCGCCTCGCCTTCGACGAGCTTCTGGCCAGCCAGCTCGCCATCGCGCTGGTGCGCCATCACAACCGCACCGTCGCGGGTCATGTCACCAAGGGCGACGGCAGGGTGCGCACCAAGGTGCTCAAAAACCTGCCCTTCGAGCTGACGCCGAGCCAGAAGGCCGCGGTCGGCGAGATCGAGGCCGACATGGCCAAGCCCGAGCGCATGATCCGCCTGCTGCAGGGCGATGTCGGCAGCGGCAAGACGCTGGTCGCCCTGCTCGCCATGCTGATCGGCGTCGAGGCCGGCGCCCAGGCCGCCCTGATGGCGCCGACCGAAATCCTGGCCCGCCAGCATCACGCCACCATCGCGCCGCTCGCCGAGGCTGCCGGCGTGCGGCTCGCCCTGCTGACGGGCAGAGACGGCCAGAAGCAGAAGAAGGAAACGCTTCAGGGCCTTGCCGACGGCTCGATCCATCTCGTCGTCGGCACGCACGCCCTCGTCCAGGAGGAGGTCGAGTTCGCCGACCTCGCCCTGGCCGTGGTCGACGAGCAGCACCGCTTTGGCGTGCACCAGCGCATGGCGCTGTCGTCCAAGGGCCACGCCGTCGACCTGCTGGTGATGACGGCGACGCCGATCCCGCGCACCCTGATGCTGGCGGCCTACGGCGATCTCGACGTCTCCAAGCTCACCGAGAAGCCGGCCGGGCGCCAGCCGATCGACACCCGCACCATCCCGCTCGAGCGCATCGGCGAGGTGGCCGATGCCGTCGGCCGGCAGATCGCAGGCGGCGGGCGCGTCTACTGGGTGTGCCCGCTGATCGAGGAATCGGAGGACATCGACCTCGCCAATGCCGAGGAACGCTTCCGTCTCCTGAGCGCGCATTTCCCCGGCAAGGTCGGGTTGCTGCACGGCCGCCTGAAGGGCGCCGAGCGCGAGGCGACCATGGCGGCGTTCGCCGAGGGCCGATTGTCGATCCTGGTGGCGACCACCGTGATCGAGGTCGGCGTCGACGTGCCGGCGGCGACCGTCATGGTGATCGAGCACGCCGAGCGCTTCGGCCTCGCCCAGCTCCACCAGCTGCGTGGCCGCGTCGGCCGAGGTGCCGCCAAGTCGGCCTGCCTGCTGCTCTATGCCCAGCCATTGGGCGAGACCGCCAAGGCACGCCTCGCCATCATGCGCGAGACCGAGGACGGCTTTCGCATCGCCGAGGAAGACCTGCGCCTGCGCGGCGCCGGCGAGCTCTTGGGCACCCGGCAAAGCGGCCTGCCCGACATGCGGTTGGCCGACCTTGCCGCCCACGCCGAGCTCCTGCAGGCGGCACGAGATGACGCGCGCCTCGTGATCGAGCGCGATCCCGACCTGCAGTCGGAGCGTGGCGCGGCGCTGCGCGCCCTGCTCTATCTTTTCCGCCGTGACGATGCGGTGAGGACACTGCGCGCCGGCTGAGGCAACGAAGGAGGACGCATTTGGGTTACCGTCTCGACAACCTCATTCCGCTCAAGGCGCGCCTCAACCATCTGCAGCTTGCCGGCTGGCAGCCGAGCAAGGTCGCCGAGCAGGGCCTGGGCTGCCAGCTGCTGGCCGACGTCATGATACCGATGCCCGACGGCGTGCGACTGTCGGCCGACGTCTATCTGCCGAAGAAGCCCGGCCGCTATCCGGTGATCCTGCAGCTCTCGGCCTACAATCGCGACCTGCACACGATCGGGGTGCCGAAGGGCACCAACGAGATCGGCTCGCCGCCCATCATCACCGATCGCGGCTACGTGCAGGTCGTCGTCACCGCGCGCGGCATTGGCCGCTCCGAGGGCGAGCTGATGCGCTGGCAGGCCGAGTCGGAGGTGCAGGACCATCTCGCCTGCGTCGCCTGGTGCGCCGAGCAGCCGTGGTCGAATGGCGCCGTCTGCCTGTTCGGCACCTCGTACTACGGCATGAACCAGCCGACCATCGCCGCGCACCGCCCGCCCGCGCTCAAGGCATTCTTCTGCAACGAGATCTGCACCGACTACCGACGCCACGTCTTCCGCTACGCCGGCTACGCCAACATCGAATTCTTCGGCCTGTGGTCGGGCGCCAACTTCACGGCGAAGGGCGTCAAGCTCTACGTCCCGCCGGTCGTGCGCGCCCTCTTGAGCCACGTCGTCAACCGGCCGTTCGTCTGGAAGCTCGTGCGGCCGCACATCGATTCGATCATGCAGGGCTTCAAGAAGAACCGGCCCATCCCGCGCGCGCACGAGAACCTGGTCGCCTTCTTCTCCGACACCGACGACGATCCCAAGAACCGCACCGCCGAGGGCGCGTTCCGACACCTGTCGCAGATCGAGGTGCCGTTCGTCGTGGCGCAGAACCGCGGCAACATCTCGCTGCACCAGTTCGGCGCATACGACCTGTTCGAGCGCGCCGGCACCGCGGCCAACCGCAAGTGGCTGATCGTCGGGCCGGCCGAGTACGAGCTGCCCGCCTACTCCTGGCAGCTCGAGGCGCTGGCCTTCTTCGACCATGTCGTGAAGGGGATCGACAACGGCTACGGCCGCCAGCCGGCCGTTCGCTGGGCGCGCGACGGCGCTTCAACCGGCGAGCCAGAATGGGGATCGGCCGCGGACTTCCCGCCGCCCGCCTCGCGCCGACTGACGCTGCATCCGGCGGCCTCGGGCGCGTTGCAATCCGAACCCGCCGCCGAGGCATCGAGTCATTGGCTCGCGGTGCCGCAGGTGCCCGGCCTGGTGCCGGGCACCGACAGCGTCATGCCGCATGTGCTGCGCTTCAGCTCCACCGTGCCGGCCGACATGGAGCTGGTCGGCCCGGCTCAATTGCGGCTCGGCCTCGCGAGCACCGAGATCGACACCCACGTCACGGTCAGGCTCGACCGCATCGATCGCTCGGGCAAGCGGCAGTGCCTGTCGATGGGCAACCAGCGGGCGGCGACCCGGCATGTCATGCTCGACGTCTCCACCAAAGCCGAGCGCGCCATCGACGATCGCATCAAGACCCCGTTGGTGCCGGGCGAGCCTGTCGACCTCGTGGTCAACATGACGCCGACGGCCGCGGTGCTGCGCGCCGGCGACACGCTGGAGCTCGCCATTGCGAGCCGCCCTGCCCTGCTCGCCGCATCGGTGCGCGACGGCTTCCTGAGCTACGAAGGCTACGCCCTGCCCCAGTACATTGCCCGCAACACCATGCTGCACGGCGCGCGGACGGCGCTGGAGCTCACGGCGCTCTAGCCGAGCTGCGCCACGTAAGCGCGCAGCGCCTCACGCGCCGCCTCGACGCCCTTCTCGGCATCGGCGCGGCGCTTGGCGATCGCCTCGAGGTCGGTCTCCTGCTTGTCGAGCGTCGCGAGGTAGCGCCGCTGCAGGTCGCTGTTGGCCGGCACGCGCGCGAGGTTGTCGCGCAGGCGGGCCTGCTCCTGGACGATCTGCTGGCGCTCGGCGTCGGCCTGCGTGACCTTGCGCTGGGCGTCGCTGACCGCGGCCTGCAGCTGCAGGATGCGGGTGAGCGCCTCGCGTGTCTTGGCATCGAACTCGCGCGCTCGGGCGTAGACCCGGATCTGGTCGGCTGAGCCGTTGACCAGGCGCAGCTCCTGCTGCCGGGTCTGCTCCTGCACGACCTCGAAGGTCTGGGTCTGCTCGCCGCCCGGCAACTGGAACGTGATGCGGTAGTTGCCTTCGCTCAGCTCCACGCCCCCCTTGCCTGAGGATTGGGGGTCGGGCTTGACCAGGGTCCAGCCCGGCAGGCGGCGCTGTACGACCACGAGCTGGCGCGGCTCCTTGGCCGGACCCTTCACGCGATAGGTCACGGTCTGGCGCACGATGCGCGACAGGCGGAGCGCACCCTGGGCGATCGTGCCCGTGGCGATGCGGTCGGTCTGCGCCGCGTCACGTTCGATCACGATCTTCTCGTCGAGTGCATAGGCGAGCAGGCGCGTCTCGCCGACCGGGAAGCCCGACAGCCGCGCGTCGCCGACATAGGCGACGTAGCCCGCCTTGTCGCGCTCGTAGAGCGTGATCAGACCGGCCGGCAGGCCGCTGTCGCCGTCGTTGGTGAGCCGGATCGCCGCCAGGGGATTCCTGGGCGCGGTCTCGGCCTGGTAGAGCGCCAGCCGCTGCACCGGCACCTGGCGGTCGATGATCGGGATCGAGAGCGTGCGGCCGTTGGCGACACTCACGCTGCGCGGAAAGCGGAACACGACCTGGGTCGCGGCATCTGTCGCTTCGAACTGGTCGGCGGCGGCCGCGCCGGCCGGCGGCGGCGCCATCGCCGCGGCAGCCGCACCGCGTTCCTGCTGTGGGCGATAGGGCGCAGGCGCCGGAGGCGGCGGCGGTGGCGGTTCCGCCTTCAGGCGGTCCTGCGCCTCGACGCCGCCGCGGTCGACGCCGGGCATCAGCCGGCCGGCGACCTCGATCGGCACCTCGGGCCGCTTGACGTAGTAGGCCTCGTAGAGCGCCTGGCGGAAGGCGACGGGCCGGCCCGAGACCAGCGTCAGCTCGACGTCCCGCCAATCCTGGCCACTCAGGTTCTCGACCGTCGCCCAGCCCTGCAGCGCCGAGTGCGCCGCCGTGGGATCGGCCGGCAGTGTCAGGCGGTAGGACGCCTTCCACACCGGCACTTCGACGACATAGGCGACGCGCACGGTGCGCTGGCCCTGGCCGCGCGCCGACAGCTCGATGGTACGCGCATCCTTGGCGCGATTGTTCTGGATGGCGAGCAGCGCGTTGCCGACCTTCTCGCGCAGGGCGGCGTCGGCGAACTGCAGGTTCTCGGCCTCTTCCAGGATGAACTGCTGCAGGCCGCGATCGGTCAGCAGGGTGACGCGCGTGCGCTCGGTCGTGGCCTTGCCATCGTTGAGCGCCACGGTCTCCTTCTGCACCGAGACGATGCGGCCGGTGATGGCGCGCGCGCCGCCCACCGTCACCTGCGCGCCCTTCAGCGTTGACAGCAGGTCGGCCGGCGAGCCGAGCGAGTCCTGGTCGAACGGCAGGTCCTTGAAGGCCTGCACCAGGGGCTCGCGGCCGGGCAGGCTCAGGCCACCCACCCCGCCCTTGTCGTCGTAGACCACCAGGCTCTTCAGCACGTCGTCGACCTGCTCGAGCGAGACGGTGAGCCGCAGCGTGGCGTCGCCGTCAACCGTGGCCTCGTACTCGAAATAGCCGAGGCCGCCGGACGACAGCATGACGCGCTTGAGCGCGAGGTCCTGGGCAAAAACCGATAGCGGAAACGCGAACAGGCCGAACAGGGCGACGACGGACAGAAAGTAATGCATGGGCTCTCCCGGGCGATGCGCGCGGAGCGTGAACGCGGACTGTGACGCAACCGCGGCGGCGGGACGACGAAACTTGGTTAGCTGGGAGCCACGTCTTCTCATGCTCTTCTGGACCGCGCGCCTCTGGCGCGCTCATGAGCGCGCGGGACGCACGCGGTCCGGAAGACCATGACGCCCCTAGCTGCTAAGACAAAGCCTCTTTCAGCGCTTCGAACGGCAGCAAAACACATTCATGCCGCGACTTGTGGCTCCTGACCGGGGCGAAGGCCGCGAACGGCTCGCCGGCCTCGCCCTCCTCGCGGCCGATGGCGCGCTCGGCGTCGAGGCGCACCTTTTCGATGCCGGCGGCATTGCGGCCGACGGCGACCGAGGCCAGCGCCGAGGCCGAGGCCTGGCAGAGCAGGCAGCCGCGCACCTGATGGGCGATCTCGGCGATCTTGCCGCCATCGTCGAGCCTGACGTCGATGATAACGCGATCGCCGCACAACGGATTGTCGCGCCGCGCCGACTTGGTGGGCGCGGTGAGCTTGCCGGCACCGGTCTTGGCCTTGGCCAAGGCGACGATGCGGTCCTGATAGAGCTGGTCGGTCATCTGAGCGTGCGGGCCGCGTGCTGCACGCCGGTCAGCAGGGCGTCGATGTCGGTGTTGTCGTTGTAGGGCGCGATCGACACCCGGGTCGTGCCGTCAAGATCGAAGCGGTCCATCAATGGCTGGCAGCAGTGATGGCCGGCGCGCACCGCGACGCCAAACGAATCCAGGGTCTGCGCCACGTCGTGCGGATGCACGCCGTCGAGCAGGAACGACAGCACGGGATAGCGGTTCTGCGTGCTGCCGGGGCCGAATAGCGCGGTGCCGTCGATCTTCTGCAGGCCGTCCATCAGCCGCTCGACCAATGCCATCTCGTGTGCATGCGCTTCCTTCCAGTCGAGGCCGCGCATCCACTTGCAGGCCGCGCCCAGCCCGATCGCCGGCCCGATCGGCGGCGTGCCGGCCTCGAAGCGGCGCGGCGGCGGCGCCCAGGTCGTCTCGGCGAAGGTGACGCGGCCGATCATCGAACCGCCGCCATGGAACGGCGGCATGGCCTCGAGAAGCTCGGCCTTGGCCCACAGCACGCCGATGCCGTTCGGCCCATACGCCTTGTGGCCGGCGAAGGCATAGAAATCGATGCCCATGGCCGGCAGGTCGAGCGGGCCGTGCGGTGCACGCTGCGCGCCGTCGAGCATGACCTTGGCACCGACTGTCCTGGCGAGCGTCACCACGGCATGCACGTCGACCAGCGTGCCGGTGACGTTGGAGACGTGGGCAAGCGAGATCAGCTTGGTGCGCGGCGTCAGCAGACGCGGCAGGGCGTTGAGGTCTATGCGGCCGTTGACCGTCACGGGCACGACGTCGATCTCGATGCCGCTCCTCTGGCGCAGGAGCTGCCAGGGCACAATGTTGGAATGGTGCTCGAGCTCCGACAGGATGATGCGATCGCCCGCCCTCAGCAATGAGCCGTAGGAATAGGCGACGAGATTGATCGCCGCCGTGCAGCCGCCGGTGAACACGACCTCCATCGGATCGACGCCCAGGAAAGTCGCGACCTCGACGCGCGCATTCTCGTAGGCCTCGGTGGCCCGTTCGGCCAGGCGATGCACGCCGCGCAGCACGTTGGCGCGGCTGGTGGTCTCGTAGACGCGCACGGCGTCGAGCACGGCGTCGGGCGTCTGCGCCGAGGCGCCGTTGTCGAGATAGTGCACCGGCTGGCCATCGATGATCTGCGACAGGATGGGGAACTGGCGGCGGACGGCTGAAACGTCGAAACTCATTGATCAGATCTCATGGGCTTGCTCCGCGCCCGCCAGGCGGCCAGCGCCTCGGGCGTGTCGATGTCGGTGACCGCGGCCTCGCCCGTCATCTCGACCTCGCAGACGAGATCGGCATGCTCACCGATCAGATGCTTGGCGCCGGAATCGCCCGAGAGTTTTACCATCTCGGGAAAGAACCGCCGAGCCCACAGCACGGGATTGCCGCGCTTGCCGCCGACGGTCGGCACGCAGATCGTGCGGCCCTCGACGGGACTGAACGCTGCCATCAAGCGATCGAGCAAAGGTGCGCCGACACCCGGCATGTCGCCGAGCTGAACGATCGCGGCGTCGATGTCCTTGGCCAGGGCGCCAATGCCGGTGCGCACCGACGTGCTGAGGCCTTCGGCGAAGTCCGGATTGGTCACGAAGCGCAGCCGCGACTTGGAGGGGATCGCCTTCTCGATGGCCAACCTCACCTCGTCCGCCATATGGCCCAGCACCACGACGACCTCGACGGCCTGCGAGGCGAGCGCCGCCTTGACGGCATGCACGACCAGCGGCTCCCCTTCGGCATCGGCCAGCATCTTGTTGGGGCCGCCCATGCGGGTCGAGCGGCCGGCGGCAAGCACGAGCACGGCGACGCGCGGCGCGGCCTGCGGTCCGGCCTCCTCGCTGTCGCTGTCGTCGCGCGGCTGCGGGCGGCTTGCGATCTCGGCCAAAAGCCCGCCGGCGCCCATGCGCACGATCTCGGCGCGGCCGACCGGCAGGCCGGCCGCCAAGCGCTCCAGCACCATGTCGAAGCCGTTGTACTTGGGCGACTTGGCGCAGCCCGGCAGGCCCAGCACCGGCTTGCCGTCGAGCTCGGCCGTCAGCAGCAGGTTGCCGGGATCGACCGGCATGCCGAAATGGATGACCTCGCCGCCCGCCTCCTCGATGCCGGCCGGCACGACGTCGTGGCGGTCGACGATCGCCGAGGCGCCGGCGATCAGGAAGATGTCGCAGCCCTCACCCTTCAGCTCCTGCAGGGCGCCGGCGATCGCCTTGGCGTCGTGGGCGACGCGGCGTTCGCCGACGAGTGCGCTGCCGAGCGAGCTCAGCCGCTTGGTCGTGGTGCCGACGGCCTTGTCCAAGACCTTGTCGCGGGTGCCGGGCAGCCTGGTCTGCACCAGGCCGGCGCGCATCGCCTTGAACGGCGCCACGGCGATCAGGGGCTGGTTGGCCGATTGCGCGACCTCGACGGCGCGCGCGACCGCGGTACGCGGCGCGGCGTAAGGGATGATCTTGACGGTGGCAACCATCTGGCGCGGCTCGACGCGCGCGAAGGGCGGCAGGGTCGCCACGGTGACCGATTCGTCGAACTCATTCAGGGCATCGATGCGCTCGTGGTCGACGACGGCGAGGCCTGCCTCGCGGGCGAAGTGATTGCAGCGGCCGGTGAAGGGCGCGGTGATCTCGATGCCCTCGCCCGCCAGCGCCCTGGCCACGGTCGCCGACGCCTCGTCCTCGTGCATGTCATCGGAATCTAGCCGTGCGGCGACGACGCTCGACGCGCCGGCCGACTTCAGCTTGGCGACGTCGTCGTCCGACAGCACGCGGCCCTTGGCGAAGTTGACGCCATTGGCGCGCCAGCTGTGTGCCAGGATGGCGCCGGCTGCCTCGTCGATGGGCGTCTCGCCGAATCTCACGCGGCGGCAACCTTGGGCGCGGCCAGCGCTTCCACCCGGCGCGCCCTCACCTCGATGATCTGGCCCAGGATCGACACGGCGATCTCGGCCGGCGACTTGGCGCCGATGTTGAGGCCGATCGGCCCGTGGATGCGCGCGAACTGCTCCTCGGTGATGCCGGCTTCGCTGAGCCGCTCCTTGCGCTTGGCGTGGGTGCGTTTGCTGCCCAGCGCGCCGACATAGAAGGCATCGGACCCGAGCGCCGCCTCGAGCGCGGGATCGTCGAGCTTGGGATCGTGCGTCAGCGTCACTACGGCGGTGGAGACATCGAGGCCCATCTTCTCGAAGGCTTCGTCGGCCCATTCCTGCACGACCTTCACGCCGGGGAAGCGGTTGGTGGTCGCCCAGGCGCCGCGCGGATCGACGACGGTGACGTCGAAATCGAGCATGGCCGCCATCGGCGCCAGCGTCTGGGCGAT
This sequence comes from Rhodospirillales bacterium, assembly GCA_009377525.1. Taxonomy (GTDB): domain Bacteria; phylum Pseudomonadota; class Alphaproteobacteria; order Reyranellales; family Reyranellaceae; genus Reyranella. The sequence continues at coordinate 28,589 of WHTW01000073.1, forward strand.
GTGTACGGCGCCGACGACGATCAGGCGCGCCGGCGGCACGTAGACATTGAGGAAAATCTTGGCGCCGCCAACATCGACGGTCTCGCTGCGGCCGACCTCCATGGCACGGCGCGCAGCCGCCACCACGGCCGCGTCGGCAGCCAGGGGCCCCTCCGCCTTGTCACGGTAGACGAGCGCCTCGGCAGCGTCGCTCAGCCGCGTCACCAGGGTGACGGCGCGACGCTCGGAGCGGGCTGCCTGCAGGGCGGCAATGGTTTCGGCCTTCATCTCAGTTCACCTTTTCGACGAAGACCTGGACCTTGCCGCCACAGGCGAGCCCGACGTCCCAGGCCTGCTCGTCGGTGACGCCGAAGTCGAGCAGCCGCGGCTTGCCGTCGGTGATGGCGGCCAGCGCCTCCTGCACGACCGCACCTTCGATGCAGCCGCCGGACACCGAGCCGACCATGGCGCCGCTGTCGTCGACACCGAGTTGGCTGCCGACCGGGCGCGGCGAAGAACCCCAGGTGGTGATCACGGTCGCAATGGCCACGCCCTTGCCGGAGGCTTTCCACTTGCCGACCTGTTCCAGGACATCAAGCGCGTCGCTCATGAGTCTACTCCTCTCTCATTCTCTTCTTCTCTTTCTTGCTCCTCTCCCCCGCTAGGGGGAGAGGCTGGGTGAGGGGGTTACATCCGTCACTTGCCCCCTCACCTAACCTCTCCCCCTAGCGGGGCCCTAGCGGGGGAGAGGAACATGATCAGTTCGATCGCCATCGCCCTCAGGGTGACGCAGTTCGGTTTGCCAGCCCGCCAGGCGCCTATCGGCGCCAATCAGCGTGGAGCCGAGGGCGGCGATCAGCCCGGCCAGGCTTTCGAGATTATGCACCGGCCGGAACTCGTCGACATGGGGCAGCATCGCCTTGTTGCCCTGAGATTTGGGCTCGTAGGCGCCGTACCGCAAGAGCGGGTTGAGCCAGATCAGGCGCGAGCACGACTTGTGCAGCCGCTCCATCTCCTCGGCGAGGCCGGCCGCGCCCTCGCGGTCGAGCCCGTCGGTGATCAGGAGCACCACGGCGCCCTGCCCCAGCACGCGGCGCGACCACTTCTTGTTGAACTCGTGCAGCGTCTGGCCGATGCGCGTGCCGCCCGACCAGTCCTCGACCTGGGCCGACGCCTTCTGCAGGGCGATGTCGACGTCCCTGTTGCGCAGCGCCCGGCTGACGTTGCTGAGGCGCGTGCCGAAGGTGAAGCAGTAGACGCGGTCGCGGTCATTGGTGATGGCGTGCATGAAATGCAGGAACATCCGCGTGTAGCGGGCCATCGAACCGGAGATGTCGCACAGGATCACGAGCGGCGGCGGCCGCTTGCGCGGCTCGCGCTTGCGCAGTTCGGTCAGGCCCTCGGGCCGGAGCGCACGGCGCAGCGAGGCGCGGAAGTCGACGCGCGGACCGCGCCGGGCCGGCTGGTAACGGCGCGTGCGGCGCAGCGGGACCGGCAGGCGCAGCCGCGAGATGGCGCGCAGTGCCTCGTCGATCTCCGTCTGCGACATCTGCTCGAAGTCGCGGTGCTGCAGCACCTCGCGGTCGGAGACGGTGAAGGTCGCCTCGATCTCGACCTCGGGCGGCTCGTCCTCCGCCTTGGGCGCCTCGCCGCGGCCGGGCTGCAGCGCTTCCTGCAGGCGGCGGCTGAGCTGCTTCTTGTCGTCGGGATCGGCGGGTACGCCAACCGACGGCAGGAGCATTTCCATCATCTTCTCGAGAAGACGCGGATTGCGCCAATAGACGTGGAAGGCCTGGTCGAAGATCTCGCGCTGGTCGCGGCGGTTCACGAACACCGAATGCAGGGTCCAGTAGAAGTCGTCGCGCTTCTTCAGGCCCGCCGCTTCGACGGCCTCGACGGCGCGCAGGACCTGACCGGGGCCGACGCGCAGGCCCGCGGTGCGCAGCGTGCGGGCGAAATGCACGATGTTGTTGGCGAGCATGCCGTGGCGGCGCTCGGGTGTGGCGGGGGATTCGGGCAAGGCGTCCATTACTCAAGCTCTTGCGGACCGCGCGCATCCACGCCGAATCGACCGAAGGTCGATTCGGCTCCCGACGCTCATGATCATGAGGCGCGCAGGATGCGCGCGGTCCGGAAGACTATGACCGCTCTGCCTCATCCCTACCCCAACGGCTGGGCCGCGATGTCGGACTTCACCTGGCGCAGGATCTCGGCGGCTTCCGAGCCCTGCAGGCGCTGGATGTCGTCCTGGTACTTCAGCAGCACGCCCAGCGTGTCGTTGATGGTCTTGGGATCGAGGTCGAGCGCGTTCAGCTCGGACAATGCGGTCGCCCAGTCGATCGATTCGGCGACGCCCGGCGCCTTGAACAGGTCGAGCTTGCGCAGCTCCTGGACGAAACCCACGACCTGGCGCGACAGCCGCTCGCTGGCGCCCGGCGCCTTGACCTGGAGGATCTCCAGCTCGCGCTTGAGGTCGGGATAGTCGACCCAGTGATAGAAGCAGCGCCGCTTCAGCGCGTCGTGGATCTCGCGCGTGCGGTTCGAGGTGATGATCACGATCGGCGTCTGCGCCGCCTTGACGGTGCCGAGCTCGGGGATCGTCACCTGGAAGTCCGACAGCACCTCCAGCAGATAGGCCTCGAACGGCTCGTCGGTGCGGTCGAGCTCGTCGATCAGCAGGATCGGCGCGCCCTCGGCATGCGGGCTCAGCGCCTCGAGCAGCGGGCGGCGAATCAGGAACCGCTCGTCGAAAATGTCGGATGCGAGCTGGCCGCGATCGTGCACCCCCTGCGCCTCGGCCAGCCGGATCTCGATCATCTGGCGCGAGTAGTTCCACTCGTAGACCGCGGAGTTGACGTCGAGGCCCTCGTAGCACTGCAGCCGGATCAGCGGTCGCTTCAGTGTCGCTGACAGGACCTTGGCGATCTCGGTCTTGCCCACCCCCGCCTCACCTTCGCAGAACAGCGGGCGGCCGAGCTTCAGCGCCAGATAGAGGACGGTGGCGAGGCTGCGGTCGGCGATGTAGTCGCCGCCCTTCAGGAGTTCGAGGGTGGCGTCGATGGACGGCGGTACGGAAGTGGACATGCGTCAGTGTAGCGGATGGGGTTGCAGCTCGATATGGTAGGAATCGCGAGATAATTCAAGGATTTGGGAGGCAGCCATGCAGGCGGAGTTGTTCAAGGATCGCACGGCCATCGTGACCGGCGGCGCGCGCGGCATCGGGCTCGCCTGCGCGGCGAAGATCGCCGGCGGCGGCGGCCGCGTGGCGCTGTGGGACCGCGATATCGATCGGGCCAAACAGTCCGCCGCTTCCCTGGGCAACGCCATCGCCGTCGAGGTCGACGTAACCAGCGAAGGTTCGGTCGCCGAGGCGCTGACCGCCACCGAGGACCAGCTCACGCCGCCCGACATCCTGGTCGCCAGCGCTGGCATCACCGGCCCGAATACGACGGTCGTGAGCTATCCGGTCGATGCCTGGAAGCAGGTGATCGACATCAACCTGACCGGCGTCTTCCTGTGCAATCGTGCGGTTGCCGGCGGCATGGCGATGCGCGGGCGCGGCCGCATCGTCAACATCGCCTCGGTGGCCGGCAAGGAAGGCAACCCCAACGCCTCGGCCTACTCCGCCTCCAAGGCCGGCGTCATCGGGCTCACCAAGTCGCTGGGCAAGGAGCTGGCGACGACCGGCGTGCTGGTCAACTGCGTGGCGCCGGCCGTCGTCAAGACCGAGCTGTTCAGCCAGATGACCGAGCAGCACATCCAGTACATGCTGAGCAAGATCCCGATGAACCGCTTCGGCGAGGTCGACGAAGTGGCCGAGATGGTCGCCTGGCTTGCATCGGACCTTTGCACTTTTGCCACCGGTGCGACTTTCGATCTGTCGGGCGGACGGGCAACCTATTGATGCAGGTGTCATGCTCTTCCGGACCGCGCGCATCTTGCGCGCTCAAGAATCATGAGCGAGCTGGAAGCTCGCGGTCCGGAAGAGAATGAGAAGATTTCCTCCCACGCTAGAAAGTGGCCAGCATGCAGCTTCATGATCTCACCCTGACCGAACTCTCGGCCGGCCTCGCCGCGAAAAAGTTCTCCTCGCGCGAGATCGTCGACTCTCTGCTCGGCCGCATCGCCAAGGCGAACGGCAAGCTGCACGCCTTCATCGAGGTCTATGCCAAGGAGGCCAAGGCGATGGCCGACGGCGCCGACAAGTCGCGTGCCGGCGGCTTCCCGCTCGGGCCATTGCACGGGCTGCCCATCGCCTACAAGGACCTGTGCGACATTGCCGGCCGCATCGGCACCGGCGGCTCCAAGATGTTCGAGAAGCGCGTCGCCACCGAGACCTCCAACACGGTCGAACGGCTGACCGCGGCCGGCATGGTGCCGCTCGGCAAGCTGCACATGGTCGAGTTCGCCTTCGGCGGCTGGGGCACCAATCCCCTGATGGGAGCGCCGTGGAATCCCTGGGACCTCGCGACGCATCGCGTGCCCGGCGGCTCGTCGAGCGGCACCGGCGTCGCCGTCGCCGCGCGGCTCACGCCGGCCGGCATCGGCAGCGACACCGGCGGATCGGTGCGCATCCCCTCGGCGTTCAACGGCCTGGTCGGCCTGAAAGTCACGTTCGGCCGCATCGGGCTTTCGGGCACCATACTCCTGAGCTGGACGCTCGATTCGATCGGCCCGTTGGCGCGCTGCGTCGAGGACTGCGCGCTCCTCCTCAATGCGCTCGCCGCCCCCGACGCGCGCGACCCGACGACGTTCGGCCAGCCGCTCGAAGATTTCACCGCGGCGACCAGGCCGGGCTCGATCGAAGGCATGCGCATCGCCCTGCCCGACACCAAGCAGCTTCCCGGCTTCATGCATGCCGACGTGACCAAGGCCTGGCAGTCGGCCGGCCGGATCTTCGAGAGCCTGGGCGCCACGGTCGAAGCCGTGCGCCTGCCCGACTGGTACTTCGACCTGTCGCGGCCGGCCGGCACGATCATCGCCTCGGAGGCCTACGCGCTGCACCGCGACTACATCGAGGACACCGCCAAGGCGATCGGGCCCGGCGTGCGCGCCCGCGCCCAGGCCGCCAAGAGCCTGGCGCCGGGCGCCTACCCCGAGGAGATGCGGGCCCTCGAGCAGAGGCGGCGTTTCTTCAACGACTGGTTCTGCGCCTACGACGCGCTCCTGCTGCCGACCATGGCGATCCCGGCGATCCCCTTGGCGGAAGTCGACGAGACCTCGCCGATTCCCGGCTACCTGACGCGGCCGGCGAACTATCTCGGCCTGTGCAGCCTCGCCATGCCGGCCGGCCAGTCGGGCGGCCTGCCGGTCGGCGTCCAGATCGTCGGCAAACCTTTCGCCGAGCGCGACGTGCTGCGGCTCGGCAAGGCCTTCCAGGACGCCACGGACTTCCATAGGCGCGCACCCGATCTGTCGGGGCTGGGACTCTAAGCGGGCACTGCAGGTGTACCCGCCCCCAAAAGTGAAACATGAAACTGCTGTCCGCATTTTTACTGTCTCACTCACGGGGTGCGGTACACGGCGAGTTCGCGCATTTTCCGCATTTTGCGCTACCCCTTCCGACGGAGCGGCCTTGTGGTCGAAGGAGAAATCACCCCCTACCGGTAGCGCGCTTCGGGCGATTGCTGCGGTCAGGGGAGTGCGGGACATATAACAAGTATATAACTACAGTTGTTTCAGTCAAGCGAAGAGAGAAGCTGGCATGGCGTCTGGGTCGATGAAGGTAGCCCTTGTCACCGGTGCGGCGCGGGGCATCGGTCTCGCGGCGGCAACGCGCTTTTTAGAAGACGGCTGGCACGTGGCGATGCTGGACATCTTGGGCAACACGCTGCGCGCCGCTGTCGATGGCTTGCACCGTCCAGATGCCACCTTGGCGCTCGAGGCCGATGTCTCCGACGCAAGCGCGGTTCAGGCCGCCGTGGAGCAGACCAGGCGACGGTTCGGCCGCATCGATGCGCTGGTCAACAATGCCGGCATCGCGGCGTTCAAGCCGATGCTGGACGTGACGCTGGAGGAATGGCAGCGCGTGCTGGCAGTCAACCTGACCGGTCCCTTCCTGATGACCCAGGCGGTGGCGCCGATCATGCGCGACCAGGGCGGCGGCGCCATCGTCAACATCACCTCGATCTCGGGCCTGCGCGCCTCGACGCTGCGCGTCGCCTACGGCACCAGCAAGGCCGGCCTGGCGCATCTCACCAAGCAGCAGGCGGCCGAGCTCGGCGAATACGGCATCCGCGTCAATGCGGTGGCGCCCGGCCCCGTCGATACCGCCATGGCCAAGGCCGTGCACACGCCGGCGATCCGCGCCGACTATCACGACCACATTCCGCTCAACCGCTACGGCCTGGAGACGGAACTCGCGAACGCGATCTGTTTCCTGTGCGGCGACCAAGCGGGCTACATTACCGGCCAGGTACTGGCGGTGGATGGCGGCTTCGACGCCGCTGGTGTCGGCTTGCCGACGTTGCGGCGAAATACATGGGCATGATCCGCCCATTCGTGCAATTGAAGCCCTCGCCACCTTCGACGGAGCAGGCGACTGAAAATCGCAGTGTCGGTGGTTCGATCCCGCCCCTGGGCACCATTTCTTCCAATAATAACAAGTACTTATTCGGTCGCATCGGGCGGCGAATGGCCGATTTGCACCGTTTTTGCACCTTCCCTTTTCTCACGCATCTCACCCACGACAGTTTTGAGCGCTTCCCGCGTTTCTTCGAGGTCTCTGTTGGTCTCACGCAACACCTCGATCACGAGCGCGAGCACCCAGTAAAACCCAGAGAGCGTCGCCTCAACTTCCCTGTCGCTGACCACCAGGTCCTCAATGACCTTCGGATGCACCAGCCGATTTCGTATGTCGACGGCTGACCTGAGGTTGGCCCAGCCTTGGTGTCCGTAATCGACCTGGTAGGCGGGTCGGTAGCGTTTGACCATCTGTACTACCAGGCGGATTGCGCTTGGCAGGGGCAGGAAGCGAGGAACCACGTTCACGTTGCCCCGATCGTCAACGAGATAGGTTTCTTCTGACATTGCCGCACGTTCGTGCATCGACAGCGCGTCGAAAGCATGGAGCAAGACGTCCTGCTTAAGCTGCCAGTGGAGACCTTCGATTGCGGCGAACGCGGTACGGACGAGGTCACGCCGATGGCGAGGCGTGTCGTCTTGGTCCAGTCGTTGGTACACCGCGATTACGTCTTCAATGATGGTGCGAGTGAACGCGGATTGGACAACGTCGGCCATAAGGCACCTCGTGAGCGGTGCAGATTATACACTTTTCGCAGTGGTAGGTTGTGCCGACCTACCTAAAGCTCATCGTCTGCCCGTTCTTCGGATTGATGATCTTGGTGCGGCTCCAGACGAAGGCGGAGTAGTTCCGGATCGTGGGGTCGAGGCGCTTCTGGTAGAGGGCGTGGAGGTCCTACTCCGTCCACTTGAGCGTATTGGCGGTGATAGCCAGCGTCCGGCAGAGCTTCCCCTTATCCTTCTCGTTGGTCCCGGCGGCGACGTCTTCGATCAAAGCTTCACGCGAACTGCGCGCGCCGAATTTTTTCAGCTGGGGTGGTTTGTATTTTTCTAGGTTCATAGTTCAGGTACACCCCCGCTCCTTCCCTCATACCCTTTCGGGTCGTGTCGGTAGCGGGTGTTGTGCTGCCAGTAGGACCCTCCTTGCTTCCGTCCCTCAGTAACTAGGCAAGAGGAGAACTCGCGGGCAGATGAGGTCGCTGGTTGCGCAGGGAGACAGAGCCAGCAATTTGTATCTACCAACGAGGCGATGCTGTTTGATTTCGCAGATTGCTAAGACTGCGCCACTGGCATGGCTGTAACACGCAAAAAACCACCCGTAGGCGGTTAGCTGCTTGCTGCTACGCAAAGCATCGAAATCATAACAGGCGCGATACCTGTTCCGACCTCCGTGCTGTGCACTTCGCGTAGCATAACTGTATGCTACCGCACCTGTAGCGGCTATGAAGGCGACAGGTGTGAATAGCCTTAGTGTCAGTCCGGAAACATATTGAATCCGGTGAATCGGTTGTGATTCAAGA
>WHTW01000074.1 GCA_009377525.1 Rhodospirillales bacterium
AGATTGCGCTCGGTGGCGGCGAGCAGGTCCTCGCGCTTGCGCGCGCGTTCGCGAGCCAGATCGCCGTTGCGGCACACCATGAGCCGCTCGCCGGGATAGTCGGGTGCGCTGATGGTGGCCATGTCGCGCTGGTCGAACAGCGACATCTGCAGCGCCCCGCCTTCGACCAGCGCCCTGATGGCGGGGGCGCGCAGCGCGGTGATCCAATCGAGGCCGGCCGGCTTGAGCTCGTGGTCGATGCGGGCCTGGGTGATCATGCCGCGATCGCCGACCAGCACGATATGCTTCAAGGCGAAGCGCTGCTTGAGCTTGTCGAGGTGGACGGCGAGCGTCTTGGGATCGCTGGTGTTGCCGTCGAACACTTCGACGGCGATCGGGGTGCCGTCGGCCGAGCACAGCAAGCCGTAGACGATCTGCAGCTTGCCTTTCTTGCCGTCGCGATTGTAGCCGAACTTGGCGAGCGGGCAGCAGCGCCCCTCCATGTAGGACGACGACACGTCGTAGAGCACCAGCGTGGCGTCCTTCAGATGCCTGCGCGCCAAGCTCTTCTCGATGGTCGGTTGTCGCTCGCCGAGCCAGTCGAGGGCCTCGTAAAGCTCGTCTTCGTCGACGGCTCCGAGCTCGAGCACCGCGCCCAGGCTCGAAGCGGCGGTCTCGCCATCGAGCATGCGCGCGGTGGCGGCCTTCGACGCCGGCGCGACAATACGGTTGACCACCATGGCGATGACCAGGTCGCGGCAGCGATCGTCGGTGGTGCCCAGCATGCGGTCCAGTCCGATGGTGCGCAGCGCGCCCAACGCGGCCGCTACGGCGCCGTGCGGCAAGCTGCGGCGCACGATGATCGGCGCCGTGCCGGCGGCGATCGCCGTGCCGCCTTTGAGCAAGGTGCGCAGGCCTTCGACGAGTTCGGTCGGCCAATCGGACAGATTGGCGAGCGTGCGTTTTTTGATCTTGCCGGCGTCGCGATAGCTCTCGCGCAGGAGGATGGCGGGCGGTGACGAGCGATTGGGAACCGCTTCGATATACATGGCTGGACAATATCACAACGGATCCGCTAACGCAACCACACACGTGCCATTTACATGGCTACTATTCCAGACCCAAAAATGGCGCTTCTCCCGTGGAACCAATGACTTGACGCGCTTACATGGGGGAAGTTCCGATTAGCGGGAGAACGTCTTCTGGAGCGCGGCCCTCCAGGTCCGCTCATGAATCATGATGCGGACCTGGAGGTCCGCGCTCCGTTTGACCATGAGCGAGAGGGGTTCAGCCCTTTGCCGCAGCCTCCAGCGCCGCGATGTCGAGCTTCACCATCTTGAGCATCGCCTCGGTGACGCGCCTGGCCTTGGCGCGGTCGGGGTCGCCCATCAGCTCGCCGAGCCGCTTGGGTGCGATCTGCCAGCTGAGGCCCCAGCGGTCGCGCAGCCAGCCGCATTGCTCGGTCGCGCCGCCTTCCTTCAGCGCATCCCACAGCCGATCGATCTCGGCCTGGGTGTCGCACTCGACCATGATCGAGAAGGAGTGGTTGAACGGGTCGAGCGGTCCCGCCTGGATCGCCATGTAGCGCTGGTCGCCCAGCGTGAAGCCCACGAGCTTCACGCTGCCGGCCGGCCCGCTGGGATTGTCGGCGGGAATGGCCGAGACCGGGTCCATCGACGAGCCGGGGACCAGCGACGTGTAGAAGCGCACCGCGGCTTCCATGTCCTTCTCGAACCAGAGATGCTGCGTGACCTTCATCGTACCGTCCTTTCCTCGGGTGAGGCCCCCGGAGGGCCTTCGATCCGAGGACGGATCTGGGAAGGCGATCCCGACATTGCGATGCAAGAAAAATTGGCCAGCCTCAGGAGCGGGGGGTAGGGCAGCCGATCTAGGTGCGGCCCGCCATGATGGCGTCGAGCAGCGCGCGAAGATCGGCCGCCGCCACTGTCCGATCGCTCTCCAGACGAGCGGCCGCTTCGGGTGGAAGGGGGGCCACCTGATCGGCGTCGGCCATCGCCGCCTGGCCCGCCTCGAACAGGCCGTCCTGAAGGCAGCGCAGCGCGGCAATGAGGTGATAGCTTTCCCGCCGGTTGGGGGCACGTCTGGCGCGCTCGAGGCCCCTCACGAAGCGGTCTATCCGTTGCGCCAGGGCAAGCCGTTCCGCCGAGCCTGCTGCGATGCCGTCGTTCATTCCGATGCCTTGGATGATGTTGACCGGTCTCATTCTGTCGGTCGGAAGAGTGCCGGCCGTCAAGCCCGGCCTGCAGGGAGCGCGGATCAGGTGACCCGATGGATGCGGTACTCGGTCCGGTCTTTGCCGGTCGGTGCATTACAGCAGGATGACGGCGTCGTCGGTGAGGAGCGAGCGGCAGGTTCGTGGTCAGGTCCGGTCTTCGGGTTCGTCGGCGCCCTCCAGCTTCCGGCGCAGCGACGCGATGACACGGCGGGTGCCTTGCATGTCCTTGAGCGAAAGCCCGTCCGCGAGGCTGTTGACCCACGGCACCTGCAGGCGCATGGCGGCCTCGTAGGTGCTCCGGCCCTTGTCCGTCAGCACGACGAGCTGCGCCCGCCTGGCGCAGCGCCCAGACGCCGGCATTGTCGCGCTTGGGGAAGTTGCCCTTCATCGCCGCGCAGCCCATCTCGGTCGGCATGTCCCTGGTTTCGAGCAGGTCCTTGATGGCGACCGGCATGCCGTCGATCGGCGACAGCGGCGAGCCCGCCTTCCAGCGCGCGACGCTGGCGTCGGCGCGCGCGCCAGTCTCGTTGATCGCGGTGATCGCCTTCACCACGGGCTCGCGGGCCGCGATGGTCTCCAGGCAGCGCTCCAGGTAGGCGCGCGGATTGTCGTTGCCGTCGGTGAAGCGACGGGCGGCGTCGTGGAAGGTGAGGGGCTTGTAGTCGGCGTAGGAGGTCATGGCCGGGAGACTAGAGCACATTCCGTCCGGCTGGAATCAGCCGGACGGAATGTGCTCGGTGAAACACCAATCGCCCGTGCGCGCTTTTCCGATCAAGTTGAACCGCTCGCGGTTCAACTTGAAACGCTCTAGCACGTCGCCAGGAGCGCGGACCTCCGGGTCGGCGCTCCAAGAAAAGGGCGCCCCTCGAGGGGGCGCCCGTTCCTTGTCGACTTCTTATCTAGCGGCTCGGCGCGGGAGTCGTCGGCCGGGCCGGCGGAGCGGCGGCGGTTTCCGGCGGCGCGGGCTTGCGACGCTCGGTCTTGGTGTAGTCCGGCAGGGCCATCAAGGCTTCCTTGGTGAGCGACGTGGTCAGCACCACCGAGTTGTCTTCCTGGCCGACCGTGATGTCGCTCCACTTCACGGCGACGTCCCTGGAGCCGACGCCGAGGAAGCCGCCGACCGAGATGATGACGTCGGTGACCTTGGCGTCCTTGTCGAGATAGACCTCGTCGATCTTGCCGATCGATTCCTTGTTGGCGTTGCGCACCTTGGTGCCGATCAGCGCGCCCGCCGCCATGTCGCCTTTGGCGTTGAAGTCACCGGTCGACACCGTGCGATCGGCCGGTGCGGCCGCCGGCGCCGGCGAGCTCGGTTGGGTCGGCGCGGTCTGGGCATAGGCACCGATCGCGCCGCAGGTCAGAAAAGCCGCGAGGACAACGGATTTCAGCATGTCTCAGCTCCCTTGTAGAGGCAGACCAAAATTCAACGCCCCTGCGCGAGAACGGGTTGCCGCAAAATGAGCCAGATTTGCGTCGGGTGGACAGGGGGTGGGGAAGACGCGCGGCAGATATGCGGGCCCGCACTGGACGGAGCCGGCCGGCCGACACTAGACTCGCGCGCGTGTAACCGGGGTAACGGCATGACCAGTTTTCCGGGAGACACCTCTTCGAGCGAACCATCATCGCCCTGACCGACCGCGCGTGCCTGAAAGTACGCGCCGATCGGTTCTTCCTTCAACAAGACGGAGGAAACCGATGGGTATTTGGCTCAGTGAACACGAACAGCGCCTCGTCGCGGGCGCCGAGGAAGCCTCGGCGGCGACGCCGATCCCGACCCAGATCGTCTCCAACGGCGAGTATCTGCCGCCGAGGCAAAGCGCCACCCAGAAAAAGGTCGAGCGGCGGATCGTCGAGCTCGCCGACGCCAATGCCAAGCGGCTTGGCCTCGACCGCCGGCAGTTCCTGCGCACGAGCTGCGGCATGGCCGCGGCGTTCGTCGCCATGAACGAGATCTACGGCGGCAACGTCTTCCAGGTGACGCCGGCCGAGGCGCGCGAGCCCGAGCTGGCGCAGGCCCGCGCGCAGGGGCTGGCCGGGCAGTTCATCTTCGACGTGCAGACCCATTTCGTGCGCGACGACTTCGACCACAAGCAGCTCCTGGGCTTGGCCGAGTTCGCGAGCCAGCACTGGAACCCGAAGCTGAAGGCGGAGGGAGTCTCCTCGCTCGCCCGCTACAAGTTCCAGAACTACGTGAAGGAGGTCTTTTATGACAGCGACACCAGCCTGGCGTTGCTGAGCGGCGCGCCGTTCGACGATCCGACCTGGTGGTTCCTGTCGAACGCGCAGATGGCCGAGGCGCGCGCGCTGATCAACGGCTTCGCGGGCTCGCGGCGGCTTTTGGCGCACGCCCTGATCACGCCCAACCAGCCGGGCTGGATGGACGAGGTCGACAAGGCGATCACCGTGCACAAGCCCGATTCGTGGAAGGGTTATACGATTGGCGATCCGCTCAACCCGTCGAAGTTCCCGTGGCGGCTCGACGACGAGAAGCTGATGTATCCGTTCTACGACAAGGCGGTGAAGGCGGGCATCACCACGATCTGCATCCACAAGGGGCTGCTGCCGCCCGACTACGAGAAGGCGTATGCCGGCGTGTGGGAGTATGCGACTGCGGCCGACATCGGCAAGGCGGCCAAGGACTGGCCGCAGATGAAGTTCGTGATCTACCACGCCTGCCTGCGCCCGGCCTTCGAGCTGCCCGATCAGGCGTGGACGGAGTTCGAGCAGACCGGCCGCATGCGCTGGGTGAGCGACCTCGCGGACATCCCGCAGAAGTTCGGCGTCACCAACGTCTATGCCGAACTCGGCACGGCCTTCGCCAACTCGGCGGTGTCGCATCCCAAGTTCTGCGCCGCCATGATCGGCACGCTGGTCAAGGGCATGGGCGCCGACCACGTCCTGTGGGGCACCGATTCGGTGTGGTACGGCTCGCCGCAGTGGCAGATCGAGGCGATGCGCCGCCTCGAGATCCCCGAGGACATGCGCAAGAAGTACGGCTTCACCGCGCTGGGCGACGCCAACAGCATGACCAAGCAGATGATCTTCGCGAACAACGCGCTTCAAATGTACGGCATCAGGCTGAAGGCTGCGTCCAACACGAGGATGCCGGCCTACTCCGAGGACCGCTTCGCCGCGCTCAAGCAGGAGCACACGCTGGCCGCCCTCGAGCGCTCGAACCTGCGCTACGGCTACGTTCGCGCGGATTGATCTGCTCGGGAGCGCGCCACTTGTGGTGCGCTCCCAGCAAATATTCAGTGCCGCCGGCCGATGGTGACCAGGTACTCCCGGCGGACATGAAGCCCGGCCTCGACCCTGTAGTGGTCGTGGTAGGCATCGAGGTCCTTCTTCAAAGCGCAGCGGCCGGCGTCGTCGAGGGCTGTCGTGTAGGGTGCGCAATGGCTCGAAGCTCTGCAGGTACCAGTTCCAGATGGCGTCGACGTCGTTGAAATAACGGTTGCTGACGCCGGGCTCGAAGGCGAGCGCAAAGTCCTGGCCCAGCAGCGTCTGGAGATAGGCCGGATCGCCCCACAGCAGGGGAGAGGCGGCCGGGGGCGGCGCCTTGCTGTGCGGCGCGAGCACCGCGAAGAAGCGGGCGACGCCACCGTCGGGCGTCCAGGTCGCGAGGCAAAGCCTTCCGCCCTTGCGGCAGACGCGGCCAAGCTCGCGCGCGGCACGCGTGTGGTCGGCCGCGAACATCACGCCGGACGTCGAGTCGACGGCGGTCACGTGCGAGTCCGGCCGCGCGACGTTGCGGGCGCTCCAGCCGGTGCCGGTCGCCACGTCGAGGATGCGATCGCCCGCCGCCGGCGCCCGCCGCTGCGCGGCGGGCGCCAGGGCATCGGAGATGGCGAAGCTTACGTCTCGTTGTATGCCGCGCCGCCGGCACTCCATGCCGCGGCGGCAGCGCGGTTGTGGTCGAGGATCCGATGGTTCGGCATCGTGGCCTCTTTTGCGTTCGATGCGCCGACGGCAGCGTAAGGTCGGCGGCGAAGGGAGGGTTGCCGTGAAAAGTCAGCGCTCCAGCATTCAGGTCAGCTTGCGCCGCCGCTCGAGCTCGGCGGCGCTCGGCTCGGCGAGCCCGAAGTCGCCGGTCCTGACCGCGCCGTCGGGCGTGTAGCCGGCGACGATCACGCCGGTCGGGAAGGACCGCGACTTGACGTGCTTCAGCGCGACCGGCGGCACGCCCTCGCCGAACAGACGCTTGCCCTTGCCCAGCACCACCGGGAAGGTGAGCACGCTGAACTCGTCGACCAGGCGCTCCTTCCACAGCGTCTGCAGGAGCTCGCTCGAACCCTGGACCATGAGATCGGGGCCGTCCTCGACCTTCAGCTTCTTCAACGAGGCGACCGTGTCCTTGCCCAGCCACTGGCTGTTCTTCCAGTCGAGCTTGGGCTCGGAGCGCGAGGCGACGTACTTGGTGATTCGGTTGAACATCGCGGCGAAGGCGTCGTTGGGATCGGTGATGAAGGGCCAGTGGGCGGCGAAGATCTCGTAGGTCTTGCGGCCGAGCAGCAGGTCGAAGGGCCGACCAAAAATTTCGCCCATGGCCGCGCCCAGCGCCTCGTCGAAGTAGGGTGCGGTCCAGCCGCCCAAGGTGAAGCCGCCGGTCGGGTCCTCGGCCGGGCCGCCCGGCGCCTGCATGACGCCGTCAAGGCTGATGAAGGTGGAAGCAACGATCCTGCGCATGTCGGTCTCCTGAGGGAGGGGTGTTTTTGATACCCCAAGGACGAACGGCGAGGCGCAGTGCCGACAGGCCGCAAGGAATTTTTCGGACTCTTCCCGACCGCGCGCGTCCCGCGCGCTCATGACTCATGAGGCGCGCAAGATGCGCGCGGTCCGGAAGATTACGAGGCCGTTCAGGCCCGCTGCGCCGCCTTCGCCCGCACCGGAAGCTTCCAGCCCGGCCGGATGAAGTGGCAGGTGTAGCCGTTGGGAATACGCTCCAGGTAATCCTGGTGCTCGGGCTCGGCTTCCCAGAAGTCGGAAGCTTTGGTCACCTCGGTCACGACCTTGCCGGGCCACAGGCCCGAGGCCTCGACGTCGGCGATGGTATCCTCGGCGACGCGACGCTGCTCGTCGGTCGTATAAAAGATCGCCGAGCGGTAGCTGGTGCCGAGGTCGTTGCCCTGGCGGTTGAACGTCGTCGGATCGTGGATCTGGAAGAAGAATTCCAGGATCTGCCGGAAGCTCGTCTTGGCCGGATCGAAGATGATCTCGATCGCCTCGGCGTGGCCGGCATGGTTGCGGTAGGTCGCGTTGGCGACGTGGCCGCCGGTATAGCCGACCCGCGTCGTCAGGACTCCGGGTTGCCGGCGTATGAGGTCCTGCATGCCCCAGAAGCAGCCACCGGCCAGCACTGCGCGTTCTTGGCTCATCGCACGTCCTCCACCTGGTCGAGATAGGCACCATAGCCCGCCGCCTGCATGTCGTCGCGGTGGACGAAGCGCAGCGAGGCCGAATTTATGCAGTAGCGCAGCCCGCCGCGATCGCGCGGGCCGTCGGGAAAGACATGGCCGAGATGGCTGTCGCCGTGCTTGGACCGGACCTCGATGCGGGTCATGCCGTGCGTAGAGTCCTTGAGTTCGGCAACGTTGGCGGGCTCGATCGGCTTGGTGAAGGAGGGCCAGCCGCAGCCCGATTCGTACTTGTCGGACGAGGCGAACAGCGGCTCGCCCGAGACGATGTCGACATAGATGCCCGGCTCCTTGTTGTGCAGCAGCGCGCCGCTGCCGGGCATCTCGGTGTCGCTCTGCTGGGTGACGCGATGCTGCTCGGGCGTCAGCTTCGACAGCGCCTCTGGGGTCTTGCTGTAGGTCGGCATCGTCTGCTCCTGTGGGAGGATAGACCATATAGGCCGAAAACGCCGTCGCGCCAGTCTCCCTCAAGCTGATAAAACTGCAGCATGATCGCTGCCCGGCTGCTGTCCGTTCCCCTGTTCGCTGCCGCCCTTGGCGCCGCATGGGCGCCAGCCCGCGCCGACGACGCGGCGTGCCAGGCCGTACTGCAGGCCGTCCTCAAGCAGGCGGCGGTGCCTGTCCATCAGAAGGTCACGATCGAAACCGCCGCCGCGCCGGGCAAGCCGATGCAGAACGAGATGATCCGTCTCGGCGACACCCTCTACATGCAGGCGCGCGGCCAGTGTATGGCGCGGCCCTACGATGCCGCGAAGGCGGCGGACGATGCCCGGCAGGCCATGACCAAGGGCGAGCACAGCTGCACGCGCGTGCGCAGCGAAGCCGTCGACGGCCAGCCGGCCGAGCTGTACAGCGTGCAGAGCAAGACGCCGAACGGCGGCAGCGATTCGCAGATCTGGATCTCGACCGCGTCCGGCCTGCCGTTACGCCAGACCGTCACCATGCTGGAACAGGGCGCGGTCAAGCTGAAGCACGAGGTGCGTTCCGACTACGCCAACGTGCGCGCGCCGGCAGGCGTCGCCCGCTAGTCACGCCGGCAGGCGCCGCTCGTATTCGTTCTGCAGGCGGATCCAGCCGTCCCAGAAGGGCGCAGGGTCGGCGGCGCCGCTCACGCGCGCGGCCAGGACGTCGAGGTGCATGTGCCAGCCCGGGCCGACCATCAGCATGGTGCGCCGGTCCGGCAGGCGGCGATGGGTGACGGTGAGCAGCACCTTGTCGTCCTTCGGCTCTAGCTCGAAGGTGACGTCGCCGCTGTTCTGCCAGGTGAAGGAGATCTTGCGCGGCGGATCGAGCTCGGTGATGCGGCTCTGCATGCGGTGCTCGTCGCCGAACCCCTCCGGCCGCTGGCCGGGCGGGTTGGTGAGCTCGTTGTTGCGCCACACCAGCTCGAACGGCGCGCCGACCTTCATCTCCATGAAGCCCGACGCCAGCCACTTGCGGCGCATGTCGCTCTCGGTGAGGTAGACCCAGATGCGGTCGATGCGGCCAGGCAGGAGACGCTGGATCTTCAATGTCGCCGGCTCGGTCAGCAGGCCATAGGGGTCCACGGTCGTGGCGTCGGTCATTGGTCGTCTCCTGTGCGGGGTGGGGATTTTTCAGCGTCCTCTTCGAGGAGGAGCTGTTCGAGGTGATAGAGACGGTCGCTCCAGTAGCGTTCGTAGTAGTTCCGTGCGCTGGCCGTCGGCAAGATCGCGCAGCATCTGCCGCCGCGTGGCATCGCCGAGTGCGTGAAAGACCGAGTCCAGCTGCGGTGTTTCTAATTCAACCATATGGTTGAATACAGAGAGAGAGCATGGGGAGTATCAACCGAATGGTTGAATGACAAACCATTGTCGTTCCCTTTATGTTCCCTCGATGGGCCTCCTCCTGCTAATGCTGCGCGTGCCTGCCGCAACGGCAGAGCGCGCCAGCGCGCTGAAGGATCTGCTCGCGCGCGACTATGGGCTTCGCAATTTCGCCTACAACGCGGAGCGCCTGCACATCACGCTGTTCAATCTCGGAGAGGAAGTGTCACCTGAGCGCGTGGCCGTCGTCGAACGCACCGCGGCCAAGTTCACGGCGTCGCCCTTCGAGGTCGAGTTCAATCGCGTCATGTCGTGGCCCGACGCCTTGGTGCTGCTGGGCGACGACAAGCCCGCGGCACTCACCAACTTTCGACGCGCGCTTGGGACGTCGCTAAGGCGCGTGTGGCCCGACCGCCTGCAGCCCACGGGCTTCACGCCGCACATCACACTGATGCGCGGCGCGACCTGCGTCGAGGACCAGCAGGTCCAGGCCTTCGGTTGGACGGTGAACGACTTCGCGCTCGTGCACAGCGTCAACGGCCGATACGTCGAGCTCGGCCGATGGAAGCTTACGCCGCCCGCCGCGTCGTGAAGCGGGCAATCACCTCGTCCAGCGGAATGTGTCCCCGCATCGCGCCCGAACCTTGCGGCGCCTCGCCGTTCTCGATCGCCTGGGCGAAGCGGACGGCCGAATCGGGCTCTAGCCGTCGGCGCAGGGCCGCCAATCGCGGGTAGGCCGCCGGATCGATCGCCTCATGGAACTCGGCCCAGCGGGCAACACCGATCAGGATGGCGTCGGCCAGCGTCGGCCGATCGCCGACGAGGAACGGCGTGTCGCTGATCAGCGCCTCCAGCTTGGCATGACGGTTGGCGACGGCCTTGCGGCCGAAGTCGCGCAAGGTCTCGCGATAGGCGGGATCGGCGTGCTCCATCTCCAGCGCAACCCATAGCGGGCTGAAGGCGCCGGTGAAGCCGGTATTGATGAAGGCCATGAGCTGATGCATGCGATCGGCTTCGGGGGTGGCGAGGTCGAAGCTGATGCGCCGCTCGGCGTCTCGCGCTTCCAGCCAGCGGGCGATGGCCAGGGTCTCGGTGATCGTCCGGCCGTCGTCGGTGATCAGGACCGGCGTCTCGCGCCGGTCGTTGAGCCGGCCATAGGCGTCGCTCTTCATGTCCGCCAGCATGTCGACGCGACTCAGGCGATAGGGCTGGCCCAGCCATTCGAACGCCGCGACGAGGCCCATCGAGCTGCCGAGCGGGAAGCCGTAGACGAGGATCGGTTCCATGTGTCTCTCCGTGAGAGTGCGAGTGGACTGGAACCTAGTGACCTGCCAACCCATGTAAATTACGCACAATTTTGTAACCAGGATTGCCGAATGAAAGACGTCGTCTCGCGCTGCCCGATCGAAGAGGTCATGCGCCTGTTGAGCGGCCGCTGGCCGACCTTGCTGCTCTACTATCTGAAGGACGGCACCAAGCGCTTCAGTGACCTCAAGCGCGACAACCCCACGCTGTCGCATCGCATCCTGGCGCTCGAGCTGCGCAAGCTCGAAGGGGCGGGCGTGATCCGCCGCACGGCGCGGCCGGGCTATCCGCTGCGCGTCGAATATGACCTTACGCCGGCAGGGCTGCGCTTGGTCCCGCTGATCGACGCCTTGGGTGACTGGTGGGAGGAGCTGCAGCCGGCGAAAAGCGTAGCGGCCTAGCTCTGCTATCGTTTGGTCAAAGGGCGTGCTGGCAGATGATGCGGATGATCCACTTCGACAGTCTCAGTGCGCGTGCTGATGGCCATGCGCGTGATCGCGCGACGCCTTGGCCCTCAGCTCGGCATGGAACCGACCCATCTCGCCGAACAGCTCCATGATGCCGAGCTCCTGCTTTGAGCCGAACTCGCGATAGAGCGAGGCGACGTTGACCACCATGCGCTCGGCATCGCCCCAGCCGGCGAAGCGGTCGAGCGCGATGTCGCGTGCCGCCTGGAAGACCGGCATACCGGCGTCATAGCGCCGGCGCGCCTCGGCCTTGATGTAGAGCAGGTAGCCCTTCATCGCCTGCACGCCGTTCTTGTCGGTGATCGGGCCGTGGCCCGGCACCACGGTCTCGATGTCCCAGGCGATGATCTGGTCGCAGGCTGCTACCCAGTTGTCGACAGGGCCGGCCCACAGCACGGGATGGCCCTCGACGAACAGGATGTCGCCGGTGAAGACGGTGCGGTCCTTTGGCACGTGCACCAGCACGTCGCCACGCGTGTGCGCGGGGCCGACGGTCTTCAGCACCACGTCCTTGTCGCCGACCTTGAGCTGCAGCTCGTCGTCGAACACGCGCGTCGGCAGGGTGTTGGTGACGTCATCCCATTTGAACTTGCTGCCCATCACCTCGTGCAGGAAGGCGCCGGCCTCGCCGAGCTGGCGCCAATTGCGCTGCATGGCGGCGAGCTCCTCGGCCGGCCGCTCCTTCATCTCCTCGGCGCAGGCGCGCGAGGCGATGATCTCGGCGTCCTTGACGAGCTGGTTGCCGAAGGTGTGGTCGCCGTTGGAATGAGTGTTGACCAGGCGGCCGATCGCTTTGGTGGCCGGCACGGCGGCGCGCATCCGTTCCAGCATCTCAGCGGTGAGCTTGAGGTCGAACAGCGTGTCGACCAGCAGGGTCTGGTCGTGATCGACGATCAGGCCGGCGTTGCTCCAGCCCCAGCTTCCATCGGGCTGCAGCCAAGCAAAGCAGCCGTTGCCGAGGTCGTGCAGTCCCTTGGTATATTGCCACTTCGCCATGGCGCCTCCTTACGTGATCTTCTCGGCCCAGGCGGCGGTCGCCGCCGCCATCGTCTTCAGGTGATCGGCCATCGAGAAGCCCGACACAGCTTTGCGCGGCTTGAGATCGTGGTCGCCGTCCTCCAGCCAGAGGATCTCGATGGCCTTCGAGAGCTTGTAGCTCGCCACCTCCTCGCGGGTGCCGAAGGGATCGCGCGTGCCCTGCACGATGAGGGTCGGTATCCTGAGCCCAGGGAGGTGGGCGGTGCGCAGCTGCGTGGGCTTGCCGACCGGATGGAAGGGGTAGCCGAGGCAGAGCAGTCCGGCGGCGTGACGCTCATCGGCGATCATGCTGGCGACGCGCCCGCCCATCGACTTGCCGCCGATGATCAGCGGCCCACGCGCCTTCAGCGCTTCGATGGCGGCGATATACTCGGGAGAGAGCGTCTCGGCCCGCGGCGGCGGCTTGCGGCCCGACGAGGTGCGGCGGCTTGCCATGTAGTCGAACTCAAAGCGGGCGACGCGGAAGCCCACGTCCGACAGACTCTTGGCGATGGCGGTCATCGCCGGCGAATCCATCGGTGCGCCGGCGCCGTGCGCCAGCAGGATCGAATGCTTGGCCTTGGCCGGTCCGTCGATGAGGAAGTTCGGCGCCATTGCCTAAAACGCTCCCGTGAACTCGAACTCGATCGCGTTCCTCACATTGTCGATCTTCCACCAGTTCAGCCGCCGCAGGAAGCTCTGGCCGAGCAGGGCGCGGCTCCTGGGGGCGCCCATCGTGGCCAGAACATTCTCCATCGTGCGGTCGCCGATCTGCAGGGTGCGCAGCCGGAACACGCGCTGCTGCATGGTGCGGCCGTCGGCCAGGATGAAACGGCGCTGGCCCATGAAGTCGGCGTCGGTGAGCGCGCCGTTGCGCTTCATCTCCTCGGCCGCCTCTTCGGGGATCTGCACCGTCGCGGCACCGGAATCGACGATGAAGTAGACCTGGGTGCCGCCGTTCAACCGCGCCGACAGCGCGAACACGCCACCCATCCTCTGGAACTGCGCCACCGCCCGGGTTGCCTCTGGCTGCCCGCGGGCCGCGCAGCGCGTCCAGGCCGGGCCGCTGCGGCCGGCGGCCGACGCATGGCAGAAGCCGGCCAGCGCCAGGACCTTGGCGAGCGTGTCGCGCTGCTCGCAGGCGCCGACGGCATCGACGGCGGAGGCTGCCGGGTTGCGGCAGGTCGTATCGCTCGCCGTCCAGCGCGCGATGAGCTGGTCGGAATTCTCGGCCGTCTGCGCCTGCGCCGCACCGATCAAGGCGAACGGCAGCGCGAGAAGGGCAGGGAGGCCTTTCACGCGCCGCCTATTCGGCCGCCAGCGGCTACTCGGTCCGCGGACCGAAGTTGGCCGGGATAGAGCCTCACGCCTTGCTGCTGACCAGCGAGAACATCGCGCCCTGCGGATCGATGCCCTGCACGATCCAGCTTCCGCCGGGCACTTCCATCGGGCCGTTGATGACTTGGCCGCCTTCCTTCTTCAGGCGCTCGAGCGCGGCGCCGACGGCGTCGACCTGGAAGTAGTAGCCCCAGAACGGCGCCGGTATTTCGGCGGGCTTGGTCATCATGCCGCCGATCGCGGGGCCGCCGGCGGCGAAGAGCTGGTAGCGGCCCATCGCCCCCATGTCGATCGCCTCGTCCTTGGTCCAGCCGAACAGCTCGGCGTAGAAGGCGAAGGCCTTCTCGCCGTTGGCCGCCATCAGCTCGTGCCAGCCGACGGTGCCCGGAGTCGCCGGATCGGCCAGCGGCGGCGGCATGTCGGACAATGGCTTGAACAGGCTGAACGCTGCGCCCTGCGGATCGGCAACCATCGCGAAGCGGCCGATGTTGGGAATGTCGGTCGGTGGCACATGCACCGCGCCGCCGGCCTTGGTGACGCGGCCGACGTAGCCGTCGACATCGTTCACGCCGACATAGCCCATCCAGCCCGGCTTGGCGCCGGCATCACAGGCCTCCTTGGGCAACGTCATCAGGCCGGCCATCGGGACTTCGCCTACCAGCAGGAGCGTGTAGTCCATGCCGGGCTGGCCCGCGTCCTGGACCTTCCATCCCACGACCTTGCTGTAAAAGCCCTGCGCCGCCTTTGCGTCGGTGGTCATGAGCTCGTACCAGACGAAGTTGTTCGCCATGTCAGCCTCCCTTCAGATCGTTGCGACGAGGGCCTCGAGCTGGTCGGCGCAGATGCCCCAGCCCTCGTGAAAACCCATCTTTTCATGCGCCTCCCGATCGGCCACCGTCCAGTGGCGCACGCGCGCGGTGTAGCGTGTTTTGCCACCCTCGTCCTCGAAGGTGAGGATCAAGGTCATGAACGGCTTCTCCGACGACTCCCAGGCCTTCACATAGGCGTCGGTCGAGACCAGCTTCTCGTTGGGCACGACCTCGAGGTAGACGCCGTGGTTGGGCAGGTCCTTGCCGTCGGGGCCGCGCATGACGAAGTAGGCGGAGCCGCCCGGCCGTACGTCGATCTCGACGACGGGCGTGGTGTAGGGCTTGGGCGCGAACCATTGCTTCAGGAGCGCAGGATCGGTCCAGGCGCGGTAGACCTTCTCGCGCGGCGCGTTGATCAGGCGGGTGAGGACAAGCTCGCGATCGTCGGACATCTGGTTTCTCCTCGGGGGCAATCACGTTGCTATCCCAAGGACGAACGGACTATCCAGTTTCCGACAGGGGCCGGCAAATTTTTTGAGGACGCATGACCGTCACAATCTATGGCATCAAGAATTGTGACACGATGAAGAAGGCGCGCGCCTGGCTGGACAAGAGGGGCGTCGCCTACGATTTCCACGACTACAAAACTGCCGGCATCGAGCGCGGCCGGCTCGAAGGTTGGACTGGCAAGGTCGGCTGGGAGACTCTTCTCAACCGCGCCGGCACGACCTTCCGCAAGCTGCCCGACAAGGACAAAGAAGGCCTCACCGAGAAGAAGGCGATCGCGCTGATGCTCGACCAGCCGTCGATGATCAAGCGCCCGGTGCTCGACGTCGGCGGCAAGCTTCTCGTCGGCTTCAAGCCGGAGCAGTACGCCGAGACTTTTCGCTAGTCTCTTCCGGACCGCCGGCCTCCGGCCGGCTCATGACTCATGAGGCCGGCAAGATGCCGGCGGTCCGGAAGATCAAGCCGCGCGCTTCACCTCGCGGCAGGCGAGCGCGATGCATTCGATGTGGCGGTGATCGGTGCCGCAGCAGCCGCCCAACACGTTGATCTGCGGATGGCGCCGCACCAACTCGCGGTACTCGCCGCCCAGCTCCACCGGACTGCCGGCATCGAGGTCGGTTGAATCGTTCAGCTCCTGGTGGCTGCGCTTGGAGGCATTGGCGCGCAGCCCGCCGATGCGCCGCGTCCACGGCTCGTTGCCCAGCACCTCCTGGAAGTGCGTGGGATGGGCGCAGTTGATCATGTAGTAGGCGGGCGCCTTGCCGGTCACGACGTCGACCTCGCAGATCGCGTCGACCAAGCTCTGCCCCGTCGGCAGCCGGCCGTCCGTCTCCACGGTGAAGGAGATGACCACCGGCATGCCCGCCTTCATCGCCGCCCGCGTGATGCCGATCGCCTCGTTGGTGTTGGTCATGGTGATGGCGCTCACCATGTCGGCGTGGGCATCGGCGAAGGCTCCGATCTGCAGGCGATGGTAGGCCTCGGCGGCTTGCGCCGTCATGACCTGGCCGGGATCGTAGCCGTCGCCGCGCGGGCCGATGCAGCCGCTCACCACCATGGGCGACGTCGCCGTCTCGTGGCGGGCGCGCAGGTCGTGCATGAGCTGCAGCGAGTCCCGGTTCGCCGCCACGATGTCGTCGTCCGAATAGCCGAGCTTGCTGCCCCAGTCGGTGCTGGTGCGCCAGGTCGGGCTCTCCAGGACGAAGCCCAGGCCGTCGGCCTTGGCGATGGCGATGTGGCGCTCGTAGTAGCGCACCAGCGCCTCACGGCCCTTCGCGTCACGCACCAGATGGAAGGCCGCGAAGTAGGGCAGGTCGAAGCCGTCCTGGAAAATCAGCGTCGTCTCAATGCCGCCGTCGGTCAGGAAGAGGGCGCCACCGCGCTGGGGCAGGGAATGCCGGTATTTGGCGCTATCGACCATTATTCACTCCATATGAACGCGCCGTGGCGCGGGCCGGCAAAATATGAGAATCACAGGCCACGCAAATGACCGTCTGACCGGTTCTCTTGACCGAGCGGCCAAATTCCACCGGGAGCGCCGATTGATCGATCCCTTGTCACAGGTGCTGGGTTCCGTCCGCCTGACCGGCGGCGTGTTCCTCGAGGCGCGCTTCACGGCGCCTTGGTGCGCCGTGTCGCAGATTACCGCCGATGACATCCAACCCTTTATCGAAGCTCCGGGCCAGATCATCGCCTACCACTTCGTGATCGGCGGACGGCTGTGCTGTGGACTGGAGGGCGAGCCGCCGATGGAGATCGGGGCCGGCGAGGTCGTGCTGATGCCGCGCAACGACCAGCACACGCTGGCCAGCGCGCCGGGCCTGCCGCCGGTGAGTACCCACGACCTTATCCAGCCGGGCGAAGAAGGCGGGCTGGCGCGCATCGACTATGGCGGCGGCGGCGAGCCGACGCATGTCATCTGCGGCTTCCTGGCGACCGAAGAAGTCCACAACCCCTTGATCACCACCCTGCCGGCCATGCTGAAGCTCGACATCCGCCGAGGGGCGTCGCGCGACTGGGTCGAGGCATCGGTGCGGTTCGCTGCCCGCGAGTTCGCCGACGGCAAGGTTGGGTCCTCGCCCGTCATGTCGCGCTTGTCGGAGCTGCTGTTTGTCGAGGCGGTGCGCGACTATGCCGAGACGCTAGACGCCATGCGCTCAGGTTGGTTGGCCGGCCTCAAGGACCCCCAGATCGGTCGGGCGCTGGCGCTTCTGCACGGTGATGTCGGCACCGACTGGACCACCGACCGGCTGGCGCGCGAGGTCTCGATGTCGCGCAGCGCCTTCAATGAGCGCTTCGCGGCGCTGGTCGGCATGCCACCCATCAAATACCTGACCCATTGGCGCCTCCAGCTTGCCAAGGAGAAGCTGCGCGACCGCCGCCAGCCCATCGCCCAGATCGCCCACACCATCGGCTATGAGTCAGAGGTCGCCTTCAACCGGGCCTTCAAGCGCGAGTTCGGCCAGCCACCGGCTCGCTGGCGCGATGGAAAATGACGTAATTTCAACATATTGTTTTGATTTCTTCATTTGCTATATAAGCAGTGATTAGGCCGCCCAAGACGGCCATTACCCCCTCTGAGGTCATGTCATGAAATCCAAGCTCGTTGCCGTGATCGCGCTGCCGCTTGTCCTGACGCTGTCGGCCTGCGGCGATACCTGGGGAGAACGCGCCGTCACCGGCGGCGGCATCGGCGCCGGCGCGGGCCTGGCAATCGGCGCAGTGGCTGGTTGGCCGCTGCTGGCCCCGGTGCTTGTCGGCACGGCCGTGGGCGCGGGTATCGGCGCCGCCACGACCACCAACAGATAGGACTAGTCGGACGTTTCCATGATTCGAATCATAAACTGTCCGAAACTGTTCGGCCCGAGAAGCGGCATGCCAAGCCAGTTTGCAGAGATTTCCGCAATGCTGTCGTTAGGATCGGTTTCATGGAATCGGTCGTCTAGCCGCTGGCTTGGCCGGTCAGCAGCCTGATCTTGCGCTCGAAGATGGTGAGCACGTCTTCCAGCGAATCGCCATGCGCCAGCTTGCGTGGGCCGTTGTAGACCATGTAGCCGCCCTGGCTGGAGCCCGGGACCTTGGCGATGGCGAACAATGGCTGCTCGGCGGTGTGGCGGAAGATCGAGAAGATCGCCATGCCGGGGCGGAAATCGATGGCGTAGTCGCGCCATTCGCCCGAGGCGACGCGCATGCTGTAGAGATTGAGAAGCCGGGACAGTTCCCGCCGGTCGAATGAGACAATGCGGCGCCGGGCCTTTTGGTCGGCCAAACGGTACAGGTTGGTCATGCAGCCGGGACTTGAACCATGACGTCGGCGTGAATTCTTGCAGAAGCGCCGCGAAGGGTAAAGTGCCTCCAAAAGGCCTTCCTTGCATGGTTTGCCAAAGGCCGGTTGCGGGTCTATGAACCGCGCCTGAAGCCGTTGATATTTCGCGATAATCCGGGAGCCATCGTGTCCGATTCCGCTGCCTTTCATGAAGTCGACGAGGCAGTCCGCAAGGACGAACTCAAGGAATGGTGGGGCCGCTGGGGTACCTGGGTCGTGGCAGGGGCCGTGGCCGTCGTTGTGGCGGTGACCGCCCTGGTCGGCTGGCGCCAGTACGACGCCTCGCGCCGCGCCGAAGCGGGTGCGGCCTACTCGGCGGCGCTGGCGCAGATCGCCCAGGACAAGCCGGCCGCGCTGAAGGCCTTCGAGGGCCAGGCCAAGGACGCGCCCGAGCCCTACCGCTCGCTGGCGGCGCTGGTCGCCGCGCAATTGCGCGAACCGCAGGAGGCTCAGGTCGCGGCGCTCGTGGAGGTGGCGTCGACATTGTCGTCCGCCGAGCTCGCCGAGCTCGCCAACGTGATTGCCGCCTACAAGAGCATCGATTCGCCCAAGGCCGAGGAGATGGTCGCCAAGCTCGAGCCGCAGGCCGGTCCCGACCGCCCGTTCCGGCTCAGCGTGCGCGAGCTGCAGGCGATGCTCGCGGTGCGCAAGGGCGACCTCAAGCGCGCCCGCGAACTGTGGAGCGAGATCGTCAAGGATCCACAGGCGCCACAGGCCGCCGCGCAGCGCACCTCGGCGATGCTGAATTTCTACGGTCCGGCAGAGGCGAAGTAACGGGATGCAAAACGTGTTGCGTGCTGCGGCCTCGTCCCGCATCGGCTTCGTCGGTCTCCTTCTCGTCGTGTCGCTGTCCGGCTGCGACATGGTCGACGAGGTGTTCGGCACGAGCAAGACGCCGCTGGCGGGCGAGCGCGTCCCGGTATTCTCCGAAAGGAGCGAGCTCGAGCCCGACAAGGAGCTGGCCAGCGTCCCGGTCGTGCTGCCGGCGCCGGCGGTCAACGACTCCTGGCCGCAATCCGGCGGCTTCGCCAACTACGCCATGCACAACCTTGCGGTCAGCGATTCACCGCAGGTCATCTGGACGGCCGATGTCGGCGCAGGCTCGACCTCCTCGCGCATCCTGACCACGCCGCCGATCGTCGCCGAGGGCAAGGTCTTCGCCAAGGACGCGCAGGGCACCGTCTCCGCTTTCAACGCCGACACCGGCCAGCTCGTCTGGCGCGTGACGCTGAAGCCCGAGAAAGCGCGCGACGGCGACGAGTTCGGCGGCGGGCTGGCCTACTACGGCGGCAAGCTGTTCGTGACCACGGGCTTTGCCGCCGTCTATTCGCTCGATCCCAACGACGGCAAGGAAGTCTGGATGTCGACCGTGAGCGCGCCGGTGCGCGGCGCGCCGCTGGTCTTCGCCGACCGCGTGTTCGCCATCAGCATCGACAACAAACTGCAGGCGCTGGCGGCGGTCGACGGCGCCGAGCTCTGGCAGTTCACGGGCCTGCAGGAGAGCGCGGGCTATGTCGGCGGCAACAGCCCGGCGGGCTCGGCCGACTATATCGTGGCGCCCTTCACCTCGGGCGAGCTGGTCGGGCTGCGCGTCGACAACGGCCGGCCGGTGTGGAACGAGACCATGATCGGTGCGCGCGGCGAAGTGCGCGCCTTCGGCAACCTGATCGACATTCGCGGCCGCCCGGTGATCGATCGCGGCCTGGTTCTGGCCATGGGCACGGCGGGCCAACTCGCGGCC
The DNA here is from genome assembly GCA_009377525.1 of Rhodospirillales bacterium. Taxonomy (GTDB): domain Bacteria; phylum Pseudomonadota; class Alphaproteobacteria; order Reyranellales; family Reyranellaceae; genus Reyranella. The sequence continues at coordinate 19,923 of WHTW01000074.1, forward strand.
GTCGAGCTGCGCTCGGGCCAGCGCGTGTGGGAACGCGGCATCGGCGGCAACCAGACGCCGTGGGCGGCCGGTCGCTTCGTGTTCGTCACCACCAGCAGCGCCGATGTCGCGGCCATCACGCGCGACGGCGGCAAGATCAAGTGGGTGACGCCGCTCACGCAGTACCACGACGAGGCGCGCAAGAAGCCGGTCCTGTGGTCGGGCCCGGTGTTGGCCGGCGACCGCCTGCTGATCGGCGGCACGCTGGGCGAGCTTCTGGCCGTCTCGCCCTATTCGGGCGAGATCCTGGGCAAGATGGATTTGCGCGACCCGATGCGGCTGGGCCCGGTGATCGCCAACCGCACGATCTACGTCTTGACCGACTCAGGGCGGCTCATTGCCCTCCGCTGACAACAAGCCGTCCCTTTCACGGGTCGCCATCGTCGGCCGACCCAATGTCGGCAAGTCGACCCTGTTCAACCGCCTGGTCGGCAAGCGCCGCGCCATCGTCGACGACACGCCGGGCGTGACCCGCGACGTGCGCGAGGCGCCGGCCCAGCTCGGCGACCTCGCCTTCACGCTGCTCGACACCGCGGGCTGGGAGACGACGGGCGGCGAGGCACTGGAGGCGCGCATGCGGCGCTTCACCGAGCGGGCGATCGACAGCGCCGATGCCGTGCTGTTCCTGATCGACGCGCGGGCCGGCATCGTGCCGCTCGACGAAAGCTTCGCCGGCTGGCTGCGCAAGCGTGCCGGCAAGGTGATCCTGGTCGCCAACAAATGCGAAGGCCGCGCCGGCCAGCAGGGTCTCGCCGAGTCGCACGGGTTGGGACTGGGCGAGCCCATCCCGGTGTCGGCCGAGCACGGCGAGGGCCTCAGCGACCTGCACGAGGCGCTGGCCAGGTACATCGAGCCGGTGCCTGAGGAAGGCGAAGACGAGGAAGCCGAGGGCAACGAAGAGGACGAGGCGGTCGATCCCAAGCGGCCGCTGCTGCTGGCGATCGTCGGGCGGCCCAATGTCGGCAAGTCCACCTTGCTCAACCGGCTGGTCGGCGAGGAGCGGGTGCTGACCGGTCCCGAGGCCGGCATCACGCGCGACGCCATCCGCGTCGAATGGCAGTGGAAGGGCCGGCCGGTGCGCCTGGTCGACACCGCGGGCATGCGCCGGCGCAGCCGCATCGATGCCAAGCTCGAAGCCGCATCGGTCGCCGACACGCTCGACACCATCCGGCTGGCCGATGTCGTGGTCGTGGTCCTCGACGCCGCCGACATGGCCGACAAGCAGGATCTCACCATCGCCGGCCGGGTGATCGACGAGGGCCGCGCCCTGGTGATCGCCGTCAACAAGACCGATCTCCTGGCCGACGACCAGGCGAGCGCGAGCCGGGCCTGGCGCAAGCTCGCCGACCGGCTGGAAGCGTCGTTCGCCCAGGTCAAGGACGTGCCGATCGTCGGCTTCTCGGCGCTGAACGGCCGCGGCATCGAGCGGCTGTTGCCGGCGGTGTTCACGACCTACGACGTCTGGAACAAGCGCGTGCCGACGCCCAAGCTCAATCGCTGGCTGGGCGAGATGGAGACCCTGCATCCGCCGCCGCTGGCCAGGGGCCGGCGCATCCGGCTGCGCTTCATGACCCAGATCAAGCGGCGACCGCCGACCTTCGTGCTGACGGTCAGCCAGCCCGAGGAGCTGGGTGACGACTACCTGCGCTACCTGATCAACCGCCTGCGCGACGATTTCGGCCTGCCGGGCGTGCCGATCCGGCTCACCATGCGCAAGCCCCGCAACCCCTTCGCCGGGCGCGCCCGCAAGCGGTAGACATGCGCCGAGGCGTGTTGCCGCGCCGGAGACCGCAACTGTAGAATTGGGCCGTCCGGTTTCGCGCGGGGCCACTGATGCCAGCCGACGTTTCACCATCGGAATCGTCCGATTCCAAGCCGAAAACGACGAAGGCGTTCGCGATCTTTGAATCGTTCTCGCGATGGCTGGAACTCGTCCGCAAGGTCACCGTGTCAGTGGCCGTCACCATCGGCGTCGTCCTGGTCGTGGTGCTGGTCTTCCGCGAGGTCTGGTGGAAGGACGGCATCGTCGTCGAGCCGGTGATCGTCCAGCTCCCCGATCGCAAGGACGCGCCGACGTCGGAACTCGCCTCGCAGCAGATCGCCAAGTACATCGACTTCATCCAGAAGGCGGGCGTCGGCGAATGGCGCAAGCTCTATGTCGACCAGTCGTCGAACCCGATCGACCTGCAGGTGCCGGGCGCGCCGCTCACCCTGCGGGCGAGCGTGCGCGAGCTGGCCGCCATCTTCGGCGTCACGCGGCCGACCGTCCGCGCCTCGGTCGTCCTGCGGCGCGAGCCAGCAGGCTACCTCGCCTCCGTGAGCATGGCCGGCGAAATGGGTGCGCGCGCCACCTGCGAGGCGGCCGATACGCCCAGCGCCATCGACGAGATCCTGGAATGCGTGGCGCTGAGAGCCATCGGCTTCATCGATCCCAAGGTCGCGGCTTCGTACGTCTTCCGCACCGAAGAGAAGACCTGCAACAACCTCGACGGTCCGCAGCCCTCAGAAGCAACGGGCGCGTTGCGCGAGGAGCGGCGCATCAAGAACCGGCGCGAACGCTGCTCGTTCGCCAAGACGCAGATGGTGATCGCCGCGATCCTGGAACGCGGGCGACCCGAGGATCTGCCGTGGGTGCCGTACGTCTTCGGCCGCATCCATCTCGCGCGCGCCGCCGCTCTGGCCGGCATCGATCGCGCCCAGCAGCTCAGCGAACTCGACCAGGCGATCGGCCGCTTCGGCGAATCACTCAGCCGCATACCCGATTCGCCGACGGCGCTTGCCGTGCTGATCGATGCCTATGTGCGCAAGGGCGTGTCGATCCACGAAGTGTCGACCAAGCTGCCGTGGTCCGACGAGCGCCACTCGCCCCTGCAATGGCAGCTCTATCTCGCCGAATCGACCTTCGCCGAGGCCGCCCAGAAGCTGAACGCCATTCCGCAGCGGCGCGGCGAGACACTCGATGCGCTGGTCCGCCGCCTTGAGGGCCACCTGATCTACCGGCAATGGATGCTGATGGCGCATCGCCGCACCAAGTCGGGGCTGGTTTCGGTGGCGATCGGCCATCCGGCCGAGCTCGCGCTGCTGACCGACGCCTCGCAGCGCTACGCCTCGGCAGCGGCCAAGAGCCCGGCATCGGCGTCGTTGTTCACCGAATGGGGCAATGTGCTGCGCGCAAGCGGCGACTTCGGCGGTGCGGTCGAGAAGTACCTGCGCGCAGCCGATCTCAATCCCGCCGATTCGACACCGCGCCTCAACATGGCGATCGCCTTCCTTGACAGGGTGCAGTACGGGCCGACGCCGGCTGACCGGTTCCATGTCCTGGTGGGGCTGGGTGCGTCATCCGACTACCTGTCCTGGGCGTCGGACGGCGGGCCCTATCCGAGCCTCGGCGCACGCATCGGCCGCGCGCTTGCCCGCTCGGGCCACGTCGAGGATGCCGAAGCCTTCGACAAGTGCCTGAAGCCGCCGTCCGTCGCGGGGCCGCCGCCCGAGCCCGAAGTCGCGCGCTGGAAGCTCGCCGCCGAGCTGAAATACTGTGTCGATCGCGCCATCGAGCAGATCAACAACCGCATCATCGCCGCCGATCGCACGCCTGTCGCTCCGGCCAAGGTGCGGTAGAGCCCGGCAGCCAGGTTTACTGTGGGTTTTCTCACAGACTATCTGCGCATAAGGCCAAGAATCCTCGAGGTTGCCGCAAAGCGGCAGAGGCATCGATCCGAGGAGGCTCAAATGGCCAAGATCGATGAGGCATCGCCATCGCGTAGCTGGTTGAGCTGGGAGTATCTGAAACGGGGGGCGATCGGCCTCGCTGCGCTGTTCGTTGTCGTCGTGATCGCCAATCACGTCTGGCGGGAATGCCGCTTTGCCGGCATCGTCCTCGAAAGCGTGGTCGTCAAGGGGCCCGCCGGCGAGAACGCCGCCACCGTGGAGATGGTGGGCCAGCAGATCGCGACCTACATCGACAAGATCCAGCGGACCGGTGCCCGCGAATGGCGGCCGCACGATCTCGACGACGGCCAGCGTGAGCCGGTCAACATCCAGATTCCCGGCTCGTCGCTCAACGTCGAGAGCGTCGCGCGCGAGATCGCCAGCCTGTTCCCGCACCGCCGCCAGTCGCTCAGGATCTCCGTCACCTCCAATCCATTCCGCCCCGGAGTCACTGCGGCCGTGGCGATCAACGACGGAAGGGCGACGACGCGCGCCATCTGCGAGTCGGACGGGAACCCGGGTTCCCTGGGCAAGATGTTCGAGTGCCTGGCCCTCGAAACGATGAAGGTCATCAATCCGCTGTTCGCCGCCTCCTATGTCCTGGCGGTCGAGGAGAAGGATTGCTCGATGTTCCGGTTCGAGGCGGCGCCGAAGGCCGACAAGGTCGCCGAGAACAAGCGGATGCTCGAGGACCTGCGGCGTCTTTGCGGCTTCGAGCGCACACGCACAATGGCTTCGGCCGTCATCGAGCGCGGCAAGCCGGCCGACCAGCCGTGGGTGTCCTACATCTACGGCAAGCTCCACCTCGCGCGTGCCCAGGCCCTCGCCAAGGTCGACGCCGAGGCCGAATGGTACGAGTTCGACCGCGCGATCGGCCGCTTCCGGGACTTGTCGCAGGCCGATGTGCCGGCCAGCGCGCTTGCGATCCAGATGGAGGCCTACATCAGGAACGGCCTGTCGATCCACGAGAGCGTGCTGGCGCTCAATTGGCCGGAATCGAAGGACCTCATCAAGTATCGCCTGAAGGAGGCCAAGGACGTCCTCGATGACGCCGCTAAGATCCTGGCCAACCTGGCCGACAGCCGGCGCAAGGTCGCGGCGCCTGGCACCGTGCAGGCCAGGACCGTCGAAGACGGACGGACCGATGCGATGATCTCCCATCTGTACGGCCTCATCGTCTATCGCCAGTGGATGGTCGACACCCACAAGCGGCATCGCAAGGGCGCGATCGGCTATGCCGAAGGCGACGACGAACGCAGGCGGCTGCAGCACGCCGTCGAGCTGTTCGACAAAGCGTCCCGCCAGGCGCCGCCGACTGCGGCACTGCTCGTCGACTGGGGCACCGCGCTGCGGGCGTTGGGCGAGTTCGACGACGCGGTGAAGAAGTATCGGCAGGCGGGCGACATCGCGCCGGGCGATTCGACGCCGCTGCTCAAGATGGCAGTCGTCCTGCTCGAGAAGTCCAGAGCCGCGGCCAAAGGCGTGACGGTCGAAAATCATTTCGATGCCGTGCGTCAGGTATCGAGTTATCTGACATGGAGTGGCGACGGCAAGCCCTACGGCAAGCGGATCGACAATCTCGTCGATGCGCTGGAGGGCGCGCTGGCGCAGGCCGGCGACGACGCCAGGCGGGATTTCCAGGGCTGCCGCCGGGAGTTCGCAGCGTCGGAGTCGCCGGTGGATGCGACCGACCTTGTGCGCGCTGCGGCGCTCAAGATCTGCGTCGATCGCGCCAGGAGCAACCTTGCCGGTCGCGTCGTCGTGAGCAGATAGCGCTCAGCGCGTCAGCGCCTCGTCGCCCGCGACCCACTGGCCGTTCAGGGTGCAAGAGGGCAGCGCCAGTCGGATCAGTCCCTCGGCGTGCGCCTCGGGCGGCACCTGATGCCCAGGCGGCTCGCCCGGGAAGGCCTGGGCGCGCAGGTTCGTGCGCATCGGCCCGGGGTTGTAGAGGTTGACGCGCACGGCGGTGTGCGCGACCTCGGCGGCGTAGGTGGTGGCCAGCACGTCGAGCGCCGCCTTGCTGGCGGCATAGGCGCTCCAGTAGGGCACGGCCTTGTTGGCGATGCCCGAGGTCACGAAGATCGCGCGGCCGGCGTCGGAGCGGCGCAGGAGCGGATCGAGCGACCGGATCAGCCGCCAGTTGGCCGTCACGTTCACCGCCATCACCTGCTCGAACACGGCGGGATCGATGTGGCCGATCGGCGACAGGACGCCGAGGATGCCGGCATTGCCCAAAAGCACGTCGAGGCGGCCGAAGCGCTCGTAGAGCGCCGCGCCCAGGCGGTCGATGCCCGGGCCGTCGGTGACGTCGAGCGGCACCAGCGTGGCCGAGCCGCCCGCGGCCTTGATCCTGTCGTCGAGCTCTTCCAGGCCGCCCACGGTGCGGGCGACCAGCACGCAATGCGCGCCTTCGCGGGCGAAAGCCAACGCCGCCGCGGCGCCCAGCCCACGCGAGGCGCCGGTGACCAGCGCCAGACGACCGGCCAAGCGACCGAGAGAAGCCGCGCTCACGGGAAAGCCTCAGGCCGATTCGACGAGCAGCGAGAGCTGGCGGTCTTCGACGCCCAGCACGTCGTCGAGCGAGATCGGATAGTCGCCGGTGAAGCAGGCGTCGCAGAAGCCGGGGTTGTTCGGATCGCGGCCGGGCAGGCCCATGGCGCGGTAGAGACCGTCGATCGACAGGAAGGCGAGCGAATCGACGCCGATGAACTTCGCCATGCCGGCGACGTCGTAGCGCGAGGCGAGCAGCTTCTCGCGCTGCGGCGTGTCGATGCCGTAGAAGCAGGGATCGGTGGTCGGCGGGGCGGCGATGCGCATGTGCACCTCGCGGGCGCCGGCGTTGCGCACCATCTCGACGATCTTCATCGAGGTGGTGCCGCGCACGATCGAATCATCGACCAGGATGACGCGCTTGCCCTCGATATGGGCGCGGTTGGCATTGTGCTTCAGTCGCACGCCGAGATGGCGGATGTGGTCGGCCGGCTCGATGAAGGTGCGGCCGACATAGTGGTTGCGGATGATGCCGAGCTCGAACGGCAGGCCCGACTGGGCGGCGTAGCCGATCGCCGCCGGCACACCCGAATCGGGCACCGGCACGACCACGTCGGCCGGCACCGGGCTTTCCTTGGCGAGCTGCATGCCGATGCGCTTCCTCGCATCGTAGACGCCGATGCCCTCGACCTTGGAATCGGGGCGGGCGAAGTAGATGTGCTCGAACACGCAGAAGCGGCGCTTCTCCTTCGTGAAGGGCTTGATCGAGCGCAAGCCGTTGCCGTCGACGATGACGATCTCGCCCGGCTCGACGTCGCGCACGAAGCGCGCGCCGATGATGTCGAGCGCACAGCTCTCCGACGTCAGGATCCAGGAATCCTCGAGCCGGCCGATGACCAGTGGTCGCACGCCCATCGGATCGCGCACGCCCAGCAGCGCCTCGTTGGTGAGCATCAGCAGCGAGTAGGCGCCCTTGACCCGGGCGAGGGCGTCGATCACGCGATCGACGACGGTCGAGTAGTTGGAGCGGGCGATCAGGTGGTTGATGACCTCGGTGTCGGTGGTCGACTGGAACAGGCAGCCGATCCGCACCAGCTCCTTGCGCAGCAGGTAGGCGTTGGTGAGGTTGCCATTGTGGGCGAGGGCAAGGCCGCCGAAATCGAAATCGGCGAAGATCGGCTGGATGTTGCGGTCCGACGAGCCGCCGGTCGTGGCGTAGCGGTTGTGGCCGATCGCCGAATAGCCCTTCAGCTTGGCGATGACCGACTGATCGCCGAAGATGTCGCCGACCAGGCCGGCGGCGCGATGATTGTGGAAATGTCGGCCGTCGAAAGTGACGATGCCCGCGGCCTCCTGGCCGCGATGCTGGAGGGCATGCAGGCCCAGCGCGGTGTGGGCGGCGGCATCGGAAGTGCCGTAGATGCCGAACAACGCACATTCCTCGTGAAACTTGTCGAGGTCATGGTCGAGGCGTTTGGGGGCACTGGACACGGCGGGGTTATAACTGGGGACCGCCTGTCGCGCCATCAAGGATAACTCACTGCGGCGGTTTGGTCTCCGGCGGCTTGGCATCGTCGTCGGTCGTCGGGGCCGCTGGTGAGGCGGGTGCCGCTGGAGCTGCTGGAGCCGCTGGAGCGGCCGGTGAGGGGATGGAAACCGACCCGGTATCGGTATCGAGGCCGCGGCCCTGCAGGCGGGTGCGGAAGCCCGGCGGCAGGTACGGTTCGACGAAATTGGCCATTTCCTTGATCATCGGGAAGGTGGCGCCGCCCTCGACCGCCGGCGGCAGGGCGCGCGGTCCGAGATAGCCGTAGAACAGGAAGGCCGTGCCGACCGCCACCCAGGCGCACAGGACGCCGAAGCCGGCGCCCAGGATGCGGTCGGGCCTGGCGAGCGGGCTCGTCCGGACCGAGCGCGACAATGCATTGGTCAGCATCACCAGCACGATCAGCGCGGCCACGAACACCGCCAGCATGGCCAGGAAGTAGGCAAGCTCGGTGCTGCCGACGAGCTGCTCGACCTCGGGCTGGATCAGCTTGGCGTATTTCCACGCCACCCAGCCGGCGGCAATCCACGAGCCGATGAACAGCACGGCATGGGCGAAACCGGACGAAGCGCCGAGCAACGCGCCGAAGCAGGCAACGGCGATGATGGCGACGTCGAAAACAGTGATTCCCAGCTTGTCCATCGCCCCTCAAACGCTCCGTGCTCTAAAGCACATTCCGTCCGGCTGATTCCAGCCGGACGGAATGTGCCCTGTGAAACCAGCACCACCGCTGCGCGCGATCCCGATCAGATGAAACCGCTCGCGGTTCCATCTGATCGGGATCCGCCCTACGCGCGCCCACGATCAGAAGGGCTGTCGCGGCGCGACCGCTTGGCGGGTCGGTCGGCCGGTTGAAAACGTGCCACAAGGTCGGACAGATGCTCGATTTCGTCAATGGCAATGCCCTCCGTGCGCGGTGCAGGGCCGGTGCCGGCGCGTCCTCGTGGCACCAGGGCGCTGCGGAAGCCGAGCTTGGCAGCCTCGCGCAGACGTGCCTCGCGCTGGCTCACCGGACGCACCTCGCCGCCCAGACCGATTTCGCCGAACACGACCATGTCGGTCGGCACCGGCTCGTCGGCCAGCGATGACACCACGGCCGCAGCGACGGCGAGATCGGCGGCCGGCTCGCCGATGCGCAGACCGCCTGCGACGTTGAGATAGACGTCGTTGGCGCCGACGGCGACGCCGCAGCGCGCTTCCAGCACAGCCAGCACCATGGCGAGGCGGTTGGCATCCCAGCCGACCACGGCGTGGCGCGGCGTGGCGAAGGAGGAGGGGGCGACCAGCGCCTGGATCTCGGTCAGCACCGGCCGCGTGCCCTCGATGCCCGCGAACACGCAGGTGCCCGAGACATGGCCGCGCCGCTCGCCGAGGAACAGCGCCGAGGGGTTGGCGACGTCCGACAGGCCGCGGTCGGACATCTCGAACACGCCGATCTCGTCGGTCGGGCCGAAGCGATTCTTGACCGTGCGCAGGATGCGGAAGTGATGTCCGCGCTCGCCCTCGAAATAGAGCACGGTGTCGACCATGTGCTCGAGCACGCGTGGTCCGGCGATGGCGCCGTCCTTGGTGACGTGGCCGACCAGAAGGACCGCGATGCCGCGCCGCTTGGCGAGCTCGACCAGCGCCTGCGCCGAGGCGCGGACCTGGCTCACCGTGCCCGGCGTGCTGTCGATGGTGTCGAGCCACATGGTCTGGATCGAATCGATCACCGCCACCTTGGGCGCGTCGGGCCGCTCCAGCGTCGCCACGATGTCGCGCACCGAGGTCGCGGCGGTGAGCTGCACGGGCGCATCACCCAGGCCCAGCCGCTCGCCGCGCAGGCGCACCTGGTCGAGCGCCTCTTCGCCCGAGATGTAGGCGCAGGCCGTGTGCTGGCGCGCCAGCGCCGCCGCGACCTGCAGCAGCAGCGTCGATTTGCCGATGCCGGGATCGCCGCCGATCAGCAGGGCGGAGCCCACGACCAGGCCGCCGCCGCACACGCGGTCAAATTCGGCGATGCCGCTCCTATAGCGCTCGGGCTGCGGCGTTGACCCGCGCAGGCCGGCGAACTCGAGCGTTCGTCCCTTGCCGGCGCGCGCCAGTCCGCCGCCGGCCGGGCCGGGGGCGGGGGCTGCTTCCTCGACGATGGTGTTCCACTCGCCGCAGGATTCGCAGCGGCCGCCCCACTTGCTCGTGACGGCGCCGCACGACTGGCAGACGAAGCGCTTCAACGGCCGGGCCATGTCAGTGCAGCTCGTGCTTGGAGAGGCACCAGCCGTCGCGATGCAGCCAGCACGACTCGTCCTTGTCGTGCGGGTCGCGGCGCAGGCTGCGCACCGCCTGTTGTCCGGCCGGATCGCCGAGCGCCTCGCCGAGGGCGGCCTCGTCCTCGGGGTTGCGCGCGCCGGCGCAGGGATAGAAGCCGACCCAACCGGCCGAGCGCGCGGCAAAGCTGTCGCCGCGACGATCGAGCCGCAGCATGAAGCCGCCGCGATTCGAAAAGTTCGCCGCCGTCATCGGCAGCAAAAGACGGCCGCCGGCGGCCAGCGCGTCGAGCCACCAAGTGTGCGGTGCCGTGGCGCCGGCAAAGGCCACGATCAGGTCCCATCGTCCTTCGATGGGAACGCTGGCGTCGCCCAGCCGGACATGAGCGGTCGGCCAAGGCTTTAGATTGCGCTCCGCCGCCGCCGCCAGCGGAGCATCGACCTCGATGCCGTCGACTTGGCCGTTCGGCCCCACCAGCTCGGCCAGGATGGCGGTGTAGTAGCCGGAGCCCATGCCGATCTGCAGCACGCGGTCGCCATCCTTCACGCCGATGCGATCGAAGTGGCGCGCCCATAGCAGCGGCTCGCCGATGTTGAGCCGGCGTTGCTCGTCGAGCGCGATCAGCACGTTGTGATAGAGGTGGCGCGGATCGGCGTCGGGCGTCGTCCAGTAGCCGTCGACGAAGTGCAGGAGGCGCCATGGTCCGGGACCGGCGAAGCGCTCGCGCGGCACCGTGGCGAAGGCGTCGATCACGCGCTCACCCAGAAGATGGCCGATGACGCGCAATTCCTCGGCGAACCAGCGGCGGGCCAGGGCGAGGCTGGGCTGGCGGGCCATGGTCAGAGCTTCCGGACCTGCATGCGGATCGGGCCCTCGGCGCGGCCGTGGATGAACTGGTCAACATGGGCGTCGCCCGAATGGTCGATGTCGGCGGTCCGCCCCTGCCAGATCAGCTTGCCTTCGTAGAGCATGGCGATTCGATGGCCGATCTTGCGCGCCGACGCCATGTCGTGGGTGATCGAGATGGCGGTGGCGCCGAGGTCGCTGACGCATTTCACGATCAGGTCGTTGATCACGTCGGCCATGATGGGATCCAGCCCGGTCGTCGGCTCGTCGAAGAAGATGATCTCGGGTTCGCGGGCGATGGCGCGGGCGAGCGCCACGCGCTTCTGCATGCCGCCGCTCAGCTCGGAGGGATAGAGCTCGCCGATCTCGGGGCCGAGGCCGACGGCGCCGAGCTTGGCGATCGCCACCTCGCGCGCCTTGGCAGGCGCCATGCCGTCGCTCTGGATCGGGCCGAACGCCACGTTCTCCCAGACACGCAGCGAATCGAACAAGGCGCCGCCCTGGAACAGCATGCCGAACTTGCGCATGACGTCGGCGCGGCCGCCGTCGGCCAGGGCGACCGTCTCCTCCCCGTCGATCTTGATCGAGCCGGAGTCGGGCCGCATCAGGCCGAGGATGCATTTCAGCAGCACCGACTTGCCGCTGCCCGAGCCGCCGATCACCACCATCGATTCGCCCTTGGCCACGTCGAGGTCGATGCCCTGCAGGACCTTCTTGGGCCCGAAGGATTTCGTGACGCCGCGGAGGGAGATCTTCGGGGACATTGCTGTCACTCCCCGTCATCCCGAGCGAAGCCGCTCGAAGGGCGGCGCAGTCGAGGGACCTCGTCTTGTCGGCGCAGCAACAGAATAGGTCCCTCCGCTACGCCTCGCTGCGCTCGGCTCCGGTCGGGATGACAGGTGGTCATCTGCTCACCGCGCGAAGAAGGCTTCGGTGATGAAGTAGTTGAAGGTCAGGATCAGGGCCGAGGCCGAGACCACCGCGTTGGTCGTCGCCGTGCCGACGCCCTGGGCGCCGCCCTTGGACGTGTAGCCGTGATAGCAGCCCATCAGGCTGATCAGGAAGCCGAACACCGCGGCCTTGACCAGGCCGGAGTAGACGTCCTGGAACTGCAGGAAGTCCATCGTGTTGCGCAGATAGGCCACGTCGTTGAAGTCGAGCTTGTAGACGCCGACCAGGAAGCCGCCCAGCACGCCGATGATGTCGGCGATCAGCACCAGGATCGGCAGGGTGACGATGCCCGCGATCAGGCGAGGCACGACCAGGTACTTGTAGGGATTGGTCGAGAGCGTGGTCAGCGCATCGATCTGCTCGGTGACGCGCATGGTGCCGATCTCGGCCGCCATTGCAGCACCAACGCGGCCCGCCACCATGAGGGCCGCCAGCACGGGCCCGAGCTCGCGCGTCAGCGACACCACGACGACGTTGGGGATGGCCGATTCGGCCGAGAAGCGCGCGAAGCCGGTGTAGCTCTGCAGCGCCAGCACCATGCCGGTGAAGATGGCGGTGAGGCCGACCACGGGCAGCGAGTAGTAGCCGATCTCCAGCATCTGGCGGACGATCTGCTGGCGGTACCACGGCGGCGTGAGCGCGCAGCGGACGGCCTGCAGGGCGAAGGAGCTGACCGAGCCGATCGCCTCCAGGAAGGCGAGCGTCATGCGGCCGAGCAGGGTGACCAACGGGATGCTCACGGGGACGCCTCCGGCGCGTTCTCCGTTTCACACTCCGGCTGATCGACATAGACGCGGGCATAGCGCCGGCCGAGTGCGGTCATGACCTCGTAGGCGTTGGTGCGGGCATGATCGGCAAGGTCGTCGGCCGTCATGTGCGGGCCGAGGATCTCGACCACGGCGCCGGTCTCGCACAGGGCTTCGGGAACTTCGGTCACGTCGATCGTCACGAGGTCCATCGAGATGCGGCCAATCACGGGCACACGATGCCCGGCGAGATGGACGTGCGTGCGGTTGATGAGGATGCGGAAATAGCCGTCGGCATAGCCCAGAGCGATCGTGGCCACGCGCGAAGGCCGGGCTGACCGCCAAGCGCCACCGTATCCAACGGTCTGAAAAGCGTCAATTCGCCGGGTCTGCAGGATGCGTGCCTGCAGCGTCACCACCGGCAGCATCGGATTATCGCGGCCGGGCAGCGGATTGATGCCGTAGAGCGCGGCGCCCGGCCGCAGCAGGTCGAAGTGGTAGTCGGGCCCGAGGAAGATCCCCGAGGAGTTGGCGAGCGAGGTCGGCGCGCCCGGCATGGCGCGCACGAAGTTGCGGAAGCGCGAGAGCTGCTCGCTGTTGATGGCGTTGTTGGGCTCCTCGGAAGCCACGAGATGGCTCATCAGCAGGGCGAGACGCAGGCCGCGCAGGCGGCCGCGCTCGTTGATCAGCGCCTGCGCTTCCTCGGCGCCGAAGCCCAGGCGGTGCATGCCGGTGTCGATATGGATCACCGCGTCGAGCGGCCGGTTGAAGCGCTGGGCGGCGGCGCGCCAGGCGTTGAGCTGGCCCAGGTGATTGAGCACCGGCGTGAGGTTGTGCTCGATGAAGTCGGCGTCGGTATTGGCTAAAAGGCCGTTCAGCACGTAGATCGGATGCTCGGGCATCGCCTTGCGCAGTGCGATGCCCTCTTCGAGATGGGCGACGAAGAACTGCCGGCAGCCCTCGGCGGCGAGCCGCGGCCCGACGATCGCCGCACCGGTGCCGTAGGCGTCGGCCTTCAGCACGGCGGCGCAGTCGATCGGCCGTCCCGCCGCGCGGCCGGCATCGCGCAGGCCGCGCCAGTTGGCGGCGATGGCGCCGAGATCGACCGTCAGGATCGCGCCGGCCCCGCGCGTGGCGTCGTCGGAAGAAGACATCGCTAGACTCTTTGCTGGGAGCGCGGGCCTCCGGCCCGCCTCATGAGCGGGCCAGAGGCCCGCGGTCCGGAAGACGATGAGCGCCACACGGCGGAGATTACTCCGCCTCCAGTGGCGCGCTCCCAGCAATGAGTCATTCGAACACCGGGCCGGGCCCGTCGGCGTCGGCGGGCAGGTTGTCGAACTTGGTGAATTGGCCCTCGAAGGCCAGGCGCACGATGCCGGTCGGACCGTGGCGTTGCTTGGCCACGATCACCTCGGCCTTGCCGTAGGTCAGCTCGCAGCGCTGGCGCCAGGCCTCGTGGCGCTCGTTGAAGCGCTGGTCGCTCTCCTCGGCGCGGCGGCTCGGCTCGGAGCGCGTGAGGTAGTATTCCTCGCGATAGACGAACATGACGACGTCGGCGTCCTGCTCGATCGAGCCCGATTCGCGCAGGTCGGCGAGCTGAGGCCGCTTGTCCTCGCGCTGCTCGACGGCGCGGCTGAGCTGCGACAGGGCGAGCACCGGCACGTCGAGCTCCTTGGCGAGAGTCTTCAGCCCGCGGGTGATCTCCGAGACCTCCTGCACGCGGTTGTCCTGGCGGTTCCTGCCCGAGGGCGAGAGGAGCTGGAGGTAGTCGACGACCAGGAGGCCGAGGCCGTGGGTGCGCTTCAGCCGGCGGGCGCGGGTGCGCAGTGCGGCGATCGACAGCGCCGGCGTGTCGTCGATGAAGAAGTTCAGGTGCTCCAGCTCGTGACTCACCGACAGGACCTTGTCGAAGTCGCTGCTTATAAGCTCGCCCTTGCGGATCTTCTCCGACGGCACCTCGGCCTGCTCGGCGAGCATGCGGGTGGCGAGCTGCTCGGACGACATTTCGAGCGAGAAGAAACCGACCACCGCGCCGTCGACCGGCTTGGGCTTGCCGTCGACGATCTCCTCGCGATAGGCGCGGGCGGCATTGAAGGCGATGTTGGTGGCGAGCGCGGTCTTTCCCATCGAAGGACGGCCGGCCAGGATGATGAGATCGGACCTGTGCAGACCGCCCAGGAGCTGGTCGAGCTGGAAGAGGCCGGAGGCGACGCCGGTGAGCTGGCCGACGCGATGGTAGGCCGCCTCGGCCGCGACCGTGGCTTCGGTCAGCGCCACTCGGAACGGCTTGAAGCCGCCCTCGGTCTGGCCCGAGCTCGCGAGGTCGTAGAGCTTCTTCTCGGCTGTCTCGATCTGGGAGAGCGCCGTGTCCTCGACGTCGCCCGTGCCGAAGGCGCCGTTGACCACGCCCTCGCCGAGATCGATGAGCTGGCGGCGCAGATAGAGGTCGTGCACCGCCTGGCCGAACGCCGCAGCATCGATCACATGCACCGACGCCGCCGCCAGCCGCGCCAGATAGGTGGCGCCGCCCGCCGCCTTCATGTCTTCATCCTGCTCGACATAGGTCTTGAGCGTGACCGCGCTCACGACCTGGCCGCGCTCGATCAACCGCGACAGGGAATCGAATAGCTTGCCGTGCAGGGGATCGGCGAAGTGCTCGGGCCGCAAAAACTCGGCGACGCGCTGGTAGGCGGCGTTGTTGATCAGGATGGCGCCCAGCAGCGCCTGCTCCGCCTCGAAATTGTGCGGCGGTTCGCGCAGACGGATGTCTTCGGCGCCGGGCAGGCGCGTGACGTTGGATGACTCTTTCATTGGCTCCATGGCAGAGCTTCTTAAAGACGCGAGGGGTGCGTTCACCACCGCGAATCGGCGGTGTGGACAGGAATAGCTGAAAGGCGGGGACAAGTCCCGCGCACCCTGGTGGACAGTCACGGTGCGCCCCGCGCGGCGCACGACACGTGCATGTGCTGGGCATTGAGCATTCCTGTCTCGTGGCGGACATCATCGTCTGTAGAGCGCGGCCGTGATGGTCGGATCAATGATCACAGCCTAGTATAACTTCAGTTAATGAACGAATCAAGAACGATGCGTGGGCAGCGAGAACTCACCTCCGTTTCGTTTTCGCGACTTTTTGGGCTCCAGAGAGGGGTGCAGGTAGCAGGTCCTGGCGACAGACCCACAATCCCTATGCGTTGCCACCCATGACAGCAGTGCTGTCACATACGGCCTTGCATTGACGAGGTAGCTACCGGTAGCTACCTTTCGTGGTATGCGCGCTGTCGGCCTCAAGGTGCTGAAGAACAAGCTCAGCGAATACGTCCGTCTCGCCGCCGGTGGCGAAACGGTGCTGGTCACCGACCGCGACCGGGTCGTGGCGGAGATCGTGCCACCGCGGGCCGGCCGCAGTCCCTTGCTGGCCGATGCGCTGCTCGCCGAAGCGGTGCGCGAGGGCTGGCTGACGCCGCCGACGCTGGCCGGCGGCCCGCCGCCGCGCAAGCCGGTCGCGCCGTTCGACGACTTGATGCGCGACCTGCGGCAGGACCGCGACGAGCGGTGATCTATCTCGACAGCTCGGTGGCGCTCGCCCAGCTCCTGGCCGAGGATCGCACGCCGCCCGGGACGTTGTGGCAGGAGTCGCTGGTGGCGAGCCGCCTGCTCGAGTACGAGGTGTGGAACCGGCTGCATGCGCGCGGCCTCGGCCGGTCGCACGGCGAGGAGGCGCGCTCGCTGATCGGCCGCGTCGCGCTGGTCGAGCTGGTGCCGCCGGTGCTCGGCCGGGCCCTAGTCTTACTGCGTCATAAGCGGAGGCGTTTTTGCCGGAGGTTTCTTCGTGCGC
>WHTW01000075.1 GCA_009377525.1 Rhodospirillales bacterium
ATGCTGTGATCCAACCATCGGCCTCGCGACCTCACAGAAGCCTCTAGATTCCAGCCGGCCATCCAGCTGATTCCAGCTGGATGGATTGTGCTTTTAGCCGCTTTTACGCCCGGTTTGCAGCCTGGCGTGCAGGCCTCGCAGTTTTGCCAGGTCTCGCCATGCCGAAAGCTTTTGGTCTCTCGATTCTGATCGCGGCGATCTCCGTGCCGCCAGGCGCGCATGCCCAGCAGGTCGCGCGCGCGGCCGACCTGCGCCACTGCGCCCAGCTCAGCGAGCTCTACATCCGCTATGTCGGGCGGTCGGAGGCGGGGCCCAGCACGCCGGTCAAGCCCGACGTCAACGGCGGGGTCGCGCTTGCCAAGTGCCATGAAGGCGATGCCGCGGCATCCATCCCCATCCTCGAGCGCAAGCTCCGCAATGCCGGCTTCACCCTGCTACCGCGCGGCTGACGCCAACCAAGGCCCGGTGAGGCCGCTGGCGGTCGCCGCCTGGTGACAGGCGCGCTCGCATTGCCGGCAGGTCTCGGCGCAAACTCGGCAGTGCTCATGGTGCCCGGCATGCCTGTCGCACTCGTCGGCGCACAGGCGGCAGAAGTCGGCGCAGGTTTCCAGCATCTGCACCATCAGCGCCGAGGTGGCGGCAGTCCGCCGCGTCAGGACCGAACCGGTGGTGGCGCAGGCGTCGGCGCAATCGAGATCGAGCCGGATGCAGCGGGCGAGCTGGGAGGAGCGGTCCTCGGCGAGGCAGGCATCGGCGCACGACATGCAGACCTGGGCGCAATCGAAGCAGGCTTCTATGCACTGGGCGAGGGCATCGTTGACGACGCCGGCCGCTTGGGGATGGCTGGACAACATCTCGCGCGCGCGCATGCCGCTCTCTCCTGTGGGGATACGGCATGAACGCCACGCTCGGTGATTGGTTACTGGCGTTCGCGCATCACAACGGCAAGGACGAGCAGGCAGAAGCCCAGAAGCTGAAAAGCGGCACCGGCGGCATGCGAATATTCCCATCGCCAGCGCAGCCTGTCCCAATTGTCCGGCACGACGGTCCAGTTCTCCGTCGCGACATTGGCGGGGTAGGTGTAGGCCCAGAACAGGCCCTGGGCCGCCAGGACGCAGGCGAGGGCGAGAAGGGTCAGCATCATCACGCCTCGCTCCGCCCGCGCCAGGATTGCGGCGCCTGCAAGGGCGATGATCTGGACAGCCAGCATCCAGGCGATCTGGCTCCAGCCGCGATAGGCTTTCTGGACGATGAAGTATTCTTCACGCGGCAGGTCGATCTTGTTGGGCAATTCCAGGACGTGCGCCAGGGCCGGGCCGAGCACCAGCGCCGAGGCGAGCAGGGCCACGAAGAAGGCGATGGTGGCGGTGTGGGAGGAGGGCACTCTGGGCAAACGCACGACGCGGCCCGCGAGTTTCGCGCCCTCAGGGCTTCCAGCGCAGGAAGTTGGCGATCAGACGCAGGCCCGTCGCCTGGCTCTTCTCGGGATGGAACTGGGTGCCCGCGAGGTTGTCGCGACCGACGACGGCGGTGATCGGCCCGCCATAGTCGGTCAAAGCCAGCACCGTTTCCGGACGGCCCGCCTTGAGCTGGAAGGAGTGCACGAAATAGGCGTGATCGCGCTCGGCGATGCCTTCGAGCAAGGCATGCGGCTTGAGCGCGTCGAGCTCGTTCCAGCCCATGTGCGGGATCTTGAGATGATCCTTGCCGGGGTCGATGCGCACGACGTCGCCCTGGATCCAGTCCAGGCCGGCATGGATGCCGTATTCGACGCCGCGCGTCGCCATGAGCTGCATGCCGACGCAGATGCCGAGGAAGGGCTTGCCCTGCTCGATCACCGCGCGTTGCAGCGTGTCGACCATGCCAGGCACGCCGTAGAGGCCGGCGCGGCAGTCGGCGAAGGCGCCGACGCCCGGCAGCACGATGCGATCGGCGTCGGCCACCTCGCGCGGGTTCGACGTCACCAGCACGCGATCGTCCGCGCCGGTCTCGCGCGCGGCGCGCTCGATGGCTTTCGCGGCGGAGCGGAGGTTGCCCGATCCGTAATCGACGATGGCGACGGTCATCGGATTGCGTTCAGAGAACGCCCTTGGTGCTGGGAACCGCCGCGGCCTGGCGCGGGTCGATTTCGACCGCGACACGGAGCGCGCGCGCCAGCCCTTTGAAGCAGCTCTCGACGATATGGTGGTTGTTGTCGCCGTAGTGGTTCCACACGTGCAGCGTCAATCCGCCGAGCTGGGCGAAGGCCTGGAACCACTCCTTGAACAGCTCGGTGTCCATGGTGCCGAGCTTGGGCTTGGAGAAGTTGACCTTCCAGATCAGGTAGGGCCGGTTGGAGGCGTCGAGCGCCACCTCGGTCAGGGTCTCGTCCATCGGGATGTGGGCCGCGCCATAGCGGCGGATGCCGGCGCGGTCGCCCAGCGCCTTGGCCAGGCATTCGCCCAGCACGATGCCCGAATCCTCGGTGGTGTGGTGATAGTCGATGTGCAGGTCGCCCTCGGCGCGCAGCGTGATGTCGATCAGGCTGTGGCGGCTCAGCTGCTCCAGCATGTGGTCGAGGAAGCCGATGCCGGTCTTGATGTCGTACTTGCCGGTGCCGTCGAGGTTGATGGCGGCGGCGATGCGCGTCTCCTTGGTGGCGCGCGACATGAAGGCCCGCCGCCCGCCGCTGCCGGGGGTGGCGAGCATCTGGGTGACGGTTGCCTTGGGAGCGGCCTTCTTCTTGGCGGACGTGCTACTGGCCTGGCGGGCCATTGGAATTCCTCTAAGTTGGCAGCCCGTTCATACAGGAACCCGCGCCGCGCGGTCGAGCGCAACGCGCGTCAGAATGACGCCCAGAAGCACGATCAGGCCGCCCAGCACGCGGGCTGCCGTCAGCGGATCGCCGAAAAACGCCGCCGACAGGCCCACGCCGGCCACCGGGATCAGGTACATGTAGACCATGACCCGGCTCACCCCCAGGCGGTCCGGCCCGGCCGTCAGGCCGAGGAAGGCGACGCCCACGGGGAAGATCGCGGTGTAGAGCCAATAGCCCAGCAGGCGGTCGTCGAGGCGGGCGAACTCGCCGAGGGAATCGAAGATGAGCGAGACCGGCAGCAGGATCAGCGAGCCGATCAGGGTCGTCCAGGCCATGACCGGCAGCGCGCCGAGCCTCAGGTTGTAGGGGGCGCCGCGATCGACATAGAGCGCCCAGGCGAAGGCCGACAGCATCCAGATCAGCGTGCCGTCGAGGCTGTCGATCGAGATCGTGAAAGCCGAGAGGGAGTTGTTGACCACGATGACGACGCCAGCGAAGGCGATGACGATGCCGGTCCAGCCCAGCAAGGGCAGCCGTCGGCCACCGATCCAGGCCAGGATGGCGGAGAAGGCAGTCGTCGTGGTCATGACGATCGAGCCCAGCGACGGTGCGGTGCGCGCCATCGCCAGCCCCCAGCAGGCCTGGAACAGGGCGACGCCGATCAGCGACAGCACGATCATCGGCACCCATCATCGCGAACAGGAACAGCGAGGCCACGAGATAGCACGAGGCGCTGTAGAGCAGCGGGCTCATGACGGCGAGCACGTCCTTGGCGAACGGGTAGCTCGACCCCATCAGCATCGCCGTTCCGAACATCAGGATGTCGCCCGTGAAACGGGCGCGCTGCTTCATTGCTTCGGCGCCGTCGACGCCTTCTGCGCCCCCCAGAAGCCGAACAGCGCGCCGGCGACGCGGCGGATCTGGATCTCCTCCGAACCCTCGGTAATGCGATAGCGCCGGTGATGGCGATAGATGTGCTCGAACGGCGTGTGGCGCGAATAGCCGATGCCGCCGTGGACCTGGATGGCGCGGTCGGCGGCGTCGCAGACCAGGCGGTTGGCGCGGTAGTTCGACATCGCCACCCATTCGCTGACGTTCATGTGGTGCTCGCGGTCGAGATGCCACGCCGTTTTGCGCACCAGGCCTCGCGTCATCTCGGCCTCGGTGTGCAGCTCGGCGAGTGGGAACTGGATCGCCTGGTTCGATGCCAGCGCCTTGCCGAACACCTTGCGGTTCTTGGCATAGGCCACCGACATGTCGATGCAGTACTGCGCCGCACCGAGGCTCGAGGCGGCCTGGCGGATGCGGTTCTCGTGCACGAAGGTCTGCGCCACGTCGAGCCCGCGGCCTTCCTCGCCCAGCATGGTCGACGCCGGCACCGTGACGTTGGTCAGCGACACCTCGGCATGGTCCGACGGCATGTTGAAGGTCCACCACATGTGCTCGACCTTGAAGCCGGGCGTGGTCACCGGCGTCAGGAAGGCCGAGATGCCGCGCGCGTCACCGGGCTTGCCCGAGGTGCGGGCGAACACGAGGTCGACGGTGGCGGTGTGCATTCCGGTGTTGAACCGCTTCATGCCGTTGATCACCCAGTCGGAGTCCTGCTTCGCCGCGGTGGTCTCCATGAAGGTGGCGTCCGAGCCGTGGTTGGGCTCGGTGAGCCCGAAGGCGATGCGCTCCTTGCCGGTGAACATGCCTTCGAGATAGCGCTCCTTCTGCTCCTTGGTGCCGAAACGGTGCAGCAGCAGGGCGACCGGGAAGTTGCCGACGATCGAGCTCTCGTTCTGCAGGTCGTTGTGCAGGCCAAGCCCCTTGTGCGCGAGATGCTCGCGGATGATCGCCATGGCGAGGTTCGAGCCGTCCTTGCCGCCCAGCTCCTTCGGCAGGCCGAAACGCAGATGGCCCGCCTTGTCGGCGCGGCGGCGCATCTCGGCCAGCAGCGCCTCCCATTCGTGGCGCGGCTGGCCGTCATTGTCCCAGTCGGTGCGGGCGTGCTCGCGGCGATGGTCGAAGAAGCGGATGTTGTCGTTCTCGCGCTCCAGCGGCCGGATCTCGCGCTCGATGAAGGCGTCGAGCTCCCTCAGATACGCCGAGATCTCGGCAGGAATGTCGAAATCCATGGGGCCGCTCCTCCGGTAAATGCCATCGATATGAATGGGCATTCACCGGGCATCTTACGCAGCCGGCAGGTCGATCCGGAAGCGGCTGCCGCCGCTTTCTGCCGCCAGGCAGACGGCGTCGCCGCCGTGACGGCGAGCGATGTCGAGCACCAGGGCGAGGCCGAGCCCGCTGCCGCGGCCGGTCTCGCTGCCGCCGGCCAGGCGATAGAAGGGCTCGAAGATGCGCAGCCGTTCCGATGTCGGCACGCCGGGCCCGTGATCGGAGACGTCCAGGATGGCGCGCCCGGTCTCCGTGGTGACCGAGACGGTGATAGGACCGTTGCCGGCGTAGCGCCGTGCGTTCTCCAAAAGATTGCGGATCAGCCGGCGCAGCAGTGTCCGGTCGCCCGACACGGTGACCGGCTGGCCGGTGGCGCCGAGGTCGAAGCGCGCGGCCTCTTCGGCGGCCAGCGCTAAAAGGTCGATCGGCTCGCGATGCTCCAGCGTCGGAAGGGCTTCAAGGCGGCTCGCCAAAAGGATCTGCTCGATCAACTGGTCGAGCTCCTCGACATCGCGCTTCAGCGATTCGCGCGTCTTGGCGTCGGCGCCCTCGCCCAGGAGCGAGGCGGCGACGGCGATGCGCGCCAGCGGCGTGCGCAATTCGTGGCTGCAATTGGCGAGCAACATGCGATGGGCGGCGACGAGCTGTTCGATGCGCTCGGCCGAGCGGTTGAAGCTTTGCGCCAGGGCCGCGACCTCGTCGCGGCCCTCGACCTTCACGCGCGCGCCGAGGTCGTTGCCGAACTGCTCGACGCCGGCCTTCAGGCGCTCCAGGCGGCGGCCGAGGCCGCGCACCACGGGATAGGCGCCGACGGCGATCGCCAGCGCCACCAAGGCGAGGAAGGCGGTGATCCAGAAGGTCGGATTGGTGCGCTCGCGCACTTGGCGCGCCACCAGCCAGCGGCCGTCGGGCAGCAGCAAGGTGAAGTTCGGCCCGCTCGGGCCGCGCCGCCAGCCCTGGCGGGCGCGCCCCGGGTCGAAACGCGGCGGCGGCCGGCCGGCCATGGCGATCATGGTGCCGTCGGGCCGGTACAAGGCGATGTCGAAGCGCAGCTTGCGATGCAGGACCTCGATGGCGCGCTGCTGGTCGACGACCGGGGCATCCAGGTCGGGCAGCAGCGCCCCGGTCAGCTCGGCCGCGACCTCGAAATACTGCGGCGTGCGCGCATCGTCGTCGGCCAGCCGCCACAGCAGCGCCGCCGCGCCGACGAACACCGCCAGCACGACGAGGATGGCGAGGTAGAACTGGAGGTAAAGGCGCTGCATCGCTCAGGACGCACGCCTGTGGACGACGGCACAACTGTCATCCCAAGCGCAGCGAGGGACCTTTCCTGCGGCCTCAAAGGTCCCTCGCTGCGCTTGGGATGACAGGGTGCGTGTCCTCACCTGTCCTGGTCCTTCGCGAAGACGTAGCCCGCGCCGCGCACGGTCAGGATGCGGCGCGGCTTCTTGGGATCGTCCTCGATGGCGGCGCGGATGCGCGAGATGTGGACGTCGACCGAGCGGTCGAAGGCCTCCAACTTTTCGCCCTTCAATAGATCCATCAGCGCGTCGCGCGTCAGCACGCGGCCGGCGCGCTCGGCCAGCGCCAGCAGGAGCGCGAACTGGTAGGAGGTGACGGTGCGCTCCTCGCCGTCGACGCGCACCAGGCGTGCCCCCTTGTCGATCTCGAGCCGGCCGAAGCGCAGCATATCACTCCTCGTCGGCGATCCCTTGCGGCGCAGGATGGCGCGCAGCCGGGCCTGCAGCTCGCGCGGCTCGAACGGTTTGGCGAGATAGTCGTCGGCGCCGATTTCCAGGCCGACCACGCGGTCCATCGGCTCGCCGCGCGCCGTCAGCATCAGGATCGGCAGGTCGGTCATGCCGCGCAGGCGGCGGCAGACATCGAGGCCGTCGGCGTCGGGCAGCATGAGGTCGAGGATGATGGCGTCGAAGGTCTCACGCTTCAGCAACGCTTCGCCGTCGCGGGCGGTGCCGGCGATGGTCAAACGAAAGCCCGCCCCGCCGAGATAGTCGGAGACCATCCCGGCGAGGCGGCTGTCGTCGTCGATCATCAGGATGCGCTCGGCCATCACCTCAGTATCGGGCCGCGGCACCCTCGATGTCATCCGTGCCCTCTTAGCCGCGATGCCAGCCGCGGCGCTCGTTCCAGCTCTTGAAGAAGGCCTGGCGCTGCGAGGCATTCAGCACGTTGCCGGCGTCGATCAGCGCCTGGGTGAAGCGCTTGGAGCTCGCATCGGCGATCTTCATCTGCTCGGCGCGGATCTGCTCGATCTTTGCCGCATCGATGGTCGGCGCCTGCATTGCCGCTTCCATGGCCTTGCGGTTCTCGACGCGCTGGCCGTGGAAGCCCTTCATGTCCTTGAAGGCGGCCCGCAGGATCTCCGTGACCTTCTTCTTCTGGTCGGCCGTGGCGTCGGTGCTGCCGAGCGCCTTGTCCACGCGTTTCTCGATGCGCTGCTGGAACTTGGCCGGATCGACCGGGCCGTCGGTCTTGGCGTAGGCAACGCCGCCGGCGGCGGCCGCGATGCTGCCGGCCAGCAGGGCCGCCATCATCGTCGTGAGGCTCTTGCGCCGGGTGCCGGCGAGCTTGATGTCGTTTGCCATATCATTCTCCTTCTGGGGGTTGGGGTTCCCCGTGACGGTGATATGGATCACGACCGTTTCGCCTCCCTCTCGGCAGTGTAAAGTTCTGTAAAGATGACCACGCTCGAGACCGAGCGGCTTTGCCTGCGGCCCCTGGTGGCCGATGACGCCGAAGCCTACGCCGCCGTGCGCTGCCATCCCGAGGTCGCCAAGTGGCTGCCGCCCGTGACGGGCGAGCCCGTCGAAGCCGTGCGCGGCATGATCGGCCGCTTCGCCGCCGCCTGGCAGGAGCGGCGATACGCGCCGTGGGGCATCTTTCTCGGCGACAGGCTGATCGGCCACGGCGGCCTGAACTTCGTGCCCGAGTTCGACAACACCGAAGTCCTGTGGGCGCTGCATCCCGATGCCTGGGGCCACGGCTACGCCACCGAGGTGGCGCACGCAGCGCTCCGCTACGGTTTCGCGACGCTGAAGCTCGATCTGATCTTCGCCATCACGCTGCCCGACAACCTCGCCTCGCAGGCGGTGATGAAGCGGCTCGGCCTCACGTACCGCCGCCGCGTCGACTACAAATCGTTCACTGACATCGTCTGGTACGACATCGACCGCGAGGCGTGGCTGGCGCTCCAGTAGCTTGAGCTGAGCCACGCGAGGATCTGCAGATCCTGCAGCGGCACGAGGATCGCGACAAAAATATTGGCGTTGAAAGCATTGCTTGCACTCGGGCCCAGCGACACAACGAATGGTGTGATCGCCGGTTCGACCCGCCAGACATGGCCCCTATCGCGGCCCCTATACGGTGCGGAAAAACTCGCGAAAACGAAACTGGCCATGCCGACCGCAGTGCTTGACATCTGCGCACTTGAGTTATAATATCGGTCTGTTGCGTTGCGTCTCCGCGTTGTCGCTCTATGCATCGTTGATCCGAAGACCAAAGGGCGCGGCAGGCACCGCGGGCCGCCCGTCCGGCTGCTTGCATCCGGACGGGACGGGCCGGGGCTCCACATCTTCGATTCCGGTTGCGGAAATTGCGTTAATTGCGGGAATTCGACAGCAGTGCATGCACCGCCCGGTGGCTTCTCAGTCAGCCGGCGACCAACCTGGCAAGATCACCGTGCCGCGGAACTAGTCTCGCGCCGCCTCGGGCAGGTCGATCTGGAAGGCCGCGCCCTCCTCGCCGGGCAGCAGCGACAGCGTGCCGCCGGCTTCGCGCACGATGCCGAAGGACAGCGACAGGCCAAGGCCGGTGCCCTGTCCGGTCGGCTTTGACGTGAAGAACGGCTCGAAGATGCGCTCGCGGATCTCGGGCGGCACGCCAGGCCCGTTGTCGGCCACGGTGATGAACACGTGGCCGTTGTTGCCGCGCGACGTGGAGAGCACGATCGTCTTGTCGGGGCGCAGCGATTGCCGGAGCGCATCGCGGGCGTTGACCAGCAGGTTGACCAGCGCCTGCTCCAGCAGGTTCTGGTGGCTGCGCACCCGCAGCGGCTGCTCGCCCAGCTCCTCGCGAACCGTGATGCCGGCGTTGCGCAGGCGCTGGCCGACCAGGGTGAGCGCCCCACGGCAGGCCTCGCGTACGTCGAAGACAGCGGGCTCACCTTCGGGCGTGCGTCCGAACACGCGCATGCGGGCGATGACCGAGGCGGCGCGGTCGACCTGGGCCATGATGCGGCTGAGCTTGCCGGCGACGAAGGGCCGCAGTTCGGCATCGTCCATTGGTGGGCGAAAGCCCGCCGGCCGGGGTTCTGCCGGCGTCACCTCGGACATGGCGTTTTGTGCTGCCATCTTGATGACATTCAGGGGCTGGCTGAGCTCGTGCGCCATGCCGGTGGTCATTTCGCCCAGGGTGACGAGCGTGGCCGTCTGCGCAATGGCTTGCCGGGCCTGGTGGCGCAGCGTCTCGTCGTGTCCCATCAGGATCGTACACTCGCCGATCTCCGGCAACGACCGATGCGACAGCGAGAAATGCAGATAGTGCGTGGCCTCGCCGGGCCGGGCGACCTGGAGATCGACCTCGATGCCCCGCGCGTCGTTGCCGGCGGCGAAGGCGAGGATGGGGGCGGCACCGCGCACGGCCTCGTCGCGCAGGATGTCGGCGGGCTCGTTGTCGCGAGCGACGACCTGGCGAAAACGGTCGTTGCAGTAGATCGCCCGTCCCTGCTGGTCGAGCACCGCGCACAGCGCCGCCGGCGTGTCGATCAGGGCCGCCAGCAGGCGGCGCTCCAATGCCAGTCGCGCCGCTGCTTCCGTGCGCGCGCTCAGGCGCAAGATCTGGGCGGCGACGAGAACCGCGACGGCGCTCAGCAGCAGCACCAGGGTGAGGATGAAATAGAGGCGTTCCCGCCACTGGCCGAGAAAGGTCTTGTCGCCGATCGTTACGGTGACCAGCACAGGAAAGCCTTCGACCTGACGTGACGAGATGATGCGCCTTTCCGAGTCCGAAGGCAGCCACCACTTCGGTCCGCGCGTGATCTGCGCGGTGCCGGAAAGGCCTTCATGGATCATGCGGATCGGCTGGGCGTCGGCGTAGGTCTTGCCCAATAGATCGGGCGTCTTCAATGTGGTCGCGAGCAGCGCCCCGTCGAACCGGAACAGCGATACCGAGCTGTCCTCGCCGAGCGAGATCAGGCGAAACAGATTGGAAAAGTAGTCCGATTCGATGCCGACGGCGGCGACGCCCAGCAGCAGGTCGGCCTTGGACTCGATCCTGCGCGACAAATAGAAGTTCCAGCGCTTGGTGTTCAAATCGGGCAGGGCTCGACTGATCGAAATCGGCGGGCTGTTCGGGCCGACCTGGGCCAGGAAGGTCTCACGCTCGCCGATATTGATCGACGGCGGCGGCCAGTCGGCCGACGAACTGAGGAGATAGCCCTCCTTGTTGAAGATCGAGGCGACGCCGACCTGAGGCAGGCTGGAGAGGCGATCACGTATGACTTCGTGGAACCGACGCTGCTTCATCACGTCGGCGAACTGCGCCTCCGACTGGATGTCCTCTTCGGCGATCCAATCCAGCATGGATCGCAACATGAGATCGGTCGCGACCAGGGTCTGCTGGGCATAGGCCGCGGTGGTCAGGCTGGAATTGGCCGCCGTCCGCTTCCAGTCGTCCACGGCATCCCGATAGCTCTGCCAGACCACGCCGCCGGTGACGCTCCACAGCAGGACGATGTTGAGAGCCGCAATGACGACGATCCCGCGTCCGCTTGAGCTCCAGAATGAGCCCTGCTGCCGGCGCCCGGCGAGCCGCGCCTGCAACAAGGTGTCTAGGTGACTCAAAGGCTCCCTCCCGAGGAGACGCTTTGCACATGCTGCGGACACACAACATCAGGCAGCTTATGCGCGCCGCCAAGCCCATCCCCTAATATGCACCGCTTGACGGCCGGGCGTTCCGGCAAAAGTATCCAATCCGGATGCATTCGCCGGGAGCGAAGCAGATGGACAGGCTGGAGACGACCGCCCAGGACGAACGATCGCTCGACGTCCTGGTGGTCGACGATGACCAGGAGGCCGTCGAGGAACTCGTCGAGTATCTCAGCAAGGCCAACCTGCGTTGCCGGCCCGCCGCCGACGGTTGGGCGGCCCTGCAGGTGTTGGCCGATGGCTATCGCCCGCAGGTGGTCGTGACCGACCTCAGGATGCCGGAATTGAGCGGCATGGAGTTTGCCGAGCGGCTGAGTCAGCTCGGCGAGGCGGAACGGCCCGAGATCATCTTTGTCAGCGGCAACGCCGGCTTTGACGATGCCGTGCAGGCGATACGGCTGGGCGCGCGGGATATGCTGACCAAGCCGATCGACGGCCCGCGGCTGGTCCGGGCGGTGAAGTCCGCCCAGCACGCGCGGCAGATGAGACTGCGCGCCAAGGAAGCGCCGCCGCCGGTGGCCCCGGCCGGCAAGACAAAAGCCGCCGAAGACGGCGGTCCCGTCGCCCGCAAGCGCGCCGCCCTCAGCGAGCTCAAGACCATGCGCCGGCTGCGCAGCCAGTACTTTCCGGCAGAGCTCTTCTCCGACCCGTGCTGGGAGATGCTGCTCGACCTCTATGATGCGGCACTGGTCGGCGCCGAGGTGACCGTGACCAGCCTTGGGGCTGCCTCGGGTGTGCCGCAGACGACCGCCCTCAGGCGCATGGAGACGTTGCAGGCCCATCGCCTGATCGTCCGCAACGAAGACAAGGCGGACAAGCGCCGGACCATCATCAAGCTCAGCAATGCTGGCATGCAGGCCGTCGAGAACTTCTTCGAAACCTACCTCGGGCGCCGGACTTGAGGGCATTGAAGGGTTCAAATTTACTTGAGGGTGCAAAAAGAGCGTTGACCTCACCTGTCGACCGGGCCTTAAATTCCGACAAGCGGCTGTGTAATTTTGCCGTAAGCGAGGGCTGAACCCTCCTACAACCAAGACGGCGCTCGCTGGGGCACGGGCCATGAACATCCTGGTTGTCGAGGACGACGCGGATTTGTGCGTCGAGATCGTCGAATACCTGGAACGCCGCAACCATCGGGTCAGCGGGCGCGGGACCGTAGCGGCCGCCCGTCAGGCGCTGGCCGAGATGGCCGCCACGGCGGCGCTCGACGGGGTCGTCTGCGACGTCGGGCTGCCGGACGGTGACGGCCTGCGCCTCTACATCGAAAGCGTGGCACAGACGCCCAACTGCCGGTGGATCCTGATGTCGGGCGCCCACGACATGGAGCGCCTGCGGCTGGTGCTCAAGGATCTGAAGGTCAGGCCGGTCGTCCTGGAAAAGCCGCTGCCCTTGAAGCTGCTGTGCGACGCGCTGGAAGAACCCGGCGCCAGTCGGCGCGACTGATTCGAACGATCCTGGATACATCTCGCTCAGCCGATTCGGGTCGTAAATTCAGTGTTTTCCGGCCGCCATGCGCCGACATCTCCGATCCGGATCGAATCGTCCCTCCACAGCGGACCGGTTGAGGCGCGACGGGTGCGACGAGCCCTGCCAATGACGAACTGCATAGGCGTGGAGGGTTACATGGTCATCGGCGGCAAAGCAGTTCTCGCCTTCGGCATCCTCTCGCTGTTCGGCGTCGCCGTTCACAACAACCATCGTGCCAACGCCGCCAGTCCCCCGGTTGCTACCGTAGAGACGGCGGCCGCGTTCGAGGGGTTCACCAGTTCGGCACGCGAGCTGCCGCGCGGCTACCTGACCAATCCCGCCACGTCGCCGCTTGCGGGTTTCACTCCCGCGATGCTTCCACCCGCCCGTCCGATCTTGCGGTCGGATACCTACCCCGTCGCGTCAGCCGCCAAGGGTGACGTAGCCTTCTCCGACGGCGGCAAGCGCCTGGCCTTCAATTGAGTTCCGTGGCCAGCCGCTGACGATCAGCCCGGCCGGCGGCGCTCGCCCTGGAGCACGGCCGAGGCGGCGCGATGGATGGCGGGATCGCCCGCCGCCAGCACCGAGCCGTCCGACTTGATGTCGAGCTCGCGGCCCTGCCAGTCGGTTATGAGTCCGCCGGCACCCTTGATGACCGGGACGAGGGCGGCGAAGTCGTAGAGCTTCAGGGAATTCTCGACCACCAGGTCGACATGGCCCGAGGCCAGCAGCCCGTAGGCGTAGCAGTCGCCGCCCCAGCGGAAGAGCTTCACCCGCTGGGTCAGCGCCTCATGGCGCTTCTCCCACTCGCCGGGGAACATGAGCGGCGCCGTCGAATACATGTAGGCGTGGGCAAGGTCGGGGCAGGCGCGCACCTGGATCGGCTTGCCGTTGAAGGTCGAGCGTTCACCCGCGACACCCAGCCAGCGCTCGCCCAGGATCGGCTGGTCGATGATGCCCAGCACCGGCTTGCCGCGATGCAGGAGTGCGATCAGCGTGCCGAAGATCGGCAGGCCGGTGATGAAGGCCTTGGTGCCGTCGATCGGATCGAGCACCCAGACATAGTCGGCGTCGGTCCGCACCGCGCCGTGCTCCTCGCCGAACACGCCGTGCTGCGGCACATGCTCGGTGAGCAGCGCACGCATGGCCGTCTCGGCCTCGCGATCGGCGATGGTGACGGGGCTCGCATCGGTCTTGTCGTCGACCGTGACGGCGGTGCGGAAATAGCGATTGGCGATCGGCCGTGCCGCGTCGGCGAGACGCTGGGCCAGAGCGACCAGCTCGGCGGGAACCGACCCGGCCACCTCGTTGCCTCGGCCCTAGGGCAACGGCTTGGGCGAATCCGCCATGGTGCGCAGGTAGGCGATCACGTCAGCCCGCTCCTGCTCCTTGCGCAGACCCGCGAACGCCATCTTGGTGCCCTTCACGTAGGCGGTGGGCTTGAAGATCATGTGGTCGATGTCTTCATAGGTCCAGTCGCCGCCCTTGCCCTGCAGGGCCGAGGAGTAGCTGAAGCCCGCGTGGCTCGCCTTCTTGCGACCGACGATGTCCCACAGGTTGGGACCGACCTTGTTGGCGCCGCCCTTGTCGACGGTGTGGCAGGTGAAGCACTGCTTCTGGAAGATCGCCTTGCCCGCATCGACGTTGGCGCCGGCAAGCTTCGGCCCGATCGGCGGCAGCTCCTCGGCCGGGGCCGCGGCGGCAACCGTCTGCGGCGCCTCGTCGGACACGGCGAGTGCAGGCTTGTCGAGCTTGTGCGGATGAACCAGGGCGTTGGAGACCTTGCCCACCACCATTGCGAACAGCGCCGAGGCCAGAACGCAGCCCGCAACCGTGTTGAAACTGGCCATAGTCAGATCCCGAAGCGCCCAAAATTCCGGACGTTGCTGTAGCACGCCCTCCGTGCGGCAAGTAGTATCCGAATCACGGCCTCGCGCTCGCGCGGCGGAACGTCGCAAGTGCCGGATTTTGCGGGGTTTTTCGCTCTTCGGCGCAGTGCCGACGGGCGATTGACGCAGGTGATCCGGCGGGCGAAACAACCGCCGACAATTGGCATATGGCGCGAGTTCGGGGGATCGACGAAATGGCAAAGGGGCGGACAAGCCGCGGCAACCGAGGCGTGGCCAGCAACACCATCGCCTTCCAGGGCGAGGCCGGCGCCAACTCCGACATGGCCTGCCGCTCGGCCTTTCCCTACATGACGACCCTGCCGTGCCCGACCTTCGAGACGGCCATGGCCGCCGTCCAGGCCGGCAAGGCCGAGCTGGCGATG
This sequence comes from Rhodospirillales bacterium, assembly GCA_009377525.1. Lineage (GTDB taxonomy): Bacteria > Pseudomonadota > Alphaproteobacteria > Reyranellales > Reyranellaceae > Reyranella. The sequence goes on from WHTW01000075.1 coordinate 14,642, forward strand.
ATCCCGGTCGAGAATTCGATCGCCGGCCGCGTCGCCGACCTGCACAGCCTGTTGCCTCACACCAGGCTCAAGATCGTCGCCGAGCATTTCCAGCGCGTCGAGCACTGCCTGGTGGCGCTGCCCGGCGCCACGCTGAAATCGATCAAGACGGTGAAGAGCCACGTCCAGGCGCTGTCGCAGTGCCGCAACTTCCTGAAGAAGCATCGCTTCGCGCCGCTGGTCCATGGCGACACGGCGGGTGCGGCACGCGAGATCGCCGAGGATGGCGACAAGAGCGTCGGCGCCATCGCCTCCTCGTTGGCGGCCAGGATCTACGACCTGAAAGTGCTGGCGCGCAACATCGAGGACGCCGACCACAACACCACGCGCATGCTGGTGTTCTCGCGCGACGACGCCCAGCTCGACTGGCGCACCGTGCAGTGCATGACCGCCTTCCTGTTCCGGGTGAAGAGCGTGCCGGCCGCGCTCTACAAGGCGCTGGGCGGCTTCGCCACCAACGGCATCAACATCGTGAAGCTCGAGAGCTACCTGTCGGGCGCGCATTTCGAGCAGGCGCAGTTCTATGCCGAGGTCGAGGGCCATCCCGCGCAGCGCGGGCTGAAGCTGGCCTTGGAGGAGCTCGGCTTCTTCTCCGAGGAGTTCAAGCCGCTCGGCACCTTCCCGGCGCATCCTTTCCGCCGCAAGGGCTGGGAAGCCCCGACGCGCCCCGGTACTTGAAAAGGGGCACCTGATCACCCCCTGGTCGCCATCATGCCGCAACAGCCTGTCCGCATCGCTCCCTCGATCCTGTCGGCCGACTTCGCCGCCCTCGGCCACGAGATCGAGGCGGTCACGGCAGCTGGCGCCGATTGGATCCATGTCGATGTCATGGACAACCACTTCGTGCCCAATCTCACCATCGGCCCGATGGTCGTGAAGGCGCTCAGGTCGCACAGCAAGCAGCCGTTCGACGTGCACCTCATGATCTCGCCGGTCGATCCGCTGGTGCCGGCCTTCGCCGAGGCCGGCGCCGACGTGATCTCCTTCCATCCAGAGGCCGGCCCGCACGTCCATCGCACCATCCAGCTCATCAAGAGCCTGGGCAGGAAGGCGGGCTGCGTGCTCAATCCGGGCACACCGCTTGCCGCCATCGAGAACGTGCTGGGCGACCTCGACCTGGTGCTGGTGATGAGCGTCAACCCGGGCTTCGGCGGACAGGCCTTCATCGAGAGCCAGCTCGCCAAGATCGCGGCCCTGCGCAAGGCGATCGATGCGCTGGGCAAGCCGATCGACCTCGAGGTCGACGGCGGCGTCAATGTCGAGACCGCGCGGCGCTGCATCAAGGCCGGCGCCGACGTCCTGGTGGCGGGTACCGCGGTGTTCTCGGGCGGTCCCGACAAATATGCCGCCAACATCAAGGCGCTGCGCGCATGACGGTCACGCAGCAGGCCCTCGCGATCGCGCGGATCCAGACCGGCCAGGGCGCCGCCGAGGACAAGGCGCGAGTCGTCGCCTGGGATCGCCTCAATGGCTTGCTCTCGACGCTCGATTCCAAGACGTCGGTGCTGCTGCGCTTCAACGCCATCGTCGTTGCGGCGCTGGCGTATGTCCTGATCATCAGCGCCGCTGAGCCGTTCATGGGAACCAACCCGACCGTCAAGTTGGTGGGCACGCTGATCGGTCATGCTAGCCTGCTGGTCAGCGTCGTGAGTTGCGGCTTCGCCTTTCCGGTGATCAACGTGCAGTGGGATTTCTTCGGCATGCGGATCGATCGGCCGCTCGACGCCGAGTCTCCTTTCGACGATACCGCCCTGCAACGCTTGGGCGACCTCGTCGCCCATCGCACGCGCCTCTATTCCTGGGCGTGGCGGCTGGCCGTCGCCGGCGGAATTGGCTTTGCGATCCTTGTCGGCATCGGCACCCTGCACTGAAAGCAGGAGTGACCATGGCCGACATCATCCTTCATCACTATGCCGCCTCGCCGTTCGCCGAGAAGGTGCGCATCGCCCTCGGCTTCAAGCAGGCGGCCTGGATGTCGGTCGACATCCCCAACGTCATGCCCAAGCCCGACCTGATGCCGCTGACCGGCGGCTATCGCAAGACGCCGGTGATGCAGATCGGAGCCGACATCTACTGCGACACCCAGCTCATCATGCTGGAGCTCGACAAGCGCCTGCCCGTGCCGGGCCTTTTGCCCAAGGGCCGCGAGGGCGAAGCGCGCGCGATCGCCATGTGGGTCGACCGCAACATCTTCTCGCCGGCTGTCGGCGTGGTCATGAGCCAGATCCCGATCGAGGGCAGGTTCGGCGAGACCTTCAAGAAGGACCGCAGCGAATTCTCCGGCCGCTCGTTCGACCCGGAACGCCTGCGCGCGGCGCTGCCGGTGGTGCGCGACCAGACCTATGCCCTGCTGTCTCTGGCCAGGACGATGCTCAGCGACGGCCGCAAGTTCCTGCTGGGGGCGGAGCCCTGCCTGGCCGACTGCGCGCTCTACAATCCGGTGTGGTTCATCCAAAGCCAGCTCGGCGACACGGCCGCGCCGCTCGACCGGCTGCCCGACATCGTCGCCTGGTCGCAGCGCATGAAGGCGCTGGGCGGCGGCAAGCGCACCGACATCACGGCAGGGGAGGCGCTCGACATCGCCAAGGCGGCCGAACCCGGGACCACGCTCTTCGACGTCAACGATCCCAGCGGGCTCAAGGCCGGCCAGAAGATCAGCGTCACGCCGGACGACACCGGCAGAGTGCCGGTTGAGGGTATCGTGGTCGGCCTCACGCCCGATCGCGTCTCGATCCAGCGCAGCGATCCACGCGTGGGCGACGTCGTGGTCCACTTCCCACGCGCGGGCTTCCTCGTCGTCCCGCTATAGCGAGATATCGCCCTTCAGCACCGGCACGCAGCCGCCGCCGACGCTGGCGCGGATGCCGTCGGAGGCGCGCCACGCCGTGCAAGCAAGCAGGCTTGGCCGGCCCATCTCGACGCCCTGGGTGATGTCGTAGCGCGCCTTGTCCGCGGCGCCGAGCGACAGCAGCAGGGCGGCGAGCGGCGTCGCTGCGCTGCCGGTGGCCGCATCCTCGATCGTGCCGGACAGCGGCGAGAACATGCGGGCGCGCAAGCGCGTCGCCTCGGCGCTCTTGCCGTCATGAGCGTAGAGGTAGAGCGGCAGGCGGCGCGGCCCTGGGAACGGGAAGACTTCTCGCGCCGCCTTGAAGCGCGCCAGGTCGGGCACGGCGCGCGTCAGCGCGGCGGGCGTGACCTCGGCGACGACAAAGGAATTGCCGACCGACGCCACGACGGGCTGGTGCGCGGCGACGACGACTTCGCGTGGGTCGATGCCGACGCAGCCCGCTACCAGGTCGGCGGGCATCTCCTCGGCGAGCGACAACGGCTGCGGGGCCGCGATGGTGACGACGCCGGCATCGCCGGTGCGAACCTCGACCAGGCCGGCGATCTCCTCGAAGCGCAACAGGCCGTCGCGGGCGCGGCCCATGCCGGCCAACACCCAGCCGGTGCCGACATTGGGATGGCCGGCGAACGGCATCTCAGCGGTGCGGTTGAAGATGCGCACGCGCGCGGAGTTTGCCGGGTTGGCCGGCGGCAGGACGAAGGTCGTCTCGCTGAGGTTGAATTCCGCGGCCAGCGACTGCATCTCGCCGTCGCTGAGACCTTGTGCGTCGGGAAACACCGCCAGCGGATTACCGCCGAAGCGCCGGTCGGTGAAGACGTCGACTGTGACAAACGAGAAGGCGCGCATCACGTACTCTCTACACGACCTCGACGCCGATCTCGGCGGCGATCCGGCGCAGGCCGGCGAGCGAGCGCGCCGTGGCGTTGCGCCCATCCTGGGGGCAGTGGGTCTCGATACTGGCCAGCACCTCCTTGGTCTCGACCCCGCTCAGCAACCGCTTGAGCTCGGCCGGCCACGGCACGTCGCCGTCGCCCAGCGGCACGGTGCGGTTCGCCGACAGGTCGCGGTCCTTGAGATGGATGGCCGTGGTGAAAGGAGCGAGAACGGCGATATCGCCATCGCTCGGGCGTTCGCCGGTCGACCAGGCATTGGCGATGTCGACCAGGGGCCGCAGGTAACGCAGCTTCGGCTGGTTGTCCTGCTCGAACTCCTCCTCCTCGTCGGGAGTCGCTTCCTTGGAGGCCTTCTCATCGGCCACGAAGAAGGCAGCAAGTTCGGCGATATTGCCGACATTGCAGACCGGTTCGTTCTCGAGCTGCAGCGTGATGTCATAGTGGCCGGCAAGGCCCAGCAACTTGGTGAGATGGTCGGTCAGCTTGCCGAGATCGGCGGGCCGGAAGCCGCCGTAGCGCAGATAGCTGAAAATCCGCATGTGGGGTGCACCCAGGATCACCGCGATCTGCATGGCGTGCGCCACCCAATCCTCGACCGGGCATTCCTTGGGATCGAAGGCGAAGTCGACCTTGCGGCCGGCACCGGTCCATTTGCCGGGAGCCTTCCACTTGAACGCGGGAGACACGAAGGCCGGCACGGTGATCCCAGCCTTCTCCAAGGTCCGACTGATATGGATGACCTCCTCGGTCTTCATGCTGAGGAGGTTGCGCCCGCCCACGGTGCGCATGTCGAGGCACTTGAGCCCGTGCTCATGGGCAAAGGAGATCATTTCATCCAGAGACGGCCCGATTTCGTCGCCGATGACGGATAGCTGAAGGCGTGGAAGGGTCATGTCCCGAGCCTACTATGGCTCCATAACTTTGGCTAAAGTCGAATGTGCGACCGATGGAGACGGCATGAGCGACGACACGGCGATCTTCGTGGGAACGAGCGACGTCGACCAGTTCCTCCTCCTGAAATACGCCAATCGGCACGGCCTGATCGCCGGCGCCACCGGGACCGGCAAGACCGTGACCCTGCAGACGATCGCCGAGGGTTTTTCCGCTTACGGCGTGCCGGTCTTCATGGCCGACGTCAAAGGCGACCTGTCGGGCGTCAGCCAGGCTGGCGGCGACAATCCGCGCGCCGTCGAGCGAGCCACGCAGCTCAGGATCGAAGGCTACGCCGGACGCGCCTTCCCGACGATCTACTGGGACCTGTTCGGCGAGAAGGGCCATCCGGTGCGCACCACGGTGACGGAGATCGGTCCGGTGCTGATGGCCCGCCTGCTGCAGCTCAACGACACGCAGGAAGGCGTGCTCAACATCGTCTTCAAGGTCGCCGATGAGCAGGGCCTGCTGCTGCTCGATTTCAAGGACCTGCAGACCGTGCTGCAATGGACGGCCGAGAATGCCGGTTCGCTCACCACCAAATACGGCAACGTCAGCAAGTCGTCGATCGGCGCCATCCAGCGCGCCCTGCTGACCCTCCAGCAACAGGGCGGCGAGCGCTTCTTCGGCGAGCCCGCGCTCGATCTCAAGGACATGATCGGCCACGACGCGGCGGGCATGGGCGCCATCAACATCCTCGCCGCCGACCGGCTGATGCAGAGCCCGCGCCTCTACGCCACGTTCCTGCTCTGGCTGCTGTCGGAACTGTTCGAGGTGATGCCCGAGATCGGCGATCCGGAGCGGCCGAAGTTCGTGTTCTTCTTCGACGAGGCGCATCTGCTATTCGACGATGCGCCAAAGGCGCTGCTCGGAAAGATCGAGCAGGTCGTGCGGCTGATCCGCTCGAAGGGCGTGGGCATCTACTTCATCACCCAGAATCCGCTCGACATTCCTGAGTCGGTGCTGGGTCAGCTCGGCAACCGCGTGCAGCATGCGCTGCGCGCTTTCACGCCACGCGACCAGAAGGCGGTGAAGACCGCGGCCGAGACCTTCCGCCCGAACAAGAAGTTCGACGCCCAGGCCGCCATCACCGAGCTGGGCGTCGGCGAGGCGCTGGTATCCTTCCTCGACACCAAGGGCGTGCCCGAACCGGTCGAGCGCTGCTTCGTCGCGCCGCCGCGCGGCCGCATCGGCCTGGTGACCGAGGCCGAGCGAGCGGCCGCGATCAAGGCAAGTCCGCTTGCCGACAAGTATGAGCGCACGGTCGATCGCGAATCGGCCTACGAGGTGCTGACCGGGCGGGCCGACAGCGGCCAGGTCGCGCACGAGGAGGACGTTCCGGCGCCGCAGCCGGGCCGCCGCGGCCAGTACGACGCTGCACCGCCGCCGCCTGCAGACAAGCCGCCTGCGTCGGGTCCATGGGGCCGTTCACGCATCCCGCAGACGGAAACCGCCGAGCCGAAGGCCAAGCCACGGTTGCGCGAGGCCCGGCCCGCGCCGCCACCCCCGCCCCCGCGCGAGCCGAAGGCGCCCGCCCGGCGCGGCGATACGCTTGGCGAGGCGATGATGAAGTCCGCCGGCCGCACGGTTGCCAATGTCATCGTGCGCGAAGCGACCAAGGCCGTCATGAGGAACGGCCGCTCGATCCTTCGCGGCGTGCTGGGCTCGCTGGTGAAGTAGTCGGGGCGCGGACCTCCAGGTCCGCTCGTATTCTTTCGGACCGCGCGCATCTTGCGCGCTCATGAGTCATGAGCGTAGGGAGCCGAATCGGCCTCTGGCCGATTCGGCGTAGGAGGCTCGCGGTCCGGAAGAGAACACATGAGCGGACCTGGAGGTCCGCGCTCCGGCAAGACGATCAGGCCAGCCGATCGAGTTCCTTGACGATGGCGTCGCCCATCTCCTGGGTACCGACCTTCTTGACGCCGTCGCTCTTGCCGCCGGCCAGCAGGTCGGCGGTGCGGTAGCCGGCCTTCAGCACGTTCTCGACGGCGGTCTCGACCAGGTCGGCTTCCTTGCCAAGATCGAAGGAGTAGCGAAGCATCATGGCGTAGGAGAGCGTCTCGGCCAGCGGATTGGCCAGGCCCTTGCCCGCAATGTCGGGTGCGCTGCCGTGGATCGGCTCATAGAGCGCCTTGCGCCGGCCGGTGGCGTCGGGCGCGCCGAGCGAAGCCGAGGGCAGCATGCCGAGCGAACCGGTCAGCATGGAAGCCTCGTCCGACAGGATGTCGCCGAACAGGTTGTCGGTGACGATGACGTCGAACTGGTTCGGCGCGCGCAGGAGCTGCATGGCGAGCGCGTCGGCATACATGTGCTCGAGCTTCACGTCGGAATACTTCTCCTTGTGCAGCTTGGCCGCCTCCTCACGCCACAGCACGCCGGTGTGCATGACGTTGGCCTTCTCCGACGACATCACCTTGTTCTTGCGCTTGCGCGCCAATTCGAAGGCGACGGCGCAGACGCGGCGGATCTCGCCCGCCGTGTAGCGCTGCGTGTCGAACGCCTCGACCTCGCCCCGGGCGTTGGTGTGGCGGCCGCGCGGCTCGCCGAAATAGACGCCGCTCGTCAGCTCGCGGATGATCATGATGTCGAGGCCCTTGACGATCTCGGGCTTGAGCGAGCTGGCATCGATTAGCGCGTCGAACACCTTGGCCGGCCGCAGGTTGGCGAAGAGGTCCATCTCCTTGCGCAGGCGCAAGAGGCCGCGCTCCGGCTTCTTGTTGAACTCGACGTTGTCCCACTTCGGTCCGCCGACCGAGCCGAACAACACGGCATCGGCCTCGAGCGCCGTCTTCATGGTGGCGTCCGACAAGGGCACGCCGTGCTCGTCGAGAGCGGCGCCGCCGACCACGTCTTCCTTGATGTCGAAGCCGACCGCGCGCTTCTTGCCCATCCAGGCGATGATCTTGCGCACTTCGTTCATGACTTCGGGACCGATGCCGTCACCGGGCAGCACCAGCAGATTGTGGTTGGACGCCATTGTCTTCTTTCTCTTAACTAACTGTCGCTTGTCAGGATGCGGCGTGCAGCCAGGGCTGCGACTCCTTCTGGCGCGCCTCGAAGTCGTCGATCTCGGACTTCTTCTCCAGGGTAAGCCCGATGTCGTCGAGGCCGTTCAGCAGGCAATGCTTGCGGAACGGATCGATGTCGAAATGCACCGTGCCGCCGTCGGGCCCCTTGATCTCCTGCTTCTCGAGATCGATCTCGATGATGGCGTTGGAGCCGCGGCTCACATCGTCCATCAGCTTGTCGATGATCTCCTTCGGCATCTTGATCGGCAGGACGCCGTTCTTGAAGCAGTTGTTGTAGAAGATGTCGGCAAAATCCTCGGAGATGATGCAGCGGATGCCGAAGTCGAGCAGTGCCCACGGCGCGTGCTCACGGCTCGAGCCGCAGCCGAAGTTGGGACCGGCGACGAGGATCTTGGCGTTCTGATAGGCCGGCTGGTCGAGGATGAAGTCCTTCTTCTGCCCGTCGGCCGTCCAGCGCATCTCGTAGAACAGGCCGTCCTTCAGCCCGGTGCGCTTGATGGTCTTCAGGAACTGCTTGGGAATGATCATGTCGGTGTCGACATTGACCATCGGCAGCGGTGCTGCGACGCCACGCAGCGTCGTGAATTTTTCCATGAGATCCCTCGCGAAACGCCGGAATAAACGGGCTTTTGCCCCTCCGGTCAAGCCTGGCGCCGGGTGAGCACTGCCCCCGCCATTTTGTCGTGCAGGCCCTGTTTTCGCGCCGAAAAGGCGACGGCGATGCAGGAAATGAAGGCGATCAGGGCGACCAGCGAGCTGATGCCGGTGCCGGCCAGGGCGGCAACCGAGGGCAGATAGATCGGCCAGGCGCGAAGGGAGGCCGTCAGGAGGTTCAGCCGTGCGCCGTTCTCGGTCGAGACGCGAATGCCCAGCATCCGCTTGCCGAGGGTGGCCTGCGCCGATGAGCTTTCCTGAAATGCGAAATAGGCCCACACGATCACCGCGTACACGATCATCTGCTGGGGCGAGATCAGGCTGTTGGCATATTCGACCCAGGCCTCGAGGTCAGGATTCTCGGGCAGGGGCGCCGTCGGCTCGGCGGGAAGAACCAGCACGATGAGCGACCAGACGATCCAGAGCGCGATGCTGTCGACGATCGCCGCCACGACCCGGGTCCAGAAACCGGCATAGTGCACGGCCGTCTCCGGTGGACGGGCATCCCACACCGGCGGAGGCGGTGGCGGCGGGACGGAGCCTGAGGTCGGCACACTCGGCATGTCGGTCTCCTGGCGATAATCGTCAGGCCGACCTTATCACGCGCGTGTCGGCCAGAATATCGTGCAGCGCCCGCTTGCGGTTGGTGAACGCTGCCATGATGTAGCCGATGAAAAGCGGCACCGCGGGCGTGACGATGAACTTTGCGAAGTGACGGGCGGCGGCGCGACCAAAGGAGAGTTGTGCACCGTCGAAGCGCACGATGCGCAGGCCGAGCGCCATCTTGCCGAGCGTGGCGCCGCGTGGCGAGCTGGTCATCAGCGCTTCGTAGAGCCAATTGATGACGATCAGCGAGCTCCGTGAAGAACGACCAAGATCACGATCGCGGCGGCTAGAGGGACCGACAAAACCAGCCCGTCGATCATGCAGGCGACGAAGCGGATCCAGAAGCCGCCAGGAGGCGCCGCCTCCACCGCCACCAGAGGTCGGTCGGACCAGACTGGCGGCGAAGGGGCGTTGGTCAAGGCAACGTCGCTACTGGTAGTCGCGTACGTCGGCGAGCGTGCCCTTGATGGCGGCGGCCGCCGCCATCGCCGGGCTCACCAGATGGGTGCGTCCGCCGCGGCCCTGCCTTCCCTCGAAGTTGCGGTTCGAGGTCGAGGCGCAGCGTTGGCCGGGCTCGAGCCGGTCGGCGTTCATCGCGAGGCACATCGAGCAGCCCTGGATGCGCCATTCGAAGCCCGCCTCGAGGAAGATCTTGTCGAGACCTTCCTTCTCGGCCTCGGCCTTCACCAGGCCGGAGCCTGGCACGACCATCGCCGACACGCCGGCCGCCACCTTGCGGCCCTTGGCGATCTCGGCGGCGGCGCGCAGGTCTTCGATGCGGCCGTTGGTGCACGAGCCGATGAACACGCGATCGATCGGCACGTCGACCAGGCGCGTGCCCGGCGTCAGGCCCATGTAGGCGAGCGAGCGCGCCCACGCCTCGCGCCGGTTCTCGTCCGGCGCGTTGGCCGGATCGGGAATGACATCGGTGATCGGCAGCGCGTCCTGCGGGCTGGTGCCCCAGGTCACCATGGGCGGGATGTCGGAAGCGAGCAGGTCGAGCTGGCTGTCGAATTGCGCGCCCATGTCGCTCGGCAGTCGCCGCCACTGACCAAGCGCCAGATCCCACGCGCCGCCCTTGGGCGAATACGGCCGGCCTTCGAGGTACTTGAAGGTCGTGTCGTCCGGCGCGATCAGGCCGGCGCGCGCGCCCGCCTCGATCGACATGTTGCAGACCGTCATGCGGCCTTCCATCGTCATCTCGCGGATGGCGCGGCCGGCATACTCGATCACGTAGCCGGTGCCGCCGGCGGTGCCGAGCTTGCCGATGATGGCGAGGATCACGTCCTTGGCGGTGACGCCGAGCGGCAGGCTGCCTTCGACCGCCACCCGCATGCTCTTGGCGGGCCTCTGGATCAGCGTCTGGGTGGCGAGCACGTGCTCGACCTCGGAGGTGCCGATGCCGAAGGCGAGCGCGCCGAATGCGCCGTGCGTGGAAGTGTGGCTGTCGCCGCACACGATGGTCATGCCCGGCAAGGTCAGGCCCTGCTCGGGGCCGATCACGTGGACGATGCCGCGACGGGCGTCGTTCATGTCGAAGTAGGGCACGCCGAAATCGGCGACGTTCTTCTCCAGCGTCTCGACCTGGATGCGCGATTCCTCATCCATGCCGCCCTCGCCGACCGGCGTGGTCGGCGTGTTGTGGTCGGCTACGGCAACGGTGGCGTCGGGCCGGCGCACCGGCCGGCCGGCCATGCGCAGGCCTTCGAAGGCCTGCGGGCTGGTCACCTCGTGCACGAGGTGACGGTCGACATAGATCACGCAGGTGCCGTCGTCCTGACGATGGACGACGTGGGCATCCCAGATCTTCTCGAACAGGGTGCGCGGCGGCGGAGGCGGCGGAGGCGGCGTGGCCGACTTCTTGCGGAACGCCATGGTCGCCTACCTCTTCCCGCCCTTGACGGCACGCACGGTCCTCTCGTCCTTGGGCTTTTCCTTCTTGAGCTTCTCGCGCCGCGGACGCTTGGCGGCCTCCTCGGCCTGCTCGGCGATCAGCTCGCGCTGGGCCTCGACGTCCTCGGCGATGCGGCTCGCCTTGCCGCGTAGCTCGCGCAGGTAATAGAGCTTGGCGCGGCGCACGATGCCCTTGCGGACGACCTCGATCTCCCAGATGCCCGGGCCGTAGAGCGGGAACACACGCTCGACGCCCTCGCCGAAGGAGATCTTGCGCACCGTGAACGAGGAGTTCACGCCGGCATTCTTGCGGCCGATGCACAGGCCCTCGTAGACCTGCAGGCGCTCGCGGTTGCCTTCTTGCACCTTGACGTGCACGCGCAGCGTGTCGCCCGGCTCGAAGCGCGGCACCGGCCGCTCGCTCTGCACCTTGTCGATCGTGGCCTGGCCGATCGTGTCGAGAATGTTCATCGCATCCATCCTTTCGTCATTTCTCGTCGTTTACCTTCGCGGCCTGCCGCCTGGCCCACAGATCGGGCCGCCGCCGCCGCGTAATCTCTTCCCGCTGGAGCTTCCGCCAGTCCGCCACCTTGCCGTGATGGCCCGACACCAGGACCTCCGGCACGCGCCGTTCGGTTCCGTCGGGCCCGGTCCAGCTCGCGGGCCGGGTGTAGTGCGGATACTCCAGCAATCCGTCCTCGAAACTCTCCTCGCTCGCCGACATGGGCTCGCCCATCACCCCGGGCAGCAGCCGCACGCAGCAATCCATCACCGCCATGGCCGCGATCTCGCCGCCCGAAAGCACGAAATCGCCGACCGAGATCTCCTCCAACGCCTGGGCCTCGATGACGCGCTCGTCGACGCCCTCGAACCGCCCGCACACCAGCACCACGCCCGAACTCGCTGCCAGCTCCCGTCCGCGCGCCTGGGTGAACGGCGCCCCGCGGGGAGACAGCAGCACCCTCGGCACTCCCGCCATCCCTGGTGATTGGGCGACCGCCTCGATCGCCGCCGACAGCACGTCGGGCTTCATCACCATGCCGGCGCCGCCTCCGAAGGGCGCGTCGTCGACCGTTCCGTGGCGGTCCTTGGCGAACCGCCTGATGTCGACCGCGTCGAGCGACCACACGCCTTCCTTCAGCGCCTTGCCGGCCAGGCTCTCGCCCAGCGGGCCCGGAAACATCTCCGGGAAGAGCGTCAGCGCCACAGCGCGCCACACGTTGGTCCTACGCCTCCTTCTTCTCTCCACCCGCCAGCAGTCCCGCCGGCGGATCGACCACGACCTTGCCGCCTTCGACGTCGACCTCGGGCACCGCTTCATCGGTGAAAGGCAGCATCACCGACTGGCGTGACGCCGCGCCTCCCGAGACCTCCATCGTCCGGCCGGCGCCGAAATCGTGGAAGGCCATCACCTGTCCCCAATTCCGGCCGTCCCGTCCGACGGCAGGCAAACCGACCAGGTCCGCCTCGTACCACTCCCGCTCGCCCGTTGCCGGCAATCGCTCGCGCTCCACATAGAGCCGCAATCCTCGTATCGCCTCGGCCGCCGTTCGATCGGCTACGCCCTCGATCCGGGCCAGCACCGCACCTTTGACCGTGCTCAGCGCCTCGACCCGATACCGCGTCTTCCCCGCTTCGTCCGACAGCTCGCCATAGGAAGCGATCGCCATCGGGTCATCGGTGAAGCTCCTGATGCGCACCAGGCCGCGCACTCCATGCGGCGCGGCCACGACGCCCAGCAGGACGCGGCCCCTACTCATAAGCAAGCCTCATCAGCTCGCGGCGGCCTCCTTGGCCTCGCCTTCAGGGGCGGCGCTGGCAGCGGCAGCCGCCTTCAGGCGCTCCTGCGCCTTGGCGCGCGGCTGCGGCTTCTTGGTCTGATCGCGGCGCTCGCGCGGCTTCATCATCTCGGCCTGGGCCAGGAACTTGGCGACGCGGTCCGACGGCTGGGCGCCGACCTTCAGCCAATGCGCGATGCGCTCCTTGTCGAGCGTGATGCGCTGGGCGTGCTCGCGCGGCAGCAGGGGGTTGTAGGTGCCGAGCTTCTCGATGAAGCGGCCATCGCGCGGGCTGCGCGAATCGGCCACGACGATGTGGAAGAACGGCCGCTTCTTGGCGCCGTGACGGGTCATACGAATAGCAAGCATTCTTTCTCCTTCGACAATTTCAGCGCGGGAAGCCGGGCGGCGGCATCATGCCTCCGAGGCTGCGCATGAATCCCTTCTCTCCGAGTTTGTTGACGCGTTTCATCATCTTGAGCATGTCGGCGTGCTGCTTGAGCAGCTTGTTGACGTCCTGCACGGCCACGCCCGAGCCCTTGGCGATGCGCTTCTTGCGCGAGGCGTGGATGATGTCGGGGTGGCGCCGCTCCTTGGGTGTCATCGCGAGGATGACGGCTTCCTGGCGCTTGAGCTGGGTCTCGTCGATCTTGGCCTTGGACATCGCAGCCTTGGCCTGCATGGCGCCCGGCAGCATGCCCATCAGGCCGCTGAGGCCGCCCATCTTGCGCAGCTGACGCAGCTGGCTCAGCAGGTCGTCCATGTCGAACTGGCCTTTGCGGACCTTGGCCGCGAGCTTCTCGGCGTCGTCTTTCTCGATCGTCTCGGCGGCGCGCTCGACCAGCGAGATGATGTCGCCCATGCCGAGGATGCGGCCGGCGATGCGGTCGGGATGGAACGGCTCGAGCGCGTCGAACTTCTCGCCGACGCCGATCAGCTTGACCGGGCGGCCGGTGACGGCGCGCATCGACAGCGCGGCGCCGCCGCGCGCATCGCCGTCGACTCGCGTGAGCACGATGCCGGTGACCGCCAGCCGGTCGTTGAACGCCTTGGCGACATTGACGGCATCCTGGCCGGTCATGGCGTCGGCGACGAGCAGCGTCTCCTTGGGCTGGGCGAGGGCGCTGATATCGGCGACCTCCTTCATCAGCTCTTCGTCGATCGCGAGGCGGCCCGCCGTATCGAGGATCAGCACGTCGAAGCCTTCGCGCCGCGCCGTCTCGAGGGCTCGCTTCGTGATGGCGAGCGGCATCTCCAGCGGCACGATCGGCAGGGTCGGCACGCCGGTCTGCTCGCCCAGGATCTTCAGCTGCTGCTGCGCGGCCGGCCGGCGCGTGTCGAGCGAGGCCATCATGACCTTGCGCTTGGTGGCGAAGCTGCCGCCGAACTCGGCCGCCATGCCCTGCGGGCCCTGGCTCAGACGATAGCCGATCTTGGCCGACGAGGTGGTCTTGCCCGAGCCCTGCAGGCCGACCATCAGGATCACGACCGGCGGGATAGCGTTGAGGTCGAGGTCGGCGACGGCGCCGCCCAGCATCTCGACCAGGTGATCGTTGACGATCTTGACGACCATCTGGCCCGGCGTGACCGAGCGGATGACGTCGGTGCCGATCGCCTTGGGCCGCACCGAATCGATGAACTGGCGGACGACCGGCAGGGCCACGTCGGCTTCGAGGAGCGCGGTGCGGACCTCGCGCAGGGCCGCATCGACATCGGCCTCGGAGAGCGCGCCGCGCCCGCGAAGCTTGTCGAATACGTCACCCAGACGTTTGCTCAGACCCTCGAACATGCTCTCGTCGACCCTACGTTCGCCCAAACACGTATCGCGCCGATGCGCGAACCTTCGCGGATCAGCGGAGCTCCCCGAAGGGGGAACCATTAAATCGGCACGACCGATTGAACGGGCGGGGTATAAGGCCTGCCGGACAAGGAGTCAAAAGGCTTGACGGCGGACGATAACCTATTGATCCAGAACGATTCGCGGCCCATCAGGGGATGGTCGATCGTGGTCTTCCTGGCCGTCCTGCCGCTGTTGCTGGTGCCGGCGGTCTGGCTGCTCCGCGACCGCGAAATGCTGGCGATGCTCGCCCTCTTCTTCACGTCGAGCCTGATCGCACTCGCCGTCGCGGTCGCCCCGATGGGTGTGCGGGCCCTGCCGGCGCTGGGTTTTCGGCCGGCCGGCTTCTGGCCGATCGTGCTCGGCACGGTGGGCGCCCTGGTCGTGTCGGTCGCAGTCAGCCAACTCGGCGAGGCGGAAGGCGTGAAGCAGGCGATGGACGTGGCCCGCACGCCCAGGCTGTTCGTGGCGAGTCTGGTCGTGATGGCGTTGCTGGCGCCGCTGGTCGAGGAGGCGGTCTTTCGCGGCCTGCTCTACGGCTGGGTGGCCGGCCGCTGGGGAACGACGGCCGCCTGGCTCACAAGCTCGATCCTCTTCGCCGCCGCCCATGTCGAGCCGACCCATGCCCTCCTCGTCCTGCCGCTTGGCCTGTGGTTCGGCTGGCTGCGACAGCGCACCGGTTCGCTCTGGCCGTCGCTGGCGGCGCACGTCGTCAACAACGGCATTGCGGTCGTGGCGGCCGCGTATGTCAGCGGAACCTCACCCTGAGGAGCGCCGCTGAGCGGCGCGTCTCGAAGGGCGGGCTACAGCGCCAGTGGGGCCCACCCTTCGAGACGGCCGCGTAGTACTCGAGGGGCGCCTCCTCAGGGTGAGGTGTGTGTTCACGCCGCCAGCTTGCGGTCGACGAAATCCAGACGGTCCTGACCCCAGAAGATTTCCTTGTCGATCACGAACGAAGGTGCGCCGAACACCCCGTGGTCGATGGCGAACGTGGTGTAGGACTCGCGCTTTTCTGCCATGCCGGGTGCCTCGCTCGCCTTGAGCACCAGGTCGGCATCGAGCCCGCAGCCTGCGATGATCTCCCGCAAGGTCGCCGGATCGCCGGTGTTCTTGTCCTCGGCCCAGAGCGCGGCGAGCACGGCGTGCGCGAGCTTTATGGCGTCGGCCATGCGGCTGAGCTCGCGCAAGGCGATCACGCACTTGGCGGCCGGCATCTCGTTGGCGGGAAAGAACTTGGGCTCGAGGTTGAGCTTGATGCCCAGTTGGTCGCGCCAGCGCTTCAGCTCCATCATGCGATAGGCCTGGCGTTGTGGGGCACGCTTGGGCAGTGGCAGGCCGCCCGAGACCGCGAAGACGGAACCGAAATCGACCGGCCAGATCGTGACGTGCGTGTTGTGCTTCTTGGCGATCTCCTCGAAGCGCTTCGACCCGAGATAGGTCCATGGCGAGTTCAAGGAGACGTAGTAGTCGACGTGCTTGGCCATGATGTCCTCCACGTGCGCACTGTGGCTGAATGGCAGGCGACAGCAAGGGGCCGATGGGCCATCCTTCCGACGTGTCGGAACGAACCATCGCGATCACCGGCGGCGATGCCGGCTATTTCGACCTGATCAAGGACTGCATCGGCTCGCTGCGCGCCACGGCCGAAGGACGCGCGCCGGCGTTGGGCGTCCTCGATTGTGGTTTGACGGAGGAGCAACGCGCCTGGTGCCGCGATCAGGGAGCGACCCTGGTCGCGCCAAAGTGGGACTTCGACTTTCCCGATCGCGACAAGTTGAAGGATGGCTACAAGGCCCTGACGGCGCGGCCTTTCCTGCCACGCTACTTTCCGGGCTTCGATCTCTATCTCTGGATCGACGGTGATTGCTGGGTGCAGCAGGGCGATGCGATCGCGCTGTTCCAGCAGGCCGCGCGCACTGGCGCGCTCGCCGTGGCGCCGGAGATCCATCGCTCCATGCGCCACTATCGCCACGCCTGGGGCGAGTTCTCCGCGGCGAACGGTGCGGCCTACGAAGCGTGCTTCGACAAGGCGACGGCTGAGCGGCTGATCCGCTATCCCCTGATCAACGCCGGTGTCTTCGCCCTCGAGGCCGAGGCGCCGCACTGGGTCGGCTGGGCCGACGTCATGGGCCAGGCCCTGCAACGCTCGACCAACATGACCGACCAGGTGGCCCTGAACGTCCTGGTCTACGACAAGGGCTTCGCCTGCGAACCGCTGCCCAGCCGCTGCAACTGGCCGATCCATCATGCGACGCCGGCCTGGGACACCGACCGCTCGCTGTTCGTCGAACCGGCCATGCCCTACGAGGCCTTGGGCATCCTGCACCTGACCATCTACACCAAGAGGCTCGCTACCCTGGATGTGCGGGAACTGGGCGGGGCCCATGACGGCCAGATTCGGCCGCGCTCGTTGCGCTGGCCGGGCCGAACGGCCATATAGCGCCGCATGGGCAATACGCCGTTCCTGAAGATGCACGGGCTGGGCAACGACTTCGTCGTGCTCGATGCACGGACGGCTAGCCTCGACCTGACGCCGGAACGGCGCCGCACCATCGCCGACCGCCGCCTGGGCGTGGGCTGCGACCAGCTCATCGTGCTCGAACCGCCGACCGAGCGCGAGGCCGACGTCTTCATGCGCATCTACAATCCGGACGGAGGCGAGGCTGGCGCCTGCGGCAACGCCACGCGCTGCGTCGCCGCGGTGGTGATGGACGAGCGCAAAACCGATCAGGTCACGGTGCAGACCATCGCCGGGCTGCTCGAGTCGCAGAAGACCGGGGTTGGCAGCAACGGCCTGCCGGTGATCTCGGTCGACATGGGCCTGGCGCGGCTCGACTGGCGCGAGATTCCTGTTCGTGAAGCCTGTGACACCAATCACATGCCCGTCGGCATCGGTCCGCTGCACGATTCCGTCGGCACCAACATGGGTAATCCGCACGCGACGTTCTTCGTCGACGATGCCGCGGCCATCCCGCTGGGCGAGCTCGGCCCGAAGCTCGAGCACGATCGGTTCTTCCCGGAACGCGCCAATATCGGCGTCGCTCAGCTCCTGGGTGAAGGCAGGCTCAGGCTGAGAGTCTGGGAACGCGGCGCAGGCATAACGCTCGCCTGCGGCTCAGGCGCCTGTGCCGCCGTCGTTGCTGCCAGCCGACGAGGACTGGTGCCGCGCAAGGCCGACGTGGTGCTGGAGGGTGGCACGCTCTCCATCGAATGGCTGCGCGACGACCACGTGCTGATGACCGGCGGCATCGCAGTCGCCTTCAAGGGCGAGCTCGATCGCTCGCTGCTTTCGTGAGGTGGTCCGGTGAGCGAGACGCCTAAACCCGAAGAGGGCGAAGTCGAAAAGGAAGTCCCGAAGAAGGGCTGGTTGTCGCGGTGGCGCTCCACAGGTGACTCGGAAAGCGAGACGCCTGAACCCGAACCGGCGAGCGAGACGCCTAAACCTGAAGAGGGCGAAGCTAAACCCGAAGGCGAAGTCGATAAGGAAGCCGAGAAGAAGGGCTGGCTGTCACGGCTGCGCTCCGGCCTCGCAAAATCGACCAAGAGCGTCACCGAGAGCATCAGCGGCCTCTTCACCAAGAAGAAGCTCGACCAGCAGACGCTCGACGAATTGGAGGACGCGCTGATCCAGGCCGATCTCGGCGTCAGCGTGGCCGCGCGTCTGGTCGAGAAGCTCGGCAAGGAGCGCTTCGGCAAGGAAGTGACCGACGAGGAGGTGCGCGCGGCCTTTGCCGACGACATCGCCGAGATCCTTCAGCCGGTGGCCACGACTCTCGTGATCGATCCCGCGCGCAAGCCGCACGTCGTGCTGGTGATCGGCGTCAACGGCAGCGGCAAGACAACGACCATCGCCAAGCTCGCCAACCTCTACAAGGGCGAGGGGCGCAAGGTCATGCTGGCGGCCGGCGACACCTTCCGCGCCGCCGCCGTCGAGCAGCTGAAAGTGTGGGGCGACCGCGCCGGCGTGCCGGTGGTCGCCAGGGACACCGGCGCCGACGCCGCGGGGCTGGCCTACGAGGCATTGGAGCGTGCCAAGGCCGAAGGCTGCGACGTGCTGTTGATCGATACGGCGGGCCGCCTGCACAACAAGGCCAACCTGATGGACGAGCTTGCCAAGATCGTACGTGTGATCCGCAAGCTCGATCCGGCGGCGCCGCATTCCTGCCTGCTGGTGCTCGACGCCACGACCGGCCAGAACGCCCATGCCCAAGTCGAGACCTTCAAGACCATGTCGCCGGTCGATGCCCTGGTGCTGACCAAGCTCGACGGCAGCGCCAAGGGCGGCGTGCTGGTGGCGCTGGCCGAGAAGTTCAAGCTGCCGGTGGTGGCGATCGGCGTCGGCGAAGGCATCGACGATCTCAGGCCATTCGAGGCGCGGGCCTTTGCGCGCGGATTGATGGGGCTGATATGAGCGAAGGCGCACAACCCGAACACGGCATGCGGCGGCTCTATGCGACAGCTCTGGAGCTGGGGCCACTGCTGCTGTTCTTCGTGGCCAACGGCCGCTGGGGCATCTTCGTCGGCACCGGCGTGTTCATCGTCGCCACGGCGGTGGCGCTGCCCTGCTATCGCTGGCTGGAGAAGCGCTGGCCGGTCATGCCGCTGGTCGGCGGGTTCTTCGTGCTGGTGTTCGGCGGGCTGACGATCTGGCTGCAGGACGACACCTTCATCAAGCTGAAGCCGACCATCGTGAACTGCCTGTTCGGCGTGATCCTGGGCGGCGGGCTCCTGCTGCTGAACCGTCCCCTGCTCAAGCCGATCTTCGGCGCTGCCTTCCGGCTGACCGACGAGGGCTGGCGCAAGCTCACCGTGCGCTGGACGCTGTTCTTCTTCGTGCTGGCTGCCATCAACGAGGTGATGTGGCGCGGCTTCTCGACCGACACCTGGATCGCCAGCAAGATGTTCCTGAGCTTCCCGCTGACGCTGGTCTTCGCCTTCCTGCAGGTGCCGTTGCTGCGGCGCTATTGGGATGGTGATGACAACCCCTTCGCCGGCGGCAAGTAATCTTCGTCTTCCGGACCGCGCGCGTCCCGCGCGCTCATGAGGCGCGCGAGACGCGCGCGGTCCGGAAGACTTAAAGAAGCTGCGGCTGCAGCGCCTCGGTCTCTTCCTTGAGCGCCGCCAGGTACTTCTCGGCGAACGAACCCACTGCTGAATCCTCGACCCACGCCGCCACGCATACCGCCGCGATGGTGGCGCCGTCATAGCGCCTGAGCGGCACCGCGACGGCGTGATAGCCGCGGCGCATTTCCTGCGCGGTGATGGCGTAGCCCTGTTCGCGCACGTGTCGGATCTCGGCGCGCAGCGCTTTCTTGTCGGTGACGGTGAAGTCGGTCATCACCTTGGGCTCGAGCTTTTCCAGCCAGACGTCGAGCGTCTTGTCGGGAAGCTGGCTCAGGATGGCGCGACCCGCCGCGGTGTTGAAGGCGGGGCGCCGCAGGCCGATGGTCGGCGCCAGCACGTCGGGCCGGCCGTGCAGGGAATGGGCGATCATCACGATGTCGTAGCCGTCCAGCACCGCGGCAAAGCACGACTGCTCGGTGCGATCGCCGATGCGCTCGCAGGCCGGCTGCACGACGGTCGAGACCATGTTCGAGCCGAGATAGGCCGAGGCCAGCTCCATGATGCGCGGGGTCAGCCGGAAGCTGCGGCCGTCGCTCGCCGCCAGGCCGAGGCAGGTGAGCGTGTAGAGAGCGCGCCGGACGCTGGGCTTGGGCAGGTCGGTGGCGCGCGCCACGTCGCTCAAGGTCATGTGCTTCTTCTCGCGGCCGAAGGCGCCGATCACCCGGAGCCCGCGCGCAAAGGCTTCGAGGAAGTCGGGCCCATAGCCGCTCGCCGCCCGTTTCTCCGCATCCTCTGCCCGCAACCGCGCCATTCATATGCTCCCGACCTGGACGTCAGGCTTTTAGCGCCCAGGCGTTGTCCGCGTCGGCCTGCAACGTGACGGTGTCGCCCACCGCGGCGGCACGCGTGGAGGCGCATTCGACGTTGAACCTGAGACCTGCCGTCTCGACCGCCTTGGTCGCCCGGCTACTCGGCGGCCAGCGGCAGCCGGTTCCTGTTCAGCAAGCCCAGCGGGCTCTTGGCCGTCTGCAGCTTCTCGGCATAGGCGTCGAGCCAGTCCTGCTCGACCGGCGCCACGAACGCACCGCCGCGCGCGCCGAGATAGATGTCGGGATTGTCGACAGTGGCCGGCACCTTCTTCTCGTTCATCAGCTCCTGCGCAGCCTGCAGGAGGCGCTTGCGGGTGATGGCGATCATGCGATCGGATGGCGCGAGATGCTCGAGGCTGCGATCGACGACCTCGCCCATGCACTCGATCATCGCCTGATCCTGCCGGCCGATGCCCTGGATGCCCGTGTAGTTGACGTTCTTCTGCATGTCGCGGTCGATCAGGTAGTCGTTCTCGCGCCGCGCCACCAGCCGCCACCGTCCGAACCAGTCGTTGGTGTTCGGCAGGTACTCCACCTCGGGCTTCAGGCCGGGAATCCAGTCGCCGTTTTTCAGCGTCTCGAGCGGACGCGTCTTCTGCTTCCAGGTGAGGTTGTAGGTCATGGTGTGGGTGTCATCCATCGGCACGTTCAAGGTGCAGGCGACCTGGTCCTCGAAGAAGCCGTTGGGCGTCAGCGTGATGAACGGGAACAGGAAGTGGGCATAGCGGTAGTAGTAGGTGCCGGGCTCCGCCGGCCGGTAGGCCGCGTACATCGTGCCCCACTCGGTCTCGGTCGACTTGTAGTCCGGCGCTCGCTCGCCCACCGACCAGCGGTTGATCGTGGTCGGGTCGACTTCCTCCGTCTTGACGCCGCCGACATGCAGGAAGCCGAAATGCGAGGTGTCGATGTCGCCCTCGAGCGACTGGAACCAGTTGCAGTCGCGCATGTGGACGCGCGTGATGCGCTCTTCCTCGGGCAGCATCAGCACTTCGACGTTGGGCAGCGACGGCGCTTCCTGGCGCTGGCCCATGTAGGTCCAGACGATGCCGGCGCGCTCGACCACCTTGTAGGCCTTGGCCTTGATGCGATGCTTGAAGTCCTGCGCCGGCGGCACGTTCGGCATGTCGAGGCAGTTGCCTAAAACGTCGAACTTCCAGCCGTGAT
>WHTW01000076.1:0-8258 GCA_009377525.1 Rhodospirillales bacterium
TGGGCAGCATGGTCGACGACAGGAGCTCGACGCCGAGCCCCGCCGTGCCCGCGACGTAGGCGAGGCTATCTTCGTCAAAATGGCTGCAATGGTCGGCGATGATGAGATCGATGGGGTTCTGCCGCAGGTTCGGCATGGCCAGCAGGAGGCGTCCGCCCGACGTGAGATGGCCCGAGATCGCCTTGAGGAAGGGAATCGGATCGGGGATGTGCTCCAGCACGTGCGACAATGAAATGACGTCGAAACGGCCGGCATAGGCCGGATTGGGACCGCTGTAGAAGGCCTCGACGCCCGGCAGGGCGAGCACCGTCTCCTTCCACTGGTCGACTAGCTCGGCGCCCGAGAGCTTCCAGCGCGGGCGCAGGGCGTGGAAGCTTTGCAGCAGGTTGCCGTTGGAGCAGCCGATGTCGAGGAGCCGCCCCTCCTCCCCCAGTTCCCCGGTCTCCAGGAAATTGCGCAGCAGGATCAACGACCGCGGACCA
Organism: Rhodospirillales bacterium; assembly: GCA_009377525.1. GTDB lineage: Bacteria > Pseudomonadota > Alphaproteobacteria > Reyranellales > Reyranellaceae > Reyranella. The sequence goes on from WHTW01000076.1 coordinate 483, forward strand.
CTGCCCTTGGCCGAGTCGAAGATCATCGGCTCGGCCCCCTCGCTCTGATGATTGATGTCGTAGTTGGCGTAGATGTGCTCGGCCATGGCCTGCCACGCCGGTGTCGCCGTCTTCTGGACCGTCAGGCAATTCGAGCACAGGGAAAACTCTGCCGTGCCGACCACGGGCTGGACGTCGGAGGACACCAGCCGAAACGGCGTTCCCTTCTGGACGAGCGGCTCGAGCTTTTCAGAGCCGCAGATATGACAGGCGGTCATGGGGCCATTTCAGCGGTCGAGAAAGGCCAGGACCTCGTGAGCCACGGTCTCGATGTCGGCCCGGCTCATGTACTGGTTCACAGGAAGGGTCAGGATCCGCTCGGCCTGGCGCTCCGTCATCGGGAAATCACCCTTCTTGTGCCCGAGATCGCGTGCCGCCGGCTGCAGATGGATGGGCACAGGATAATGGATCGCCGTCTTGATGCCGATCTCCTTGAGATGCGCCTGCAAGGCGTCGCGCTTGTCGACCTGGACGACGAAGGTGTGGAAGGTGTTGAACTCCTCGTTGCGGCAGGTCGGCACGTACATCCGCTCGTGATGCAGCAGCTTCTGGTAGAGGGCGGCATTGTCGCGCCTCTTGGCGATCACGTCGGGCAGCTTGTCGAGGCGGTAGTTGAGGATCGCCGCCTGCAGCGTGTCCATGCGCGAGACCATGCCCCATTCCTCGATGGTCTGGCGGTCGGCCATGCCGTGCGCGCGCAGGCGGCGCATGCGCTCGGCCGCCGCCTTGTCGTTGGTCGTGACGAAACCGCCGTCGCCCAGCGCGTTCAGGTTCTTGAGCGGATGCGCGGAGAAGCAGCCGAAGTGGCCGATCGAGCCTGCGACCCTGCCCTTGTACATCGAGCCGATCGCCTGCGCGGCGTCCTCGATCACGACGAGGCCATGGCGGTCGGCGATCTCCATGATCTCGTCCATCCGGCAGATGCGCCCGGTGAGATGGACCGGCATGATCGCCTTGGTCCGGGGCGTGATCGCCTTGGCAATCTTCTCGGGATCGACGTTCTGATCGGCCAGCACGTCGGCGAAGACCGGCGTGGCGCCGAGCTGCACGATGGTGGCGGTCGAGGCCACGAAGGAGTTCGGTGGGGTGATGACCTCGTCACCCTTGCCGATGCCCGAGACCATCATGGCCAGCAGCAACGCGTCGGTACCCGAGTTGAGCGCGATCGCCTCGGCCGTGCCGCAATACTCGGCCAGCCGCTTCTCGAGCACCGCCAGGTCGTCGTGGGTGCCGACGAAGGAGCCGCGCAGCACGACCTGCTCGAAGATGCGGTGGAGGTCCGCGAGCTGATCCCTGCCCTGGGCAGGAAGGTTCACGTAGGGAATGTCATGCTTCGCCATCTCAAGCCCCATAGAACTCTTCGACCGTCTGGACGGTATATGCGAGTTGCTCCTCGGTGAGGTGCTCGTGCGCCGGAAACGAGATCATCGTCGCGGCGTGGCGGTCCGTCACGGGGAAATCGCCCTTCTTGTAGCCGTACTGGCGCAGGCCTTCCTGCTGATAGAGCGGCACGGGATAGTGGACCTTCACCTCGATGCCTTTGCTCTTGCAATGGGCGACCAGCTCGTCGCGGCGCTCGGCGAAGACGATGTAGAGGTGGAACACCAGCTTCCGGTTGTTGAAGCGCTGCGGCAGCTTGATGCCGGGAATGCGGGAGAGCCCGCGGTCGAGGAAGGCGGCGTTCTTGATCCGCGTGTTGGTGATGAAGTCGACCTGGCCGATCAGCCAGTTGCCGACCACCGCCTGGATCGAATCCAGCCGCGAGTTGCAGCCCATGCGGACCACGCTGTCGCGGCCGGCCAGGCCGTGATTGCGCAGCTGGCGCAGCTCGGTGGCGAAATCGTCGTCGTCGGTCACGATCATGCCGCCGTCGGACCAGACGTTCAGGTTCTTCAGCGGATGCAGCGAGAAGGCGCCGGAGCGGCCCCAAGTGCCCGAGTTCTTGCCCTCGATGTTGCCGAGGATGCACTGGCAGGAATCCTCGACGACCGGGAGATCGTGCTTCTTCGCAATCTCCATCAGCGCCGGCATGTTGGTCATCTGCCCGACGAGATGGACCGGAACGATCGCCTTGGTCTTCTTGGTGATCTTCGCCTCGACCTGGCTCACGTCCATGCAGAAATTGTCGGTGCAGTCGACGAAGACCGGCTTGGCGTAAAGCTCGGCGATCGCGCCGACCGTGGCGATGAAGGTGTTGGCCGTGGTGATCACCTCGTCGCCCGGGCCGACGCCAAGCGCCTTGAGGCCGAGCTTGATCGCATCGGTTCCCGAATTCACGCCGATGGCCTGACGTGTGCCGATCATCGCGGCGAACTTCTCCTCGAACTCGCGCACCGGCCTGCCCAGCGTGAAATCGCCCGTCGGCACGAACTTGCGAAACAGGTCGAGGATCTCCTCGATGTTCTCGGCGCTGAACTGCTTGGGCAGGTAGGACCACTGAACCTTGTAGCCGTTGGGCTGGGATGGCAGGTCTATGCGCGGCATCCTGGGACGATCCTCATTTCTGACTGGCGATGATGGTGCGGCGCGCAGCGGCAACACTTTGCAGCGTGTCGCGCGGCGGGAAGAGGCTGACATACGTGACATCGGCCGATATTGCCTCCTCGATGCGGGCCCGCACCTTGAATTCGTTCTCCGAACCGACGCCCAACAGGCACAGCAGCTTGCCGCCGACGGCGCCTGCCACCTCGGCAAGCGGCCGGACAAAATTCAGTGTCCCAGGCATCAATCGATTGTGAATATCCTGCCGGTCGTCGACCACGAAGTCGATCATGTCGGCGAACTGGCAGACGGACGCCAGCAGGCAGGAACGCGGCGCAGCGCCGTAGACGAGGACCTGGAAACCGTTCGACCGCGCCAGCGACACGAGGCTGTTCAATTCAGCCTTCTGCTGCTCGATGCCGCCGGCAAACCGGCCCAGCAGCTCGATCGTCGGAGCGGGATCGGGAAGCTTGAGCGTGCTTGCGACCGGTGCGGCCCGCTTGTGTGCAACGAAGGCCATCGAGCCGCCGCCGAACACGTAGGTGCGCCGGTCACAAACCTCGAACCCGAAGCGTCCCAGCATGTGTTCGACCAACGCCGGCATGAAATAGTTCACATGCTCCTCCCACAGGATGGCGGGGCTGCCTAGCCTGAAGCTCTCCTCCACTTCGGGCAGTTCGAGAACCAGCAGGCCGTCGTTCCTCAGCAGCCTCCGGATGCCCGCGAAAAACCCTTCGAGGTCGCTGACATGCTCCACGACATGGCGCAGGAACAGCGTGTCGAACTCGCCATGCTTTGCGACGATCTGCTGCGCCTGCGGCTCGGTCAGGTAGCTGGTGTATACGTCGTAGCCCTTCTTGCGGGCCATGTCGGCGGCGACCGCATTGGGCTCGACGCCCACGACCTGCGTATAGCCGGCGCGACGCAGGTTCTCCATCAGGGAGCCATCGTTGCAGCCGACATCGATGGCTTTCGCCGGATCCTGGCGGGCGACCGCCGTCGTGATCAGATCGTCGAGATGCCGCGGCCGCTGAAAGCCCGTCGTATAAGTGTCGGCCTCGCCATAGATCAGGTCGGCGGGAATGGTGTTCACGATCTGCAGGAGACCGCAGTCCTGACAGCTCTCGAAGTCGACGGTGAAGCGCGGATCCGGGTCTAGGGGGCTCTTCCTCAGATAGTGGGATATCGGAAGTTCCTTGAGGCTGAGAAAATGTGAGAGACGTCGCCCTCCGCACAAACGACAGCGCGGCGCGTCGCTCATCGTCCGCCCTGTTTCAAAGGGCTGTGCCCGGCCGTACGCCCATCCACAAACACGTTAGCCCTGCCTTCATCGCCGTCGACTTGATTATTCAATCAATACAACAGGTTCACCGGCAAATGGTAGTGCTGAAAATCAGCTCCCTTCGCCGCAATGGCCCTGCCGGCACGATCACAGCCGCCACGATTTTCGGGCCTGGTTGGCTGCTTCGAGACGGGCGGCCTCGGCAACGATGGCGTCCACCAAGGAGCCGGCCGCCGCCTCCACACGCTCCCACTCTTCACGACGCTTCAGCGAGCCATAGCGAACCGGCGAACGGAACAGCCTGCCGCGCAGTCGTCCCCAATATCCCCATAGCCAGAGTGCAAACCGCGGAACCGACGGCGGCCCTTCACCGTCCTGAGGCGTCTCGAGGATCGGGTCGTCGTCGATGCCGAGGCAGACGATACTTGCGTCTTGGACGATATTGATCCTGCCCTCATCGAGAGAGGTTCGGTCGATGAACCGGCTATCGACGGGATCAATCGACAGCCGCAAGGGGTGATCGAACGCTTTAGGCCGAAGGAGGAACGGGTGGTAATGGTTGCCATGGATAAGCAATCCGTCGTCTCCGACCCGCCAGGCGATTCGCAACGGTGGGTCGATCGACCGGCCGGCATCAGCAAGGTTGTCGGCCGGAATGTGCTCCATCACGAGCCTTGCGCAACAGTCCGATGAAAGATTCAAGATTCCGTCGGCATCGCGGAACTGCTGCTCCAGGAGAGGCCGCAGAATCTTGCCGTGCATCTGGATGGCATGCGCCAGAACGGCATCGTTGACAGTCATGCGCGCGGCCATGGCCGACAGGGCGCCGTCGTTCAGGGCAAGGTCAGCAACCAGGCAGCTGACGAATGCATCCGTCGCGCGCCCCGCCGCCAGGGCCACGTAGTGAGCGCAGGACATCAGGGCGAACTTGCAGTTGCGCTCGTAGTAGAAGGCCAGCGAATTCTCCGAGTAGCGGACTTTCTCGTCGCCGTAGCAGGCCTGCATCGCCGCCCGATAATCCACGAGCTCCGCCGGGTAATGAACGAAGTCGACGGTGGCGTACTCCTCGAGACGGTAAAACAGCGGCTTGGCGCGCAACGCTTGCTCGCTCTCTGCGGTCGTGAAGACGGCAATATGGATCGAATGACTGCTCGCCAAAGCCGGCAGGTTATTTGGCGAGAGCAAGGAGGCGCAGAAAAAGCGCTCGCAGTACGCCGAGTGGGTTTCTCCCCAGACCGGCAGCGAGATGACCAAGGGCTGCCGGCCGTCGCGCTTGCGTTCGATCGACGAGGCCAGCTGCGCGACCCAGGCGTCGTAACGATCGAGCAGCGTCATGACAAAGCGAGCGAATGCGTCTTGCGCGTCGACCTGCAGCACGCTCTCGAAGAAGTCACGGATTTCACCCGGCGCGCCGTGCCTCAGCAGGGTTATCGCCGCATGATGGCGCAGCAGCGCATGACGCGGATCCTTGCGGAATGCCTGGCGCAGGACCACCAATGCATCGTCGTTGCGGTTGGCCCTGTCGTACATGGTGGCGAGCTGGATCGCGATGTCCGGATCGCGCGTCAGCGCCCACGCCTGCTCGACCTTGTCGATCGCTTCCTGGACGCGGTGAGGGTCGGTTGACCATAGCTCGCTGCCCTCGCGCAGCAGCTGCGCTGCCGCGAAATCCGTGGCCCGCCTGCCCAGCAAGTCGATCAGCCGCGCCCGCAGGGACGTTTTGCCTGTCCCACTCATCCGAATCTGACCGCCCCATGCAGAAAGTAGCGACTATGCCGTAGGCCATCGAGCATCGCCAACTCCATGGCCAGCAACGATTTCTTCAGGAGATGCCCATCCGACACAAGGGCTGAACTTGCCGGCTCGACCGTAACAGCACTTACGATGGTAGGCCAAATCCCATATACCGATAACGGTCGCTTCATCATTTGAGCAGTTCAACGTGAACGCCGCCCGGCCATACGTCAGTTTCGTCTCCTACTTCCGCAACGACGGTTATACCAGCGATTTTGATTTGCGAGTGAGGCGGGCGACGAGCTTTCTCGTCCGCCAATTGCAGCGGGCGGAGATCGATTCGGAGCTCATCCTGGTCGAGTGGAATCCGCCGTCCGACCGGCCGCTGATCATCGAATCCCTGGACCCGTTGCCGCAGGGCGATTGCGTGCAGGTGCGCGGCGTCATCGTCGGCCGCGAGCATCACGAGAAGTTCGTCGGCTCGCAGGAATCGGGCATGAACCCCGCCGCCGCGGCCAATGTCGGGCTGCGGCGCGCCGAGGGCCGGTTCGTCTCGCCCAAGGCGTCGGACACCTACCTGTCGAACGAGATCATCGCCACCATCGCGCGGCAGGACCTGCACGAGAACGCGCTGTACCGCTGCGACCGCTGTGACGTCGTCCTTTCGCCGACGCTCCTGCGCAATCTCGGCGACGACGCCCTGCTGGCGCGGCTGGAGAGCCTGGACAGCACGCGCTACAGCCACATTCCGAACCCGCCGCAGTGGTACATCCGCGAGCTGCACACCAACGCCTGCGGCGATTTCCTGCTGATGAGCCGCGCGATGTGGCAGACCGTTCGCGGCTTCCCGCTGGACAATACGGTTCTGTCGCTCGATTGCGACTCGCTCATCATGCATGCGGCCGTGGCGCTCGGATCGCACGAGATCTGCCTTCCGCCGGCCTGCCGTATCTTCAAGGGCCGTCACGACCGCCTGTTCTCCAACCGCATCAGCCACGTCTGGACGCCGCTGCAGTCCAAGGTCGACAAGGTCATGACCAATTTCCGCTGGTGGCGGCTCCAGCAGATCGCCCGCAGCGCCTTCGACTATCCCAAGCGCAAGGTCGCCGGCGTGGAAAGCGTCCTGGCGCCGTCGATCGAGCGCAACTTCGTCAAGCCCGCCGAGCAGTGGGCGCACGGCGTCCGTCCGCAGCTCAACCAGCCGGAAAACTGGGGCCTGGCGGATCAGCCGCTCGAGGAAAGGCTGCTGTGCCGGGCGCGGTGGTCGGTGGCGGACGCTTCGGCGGCGGCATGAAGGTCGACCAGGCCGTCTTCCTCGTCGGCGGCCTCGGCAGCCGCCTCAAAGCGCTGACCGGCGACACCGCGAAGCCCATACTCGACGTCGGCGGCCGGCCCTTCCTTGATCATCTGCTGGACGAGGCGGGCCGGCACGGCGTCAGACGTGCGCTGCTCCTCTGCGGCTATCGAGCCGGTGATCTCGTCGCATCGTATCAGGGCCGCTCGATCCGCGGCATGACGATAGACACGGCCGTCGAGTCCGAGCCGGCCGGCACCGCCGGCGCGCTCGCTCTGGCTGCCGATCGGCTCGACGACTGGTTCTTCCTGGTCAACGGCGATTCGCTGTTCGACTTCAACTGGCTGGGGCTGCTGCCCGCCAGCGGTGACGCCAAGACGGGTTGGGTCCGCATGGCGCTGGCCAGCGGTATTGCTGGCGAGCGCTATGGGCGGGTCGCGGTCGACGGCCGGCAGGTGCGCGACTTCATCCCGGCCGGCGCGCTCGGCCGGCCGATCAACGCCGGCGTCTACCTGATGCGCAAGGACGTCCTGTCGCGCATCGGCGCCGCGCCCTGCTCGCTGGAGCGCGACGTGCTGCCGGGCCTCGCAAGGGACGGCCTGATCGAAGGCATGGTCGTCGAGGCGCCGTTCATCGACATCGGCACGCCGCAGGACTTCGAGCGCGCGCAGCGCGTGGTGCCGCGCATCCTCAAGCGGCCGGCCGCCTTCCTCGATCGCGACGGCGTGCTGAACGAGGACACGGGCTACGTGCACCATCCCGACCAGGTCCGCTGGGTCGCCGGCGCGCGCGAGGCCGTGCGCTGGCTGAACGATGCCGGCTACCTGGTGTTCATCGTCACCAACCAGGCCGGCGTCGCGCGCGGGCTGTACAACGAAGAGCACATCATCGACCTGCACGGCTGGATGAGTGCGGAGCTGCGTCGGCACGGCGCTCACATTGATTG
>WHTW01000076.1:8268-36147 GCA_009377525.1 Rhodospirillales bacterium
GTCCCTACCATCCCGAGGGGGTGGTCGAGCGCTATCGTCTCATTTCCGAGCTGCGTAAGCCCAGTCCAGGCATGATCAGGAAGCTGCTGGCGGAGTGGCCGGTCGATGCCTCGCAATCATTCCTGATCGGCGATCGCGAAACCGACCTCGAGGCCGCTGCGGCCGCTGGCATCCGCGGCCACCTGTTCAGCGGCGGCGATCTTCTCGACTTCGTCACGACGCGGATCAAGCCGAGACGAAGAACCGTCGATTTCGATTGATCTCCAGGATCGCCTCCACGGCTTGTTGCGGCAGCGGCCCCAAGAGGCTGGCCGCGGCGTTCTGATCGGCCTCCAGCGGCCGCATGATGCCGGGAATGGTCGTCGATACCGCCGGGAACGACAGGCAGAAGCGCAGCGCGGCCTGAGCCGCCGCCTCGCCGGGCGATGTCGAAATCGCGGCCATCAGGTCGGCCGCGCCATCAACCCAGTTGGCGAGCTGGGCCTGCGGCCAGCGCGCACGGTGATCGCCGGCCGGAAAGACGCTGTCATGGCCGATCGTGCCCGACAGGAAGCCGAAGCAGAGCGGCGTGCGGGCGATGAAGCCGATACCGAGCCGCTCGACCTCTGCCAGAAGCCCGCTGCTCAGCACCCGCACGTCCATCATGTTGAAGTTGGCCTGGAGGACCGCGATCTCGCAGGCGCGCAGGGCCTGCATCGCTTCGTCCGGCCCCTTGGCCGACACACCCCAGGCGCGGATCTTGCCGCTCTTGGCCAGCCCCGCCAGCGCCTCCCGCACGGCCGGCGCCGTGACGACGTCCAACGGTGGATTGTGAAGCTGCAGGAGGTCGAGGTAGTCGGTGCCCAGCCGCGCCAGGCTGCGCTCGGTCGAGGCGACGATTGCCGACGGCGAGAAGTCCGGCGCCTGGTCCCACGTCTCGTAACCTGCCTTGGTCGCGATGACGGCGCGGGAACGCCTACCGCGCACCGCCTGGCCGATCAGCGCCTCGCTGTGGCCATTGCCATAGGCGGCCGACGTGTCGAAGAAGGTGATGCCGCGCTCCAGTGCACGGTCGAGGGCAGCGAGCGACGTGCGATCGTCGGTGTCGCCGTAGGAGGTCTGCTCGATGGTGCGGCCGCCGATGCCCCAGGCTCCGAAGCCGATCTCGGACACCTGCAGGCCGGTCTCGCCAAGCGGCCGGTATCGCATCGCTCAGTAGTGACCGGCCAGCTCGGGCGTGATGGCGGCCGACCGCGGCGAATGGAGATAGGCGCCCTTCTTGTTGCCCCACCAGACGATCTCGCGGCACCACTTCTGGAAGTCGTCATAGGGCTTGGCGGTGCGGTCGACCTCGATCGCCAGCAGCTTCTCGGTGAGCGACGCCTGCTCGCCGCCACGCACCTTGTGCCAGTAGTCGAGCAGGTCGTAGCTCAGTCGGATCCTGAGGTTGTCCTTGGCGAAGGGCTGGTGGACCAGCGCGTGGTTGAGCCGGATCGCCTCGTCGATGATATCCATCGGCAAATCGGAGGCCTTGGCGGTCACGGTCTCGGCCAGAAGCTTGCCGGCCTCGGCATAGAAGGCGTCGAACTTCCCCTTGGCCGTCAGCTCGACGAAGATGAACTCGTCGGCTGGCCAGTAGATGCCGAGATATTCCTTGGAGAAGACGTACTCCGCGCCGCCGTGCTGGATCGATTCCGCTTCCTTGTGGAAGAAGGCGTTGATCTCGGCGATCAGCGGAAAGCGCTTGGGATCGGCGGCCATGAAGGCCTCGATCATGTCGCGGTAGGAGATGCCCGAGATGCCGTGCGCCAGGATCAGCGGGATCTGGAACAGCTTGTCGAAGTGCAGGAGCGCCGTCATCCAGCAGAAGACGCGCGTGCGCCGCCAGTCGGCCAGCGGCATCGCTGCCGTCGCCACCACGAGGTCCTGGACCTCGGGCACGTCGTCGTCGAACTCGATGCGCTCGCCGTGGATGTTGATGATCTTGGACTCGACCGTGACCATGCCGTACTTGGCCTGATAGGCCGGGTCACCCATCTCGGCGTTGGGCAGGATCGACAGGTTGTTGAACTGGATGCGGTTGTGCTGGCCGTTCTCGATCAGCAGGTCGACGCCCTTGACGAACGATTCGTAGGTCTCGCCGGGCAGGCCGAGGATCAGGTCCGAGTAGGTCTCTACCTTGTCGCGCGTGAAGCGGCGCTGCAGCTCCATGTAGGTGCCGAGCGAGATGTTGTCGCGCTTGATCGCCTCGAGCGTCGTCATGTCGACGCTCTGCATGGAGAGAGCCACGCCCTTGTTCAGGCCGGCGTCGGACAGGATCTTCTGCGTCTCGTAGGCGCGCTCGGTGGCGTTCTTGGTGTTCTGCACCGACAGCGCCACTGGGTAGCCGGCCTCCTTCTTGACGCCGGCGACGTAGTTGGCGATGTCGACGTCGCGCTTCTGGATGCCGAAGTTGGCGTCGCAGCAGAAGATGTATTCGATCTTCTTGTCGGCGAACCAGTCGGCCTCGCGATAGAGCCGCTCCTCGCCGAACTTCGTGACCTTGGCCGCGGTCGCCGAGCCCCAGTCGCAGAAGGTGCAGCGGAACGGGCAGCCGCGGTTGGTCTCCCACAGGCCGATCCAGCTCTCGCCGGGACTGGCCGCCATGATCGAGTCGAAGGCGCCCTCCAAGAAAGGCGATGGGATCTCGTCGAGGTCGCGCACGCGATCGATGTTGGCGTTGCGCACGAAGCTGCCGTCGGCCTCGACCATGCTGACACCCGGCAGCGACGACCAGGCTTGGCGGTCGGGAAAGCTTTCCAGCAGCTTGAGGAACGTCCGCTCGCCCTCGTTGTGGACGGCGAGATCGATCTGGGGATTGGCCCGCAGAAATGCCTCGGGCTGGTCGGGCACGTGCGGGCCGCCGAAGACGATGACGATGCCCGGCCGCAACGCCTTCAGGCGGCGGGCGATCTCCAGCGAGATGCGGCCGTTCCAGACGTAGGTGCTGAAGCCGACCAGGTCGGCATCCTTCAGGGCCTCGACGGCATCGGCGATGCGCACCCGCTTGTAGAGCGGCGGCAGGAACTCGTAGAGGCCGGGGTCGGCCGCCATTTTCTGCACATAGGTCTGCAGCAGCGCGACCGAATAGGGCAGATAGTTCTGGCCGGAAAACGAGTTGTTGATCTGGACCAGGCCGACGCGAACGGGTGCACGGCGCTCCTTGGAGGCGTCGGCAGGCAGCGGATCTGGTCCCTGGGCGGTCGACATCGACGTAGAGGTAAGCTGCCCGGTCCCTGAACGCAATGCAATATATGGCCGCAATCCCTTGAGATTGAAGGCCTTATTGTGGTTTGTGTCAGGCGATCACGATCGGTGGGGAAATGGATTTCACGGGCAAGAAAGTTCTAATCGCCGGCGGCGCCGGCTTCATTGGGACCAATCTTGCCCTCGCCCTGGCAACGCGCGGTGCGCGCTTGCGGCTGACGGTCCATGAAAAGCCACTGCAGGTCACCCTCCCGGGTGCCGAGGTCGTCACCCTGGACCTGCGCCAGTCCGAGCACTGCGCCCGGGCTGTCGAGGACATGGACTACGTCTTCCTGTGCGCCGCACACACCTCTGGGGCGGCCGTCATCCGGACCACGCCGCTCGTTCACATCACGCCCAACGTCCTGATCAACACGCTGATGCTCGAGGCCACGCATCGCGCCGGCGTGGCGAGGTTCTGCTTCATCTCCAGCGGTGCCGCCTATCCGCCGACCGCCGACCGGCCGGTGGGCGAAGAAGAGATGTTCGACGGCGATCCGCACGAAGTGTACTTCGCCGCCGGCTGGATGAAACGCTATGCCGAGGTCCTCTGCCGGACTTATGCGGAAAAAATCCCCAATCCGATGCCGACGGTCGTGGTGAGACCGTCCAACGTCTATGGCCCGTACGACAAGTTCGACTTCGCCGTCAGCCATGTGACAGCCGCCCTGATCCGCCGGGTGGTCGAACGTCATAGTCCGCTCGAAGTGTGGGGTAACGGCCAGGACATTCGCGACTTGGTCTACGTCGACGATTTCATCGAAGGCATGCTGACGGCCTTCGCCGCCGATCGGCCCTACCTCGCGGTCAATATCTGCGCCGGTGTCGGCCACTCGGTGCGCGAGATCCTGGAGAAGATCCTCGAAGTCGACGGCTATGCGGGCGCCGACGTCCGTTACGACCCGTCGCGGCCCAGCACCATTCCGGTACGTCTGATGGACAACAGCCTCGCCCGTCAACTCGGCTTCGAGGCGCACACATCGCTCGAGGACGGCTTGCGCCGAACGCTCGACTGGTATCGTCAGAACCGGCGCTAGAAGGGGCCGCGGAAGCGCTTATAACCTTCGGTCATCGAGCGCTCGACCGGCAGGGCGATGCCGTGCTTGTCGCCTTTGACCTGGGCGAGGATGGCGTCGACCGTCTCGTGCTGGCTTGGATAGTAGATGTCTTCCAGGCTCTTGGCGGTCGGGCACGGCGCCGGCGCCATGCCGAGCATGGTCGGCGGCTGGCGCAGCAGGCCGGGATCGCGCATCACCAGCTGGCGGCAGACCTCGGCGGCGACGCCGTATTCCAGCCACGACGTGTCGGCGACAATCAGTCGGCCTGTCTTGCGTACGCTGGCGGCGACGAGATCCCAGTCCGGATGACTGATCGAATTGAGATCGATGACCTCGGCCGATATTCCCGCCTTGCCCTCGACATACTGGGCCGCGCGCAGCGCCTCCAGCACCATGACCGAGGTGGCGACGACGGTGACATCGCTGCCCTTGCGCGCGATGTAGCTGGTGAGCGGCACCCGCTTGTCGGTGGGCGCGACGGTGAAATCCAGATTGTAGAGCAGACGGTGCTCGATGCTGATCACCGGGCCGGGATGCCGATTGATGATCGCCGGATACATATCGAGAATAGCCTGGCTGCTCGACGGCATGACCACGGTCAGGCCCGGATAGTGCGCGAAGGTCGCCTGCGGGCTCTGCGAGTGCTGCGCACCCTGCCCCCAGCTGCGGCCGACGACGATGCGGATCAGCATCGGGCAGCGCATCAGACCGCCGAACATGTAGCGATACTTGGCGGCCAGGTTGATGATCTGGTTCATCGCCAGGAACGAGAAGTCGGCGCGGATGTGCGTCGTGATCGGATAGTCGCCGACCAGTGCGGCGCCGATCGCCACGCCTGTCATGCCCTCTTCCATCAAGGGCACGTCGAACACGCGCGCCGCGCCGTACTTCTCGGCGAGCCCGGTGGTCGAGCCGAAGATGCCTTTGAAGTCGTCGACGCCCTGCCCCATGATGAAGACGTTGGCGTGGTCGGCCAGGGCTGCGTCCATGGTCTCGAGCAAGGCGCCGGCATAGGACAGCACGCGCGTATCCTGGACCGGCTTTACTGCAGCGATGCTCATCAGATCACGTCCGTCAGCAGTTCGGCTCGACCGGGGGCCGGGCTCGCCTCGGCGAAGGCGACCGCCGCCTCGATCTCGCGGTCGATCTCGGGGCGCAGCGCCGCTGCCAGCTTGGTATCGACGATCAACGGATCGCGGCGCTTCCAGGCATCGACGCCGTCGCTGGTGCGATAGTTGAAATGGAAATCCTCGCCGACGCCGACATGCTCCTTGTAGCGCGACGTGGCGATTTCGAGCACGAACGGCTCGCCGGCGCGCACGCGGGCCGCGGCGTCGAGCGTGGCCCGGCGGATCGCCAGCACATCCCAGCCTTCCTCGACCCGCCGGGTGGCGATGCCGAAGGAGGCGGCATGCCCGGTCAGGCGATAGGACTGGCGCGCCGGACGATGGCTGTGCACGGCAAGCCCGTTGTCCTCGCAGAGGAACAGCACCGGCACCTTCATGAGTGCCGCGAAGTTCAGGCTCTCATGATAAACGCCCTCTTCGGTCGCGCCGTCGCCGAACACGGCCACGGCGATCTGCGAGGCGCCGCGCCGCTTGAAGCTCAGCCCCGCGCCGACCGCATGCGGGATCGTGCTGGCCACCACCGCCGACGATCCCATCAGACCGACCTCGGGAGCCGCGAGGTGCATGGAGCCCGCCTTGCCGCCCGAGACGCCGCCCTTGCGGCCGTACAGCTCGGCGAACATGGCGTCGAGCGAGCCGCCCTTGGCGATGTAGAAGCCGTGGCTGCGGTAGGTGGCGAAGACCAGGTCGTCGGGCTTCAAGCCGTCGCAAACGCCCACCGCCACGGCCTCCTGGCCGATCGACAGATGGACCGGGCTCTGGATCTTGTCGGACGGATAGAGATCGATGATCCGTTCCTCGACCAGCCTGATCAGCAGCGCCGTCCGGAACAGCCGGCGATAGATCGCTTCATCCTTCACAGACAGACGCTCCCCGGGCGGTGAGACGGATAGTTCTCTGGGCTGCCGACTGCTAACGGAGGCCGCGCCGTCTGGCAATCGCCTATCATGCCGCCCCAAAGGTCGCTCGTGACGCTCAAAAACTCCGGCTCTGGCCGCCATCGACCGTGATGTTGGCGCCGTTCACCAGGCTCGCCTCGGCCGAACACAGGAAAGCCACGACCGCTGCCACTTCCTCCGGCGTGCCCAGCCGGCCGAGCGGATATTCCTGATCGACCATGCGCTGGAAGCCCTCGGGATCGCGCCGCTGCTCATCCTCGAAGCCGGTACCGGGAATGTAGATGCCGCCGGGCGCAACCGAATTGAAGGTGATGCCGTCGCGCACCAGGTAGGCCATGGCCGACAGCGACTTCATGAGGCCGGTCTCGGCAGCCTTCGCCATGGTGAGCCACGGCCGGCCGATGCCTTCCTTGCCGCCATAGATCGAGGTGACGGTGACCACGCGCCCCCACTTGCCGCGGCGCATGTGCGGCAGGGCGCGCCGGGTGAAGCGGACCGCGGCCATGGCGTTCTTCTCGTAGACCTCGCCCCAGACCCGCATGTCGGTGTCTTCGACGATCTCCTTGCCCCAGCGTCCGCCGCCGCCGACGTTGTTGACCAGGATCTGCACGCCGCCCCATTCGCGATCGACCACGTCCATCACGCGATCGGCAGCCTCCGCCTCGAGGAGATCGGCGGCAACGGTCAGCAGCTTCACGCCATGGGCTTTGAGCTCCGCCATTGCAGCATCGAGGCGCTGCTGCGAACGCGAGCAGATGGCGACATGGCATCCTTCCGATGCCAGTCGCTTGGCCGCCGCCAGCCCTATGCCGTGACTGCCGCCGGTCACCAGCGCGAACTTCCCGGAAAGCCCGAGATCCATCTAAAAGCCGCTCCTTTCAAGCTCATGCTCTTCCGGACCGCGAGCCTCCGGCTCGCTCATGAGCTTGAGCGAGCCGGAGGCTCGCGGTCCAGAAGAGCATGATCCGAGCATGACCTAGAACGGGCCCCGGAAACGCCGCTCGTGGCTGAAGAAGTCCTCGCCGTCGAGGTTGGCTGCTTCCAGTCCCAGCATGTCCTCGACCGCATGCACGACGGTGCGGGCATTGGGATAGAACTCGTTCTCGAGCTCACGCACCGTCGGGGCCGGCGTGTGGGCAAAGCCGATGCGCTTGACCGGCGCCTTCAACCTGCCGAAGCACTTCTCGTTGATGCGCGCCGACAGCTCGGCGCTGAAGCCTGAGTCGACCCAGTCGCAGTCAGCGATGATGCAGCGCCCGGTACGTTTGACCGATTCCACGATCAGATCCTCGTCGAGCGGCGCCAGCGTGCGTGGATCGACGATCTCGACCGACACGCCGCGCTTGGCGAGGATATCGGCCGCCAGCCGTGCCTCGACGTTCATCCACGACAGGCCGACGATCGTGACGTCCTTCCCCGGCCGCAGGATGCGCCCGACACCGAGCGGGATCTCGTATGGCTCCTCGGGCACGTCCTCCTCGGCCCAGTAGAGCCAGCGGTGCTCGAAGCAGATCACCGGATTGTCGTCGCGGATGGCCGCGGTCAGCATGCCCTTCATGTCCGACGGCGTGGTCGGCGCGATGACCTTCAGCCCGGGGATGTGGGTGAAGTTCGAGAACAGGCTCTTGGAGTGCTGTGCACCCTGCCCCCAGCCACGGCCGATGACGGCGCGCACGACCAGCGGCACCTTGAGCTTGCCGCCCGTCGAGTAGGTGTAGTTCGACACCATATTGATCAGCTGGTTGGTCGCCAGGATCATGAAGTCGACGCGGATGTGGATGTGGATCGGCCGCAGGCCGCGGATCGCCGCGCCCAGCCCGAAGCCGGTCATGGCGTCCTCGGAGATCGGCGTGTCGAAGCAGCGCTCCTTGCCGAACTTCTCAGGCAAGCCCTTGGTCGTGCCGAAGATCGACGACCAGGTGGGAACACCGATGCCATAGACGAAGACGCGCGGATCGCGTTCCATTTCCTGCGCCGTCGCCTCTCGGATGGCGCCGGCGTAATCAAGCTTTCTCATGGAACACACCCGCCTGCAGCCGGTCCGGAGCGGGGATCGGCGCCTGCGACGCCCGCTTCACGCTTGCCTGAATGGCCTTGTCGATCTCGTCCTCCATCGCGGCGATCGCGCTCTCGCCCACCCGGTGCGATGCCAGCCGCGCGCGCTGCGTCTTCAAGGCGTCACGCGCGATCCATTCGCGCTCGACCGTCGCCTGGTCGCGGTAGCCCCAGTTCCAGTCCGTGCCGATACCGACATGCTCGAGGTAGCGACAGCACTTGATGTTGAGGAAGGCCGGCCGGCGATCGCGATGCGCCTTGGCGGCAGCCTCCTTGGCGAGCGAATAGACGCTCTCGACGTCGCCGCTGTCGTCGTCGTAGGTGTCGGCGCCGAACGGCTTGACCGCGTCGGACAGCGACTTCGACACCTGACGCGCCTCGCGCGGCGTGTCGACCGCGTAGCCGTTGTCCTCGCAGACGAACAGCACGGGCAGCTTGAAAAGCGAAGCGACGTTCACGCTCTCCCAGAACACGCCGGCGTCACACGCGCCGTCGCCGAAGAACACGACGGCAGTTCGGCCGGTGCCGAGCTGCCGGTTGGCGAAGGCCGCGCCGACCGCGACGGGAATCTGCGTGGCGACGACGCCGCTCGACAGGATGTGCCCCTGATCGGGAGCCGCGAGATGCATGGAGCCGCCCTTGCCCTCGCCGGTGCCCGAGGTGCGACCGTAGAGCTCGGAGAAGAACCGATCGGTGTCGTGCGTCTGGGCGAGGAAGGCGGCGTGACTGCGGTATGAAGCGAAGACGTCGGCCTTGCCCTCGAGCGCCGAGCATACCCCGACGCAGACGAACTCCTGGCCCATCGACATATGCATCGGGGTGCGCATGAGGTTTTCGGGGTAGTGCTTGACGATGTACTCTTCGGAACGCCGAGCCAGATAGAGGCTCTTGAATAACTGTATCGCCGTCGCTTTTGGCAGGGGTTCGCGGGCAAAACTCATCGTGACTGTCGTTGCTGAGGTCGTCCGGACCATAGAGACCTACGACTCCCAAGGCAACGGCAGGGGTCCCTGGCCGGGGTGGCGTTTTGCCGTTGCGTCAATTATGTAGGCCGCCACGGCGAAAGGCCGGTTTAAGCCAGGGGGACAATGGCAGCTCGGCGCGCACTTATCACAGGCATCACGGGGATGGTGGGATCGCACCTGGCCGAGTTCCTGCTGGAGAAGACCGACTGGGAAGTCATCGGCATGTGCCGCTGGCGCAGCCCGCTCGACAACCTCGCCAACGTCGCGCATCGCATCAATTCGGGCGACGGCGTCTCGCTGCTGTACGGCGACCTGCGGGACACCATGTCGATCCAGAAGGTGGTGGCCGACGCGATGCCGGACTACGTCTTCCACCTCGCCGCGCAGAGCTTCCCGCGCACCAGCTTCGATTCGCCGCTCGACACCATGGACACCAACGTCCAGGGCACGGTGCGCGTGCTCGATGCGCTGAAGCAGCACGCCCCCCAGGCGGTCATCCATGTCTGCGCCTCGTCCGAAGTGTTCGGCCGGGTTCCGAAGGAAAAGCTGCCGATCGACGAGGAGTGCACCTTCCACCCCGCCTCGCCCTACGCCATCTCCAAGGTCGGCACCGACCTGGTCGGCCGCTTCTATGCCGAGGCCTACGGCATGACGGTGATGACGACCCGCATGTTCACCCACACCGGACCGCGGCGCGGCGACGTCTTCGCCGAATCGACCTTCGCCAAGCAGATCGCAATGATCGAGCACAACCGCATCCCGCCGGTCGTCAAGGTCGGCAACCTGCAATCGCTGCGCACGGTGGCCGACGTGCGCGATGCGGTGCGCGCCTATTACATGCTGGTCACCGTCAATCCGACGCCGGGTGCCTACTACAATATCGGCGGCAGCCATTCCTGCACGGTGAAGGACATTCTCGACACGCTGATCTCCTTCTCGCCGGCCAAGGACGCCATCCGCGTCGAGGTCGATCCCGACCGGCTGCGTCCCATCGATGCCGACCTGCAGGTGCCCAACACCGCGAAGTTCCACGCCCATACCGGCTGGAAGCCCGAGATCCCCTATGAGAAGACGCTGCGCGACCTGCTGGACTACTGGCGGGGCCGCGTGGCAACGGAAGGCGACCGTTTTCTGACCCGCTGAGCGGCGGCAGATCCGGCAACGCGGCAGTCAGAAAGGTTGATGATTTTCAGATGCTGATGGCAATTTCCCGCACGCCGTACCGGGTATCGTTTTTCGGCGGCGGCACGGACTATCCACCCTGGTTCCGAAGGCATGGCGGGGCCGTGCTGTCGATGGCCATCAACAAGTACTGCTACATCGGCACCGGCTTCCTGCCGCCGTTCTTCGGCATCCGCCATCGCATCATCTGGTCGCACATCGAGGCCGTGGGCTCCGCTGCTGAGATCCAGCATCCCGCGGTGCGCGCCGGTCTGCAGGTGCTGGGCTACGACGACAGCGAGGGCATCGAGCTGTTCCACCAGGGCGACCTGCCGGCACGCTCGGGCATCGGCTCGAGCTCGGCCTTCGCGGTCGGCCTGATCAACGTGCTGACCGCCATGCGCGGCAAGACCCTCGATGCGCATGCGCTCGCGGTGAGCGCCATGGACCTTGAGCAGAACAAGCTCAAGGAAGCCGTCGGCTGCCAGGACCAGATCGCCAGCGCCTACGGCGGCATGAACGTCATCAAGTTCGAGTGCGACGACTCGTTCTCGGTGACGCCGCTCGGTCTCGACGACGGCCAGCGCCAGAGCTTCGAGAAGTGGCTGATGCTCTTCTATACCGGCAGCAGCCGCCTCTCCTCGGACTACGCCAAGAAGCTGATCAACAACCTCGAAGCCAACGCCAAGCACATGACGCGGATGCGCGAGATGGTCGGGGTCGGTGCCGAGCTGCTGCATGCCGGTAAGATCGAGGATTTCGGCAAGCTGCTGCACGAGAGCTGGATGCTGAAGCGCGGCCTCACCAATGGCACCAGCACGTCGACGATTGACCGCATTTACGACGACGCCCAGCGCGCCGGTGCGCTCGGTGGCAAGCTTCTAGGCGCCGGCGGCACGGGCTTCATGGTGTTCGTGGTGCCGCCCGAGCGGCAGGCAGCCGTCGCCAAGGCGTTGTCGCATCTCATCACCGTGCCGGTTTCCGCCGATTTCACAGGCTCGACGATCGTCTACCGCAAGGAAGAGCTGCTCGACGCCGGCAGCTCGCCGCGCTGATCGACAGGGGGCAGGGATGGAAGTATTCACGACAAAGCTGGAATCGGTCCTGCTGATCAAGCCGCCGACCGTATTCGAGGATTTCCGCGGCCACTACATCGAAACCTACAACCGCAACGCCTACTTCACGGCCGGCATTCCGATCGACTTCATCCAGGACGACATCTCGGTGTCGCATCGCCACGTGCTGCGCGGCATCCACGGCGACACCAAGACGTGGAAGCTGATCTCCTGCCTGCAGGGCAGCTTCTACATGGTGGTGGTGAACAACGATCCAAGCTCCTCGCAGTACCGCCAGTGGGAGGCTTTTACGCTGTCCGACACCAACCGCCTGCAGGTGCTGGTGCCGCCCAACTTCGGCAACGGACACCTGGTGATGAGCGAGCGGGCGATCTTCCACTACAAGCAGAGCACCGAATACGACCGCGCCGGCCAGTTCACGCTGCTGTGGAACGATCCGGCGTTGAAGATCTGGTGGCCGGTCACGAACCCGATCATCTCGGAGCGCGACCAGGGGCATACACGGGCCTAGACTAGGATTGTCGGCCGGCGAACCGGCTGAGTTCGTCGATCGCGCCCATCAGATGATAGAGCGTGCTGGCGGGCATGAACTCGTTTACGCAGCGGCCGTTGCGGTCGAGCCTGTCGAGCCAGCCGCCGGGCGGATCGAGCGTCAGGAAGCGATCGCGCAGCAGCACGGCCAGGGCGGCGGCCCTGCCCTCGCCTTGAGACCGTCCGCGCCGCGCCTCGACCAGGTTCGCCTTGATCGCCTCGGCAACCGGCCAGATCCGGCACACGCTGGCGCGCGGGGTGCCGTCGACCAGCAGTTCGCCGACGATCATTCCGGCCTCATCGAAGCCGTAGCGGTCGGCATGGCCGTACAGCGCGTCGACATAGGCCCGCATCGATCGTCCGCTGGCCTGCTCGAAGCGCCGCAGCAGCCACACCCATTCATGGTGATGGCCGGGTTCGACGATGCGGCCGACGACGCCGTCCGCCGGCTTGAGATCGGCGGTGAAGTATTCGCCGACGACGCCGGGATCGGCGCGGAAGAAGCGCGTGGCGAACAGGTCGAACAGTTCCATCGTCTGTGCGAGATGACGCTCCTGCCGCGAGCATTCCCATAGGGAGAGCAGGCCCTCGAACAGATGCATGTGCGGGTTCTGTCGGCGCACTCCGCCGTTTGCCGGCAGTTCCTCGACGAAGCCGCCGCCCTCGGGCGCCGCCATGTGCCGCTTGATGAACTCGATCGTCTCGTCGGCCAGAGCAAGCGCCTCGCGGCGGCCGGTCGCCTCGACATAGGAGGCGATCGCCAGCAGGACGAAAGCATGGGTGTAGAGGTCGCGGCGCGCGTCGGCGACAGTGCCGTCGCGTCGTATGGAGAACACCCAGCCCTCGCGGTCGTCCCGACCGCAGTAGTCGCGGACCATGGATGCATAGGCGCGTTCGACCAGGGCGATGGCGTCCGCATGCCAGCCGCGCCTGGCCGCCAGCGCGTAGGCATGGATCTGGCGGGCTTGCGACATCAGCCGCAGGGGAACGTCGGGCAGACGCCCACCTGCCAGCGTCAGGCGCTCCTCGAAACGGCCGCGCTCGGCGTCGAAGCCGGCGGTCGCCCATAGCGGGAGAGCCGCATCGATCGCCCAATCGACTAGGGCAGCCGCAGCTGGTTCGAGTCGTGCCAACATGGCGGAGGAGCCTTCGACAGTCCTACCGCGCCGTGATCGTGTCGGCGACGCGCTCGGATGGGATGGCGACGACGTTCGCGGAAAGCGGGTCGCCGTCGCGTGGCATTTCCAGCAGCCCGGTCACCGGCGAGAATACGAATATTTCATAGCTGAGATTGCCGCGCAGCGTGCCGATGAGGGAATCCGCGCAGTTGCCCTGCGCACGCAACGCCTTGTCATTGACCTCGAGCAGCAGGATCGGCCGCATCGACTTCAGCACCGTCGCCGCACCGGCGATGACGCGGGCCTCCGCGCCCTCCACGTCGATCTTCACGAAATCGACCTGCGCCAGGCCGAGGCGGGCGATCACGGCATCGAGCGGCTCGATCGGCACGCGCTCGAGGCTGGCGCGCACCACGTCATCATGGGCGAAGCTGCCCAGCGTGTTGTGCCCGGCATGGACGCCATGGGCCAGGTGGAGGTCAGCGAGGCCGGAGGCGGCGCCAATGGCGGCCGGCACGACCATCACGTTGTCGAGGCCGTTGCGTCCGAGGTTGCGCTGCAGATGGGCGCGTTCGCGCGAGCTGGGCTCGGCCGCCACCACCCGGCCGGACGGCCCTACCCGGCGGGCGGCGAACAACGTGTAGTAGCCGTCGTTGGCACCGACATCGACGAACACCATGCCGGGCTTCAGCACCCGGTCGAGGAAGGCGAACTCGTTGGGCTCGAACGAGCCGCAGACATAGAGGCAGAGGCTGTTGTCGTTGCCCAGGGTGAGGTCGACCGTGGTGCCGCTGTGCCAGCGCACGGTGATCGGCACGGCAAGGTCCTTCTCGCGGGCGGCTTCCCACAGGGCGCCGCGCCGGCAGGCCAGCCAGCGCCGCTGGTCGTAGTACTCCTCGGCGAACACCCAGCCCGGCCGCTGCCGCAGGCGGGGGACGCCGGGCGCCAGGCACGCCGCGTAGGTCGAACCGATTGCCGGAGCGTTCACGATCAGCCAGCGACCGAGATTGTCGAGGTGATAGCCCACACCGGAGCAGATCCGGTCCCAAGCGCCGGGGGCGCTGATCGATCGGCGAGCGGTCGTCATTCGTCGGATCGTTGCCCCTTTTTTGCCTTAGCCCCTGTGCCTGCTCGGCTAAACCACCCGTAGGCGAGCGTCAAGCGCGCCCGTATCTTGCCATAGTCCACGACTAAGGCATTCGCCGTCCGTTGCAGCAGAACTGCCGCGGAATATAATATTGGCCCCTCTGTTAAACTGTCGGTGCAATGTCAGCGCTGTTCCTCCGCACCTTCCTCGTCGTCGTCATCACTCTGCTTCCGGCGTTGGCCTCGGCCCAGGTGCGCGTGCTGGCGCGCGTCAATGACGAAGTCATCACCGATTTCGACCTCCAGCAACGGGCGCTGTTCGCGATCCGCACCACCGGCCTGCAGGACAGCCCGGACTTGCGCCAGCGCATGGCCGCCCAGATACTGCGCCAGATGATCGACGAACGGCTGCAGATCCAGGACGCCAAGCGGCTCGGCCTGAAGGCCACCGACGGGGAGATGCAGCAGCGGTTCAGCGACATCGAGCGCGCCGCCGGCATGTCGCGCGGCCAATTCAGGCAATACATCCAGAGCACCGGCGTCGCGTTCGACATCGCCGTGCAGCAGATCGAGGCGCAGATCGCCTGGACCAAGATCATCCGCCGTCGCGTGCGCCAGCAGGTCGACGTCTCGGAGGCCGAGATCGACGACGCGCTGAGCCGCGCGCGCGCGAACGTCGGCAAGACCGAATCCCGCGTCGCTGAGATCTTCGTGCCGATCGACCGGGCCGACTTGGCGGACGAAGCCAAGCGTGCCGCCGACCGCATCGCCGAGCAGCTCAAGCGCGGCGCGCCTTTCGGGGCGGTCGCCCAGCAGTTCTCGCAGGGCGCGACCGCCGCGGCAGGCGGCGAGCTTGGCTGGGTCCTGCCCGGCTCGCTCGACCCCACCCTCGACGCCGCCGTCGAAAAGCTGCAGGTCCGGCAGTATTCCGAGCCCATCCGCAGCACAGCGGGTTGGCATATCCTCTACGTCATCGACCGCCGCCCGTTCGCGGCGGCGCGGCCCGACGACATGCGCCTCAACCTGACGCAGATGACCCTGCCGTTGCCGGTCAACGCCTCGCCCGACGAGGTCGCCAAGGCCACCGGGGAGGCCCAGAAGGCGATGGCCGGGGTCCGGACCTGCAGCGATCTGCATGCCCGGTCGCGCGAGCTCAAGGGCGCCACCTCGGGCGACCTCACCGGCGTGCGGGTCGGCGACCTGCAGGCCAATCAGCAGATGTTCGAGCAGATCCCCAAGCTGAGTGTCGGCGGTACGGCCGGCCCGTTCCGGGTCGCAGAAGGGCTGCAGGTCGTGGCGTTGTGCGGCAAGGTCGGCACCGACGGTTTGCCGGCGCGCGACGCCATCTCCCAGCAGATCCTGCTGCAGAAGCTCGAGGCAGCGGGACGCCGGTACATGCGGGACCTGCGCCGTCAGGCAACGATCGACATCAAGCAGCAGCCATGACCGCTGCCGCGCCGCTCGCCGTCACCATGGGCGAGCCGGCCGGAATCGGCGGTGAACTCAGCCTGAAAGCCTGGTCGATGCGCCGCGAGGGCGATCGGCCGTTTTTCGTGCTCGACGATGCTTCGCGGCTCGCCGCTCTCGCTGGCAAGCTCGGGCTCAATGTCCCGGTGCGCGAACTCGATCGGCCTGCCGAGGCCGGACATGTCTTCGAAACGGCGCTGCCCGTGCTGCCGGTGCGCCTGCGCGCGCCGGTGTGTGCAGGCCAGCCCGACCCGGCCAATGCGCCTGCCACCCTGGAGGCCATCGAGCGCGCCGTCGAGCTGGCGCTCGGTGGCGAGATCGCCGGCATGGTGACCAATCCAATCCAGAAGAAGACCCTGCAGGATGCAGGCTTCCGCCATCCCGGCCATACCGAGTATCTCGCCGAGCTGGCCGGCGGCGTCGACGTCGCCATGATGCTCGCCTGTCCCGAGCTGCGCGTCGTGCCGGTCACCATCCACCTGTCGCTGGCCGAGGCGGTCCGCGTCCTTGACATCGACAAGATCGTGCGCGCCGGACGACTAGCCGCTGGCGGACTGAAATCTCTGTTCGGTATCGAGCGGCCGCGGCTCGCCGTGGCCGCCCTCAATCCCCATGCCGGCGAGCAGGGCTCGATGGGCGACGAGGAGGGGCGCGTGATCGCGCCCGCGATCGAGGCACTCAAGCGCGACGGCATCGATGCGAGGGGGCCCGCGCCCGCCGACACGCTGTTCCATCCCGCGGCGCGTGCCAACTACGACGCCGTGCTCTGCATGTATCACGACCAGGCGTTGATTCCGATCAAGACGGTGGATTTCGCCGGCGGCGTCAACGTCACGCTGGGCCTGCCGTTCGTGCGGACGTCGCCGGATCACGGGACGGCGCTCGATATCGTCGGCACCGGCCGGGCCGATCCGACGAGCCTGATCGCCGGGCTGCGCATGGCCGACGACATGGCCCGCCGCCGCCGGCCCTGACCAGCGGCCGCCATGGATGGCCTCCCCGGTCTGCCGCCGTTGCGCGAGGTCATCGCGGCCCACGGCCTCGATGCGCGCAAGCGGCTAGGCCAGCATTTCCTCCTCGATCTGAATCTCACCCGGCGCATCGCGCGAGCTGCCGCTCCCCTCGATCAGGGATTGGTGATCGAGATCGGTCCTGGTCCCGGCGGACTGACGCGCGCCCTCCTGCTCGAAGGCGCTGAGCGAGTCGTCGCGATCGAGATCGATTCGCGAGCCATCGCCGCCCTGAAGGAGCTGCAGGCGGTCGCCGGTGGCAGGCTCGAGATCGTCGAAGCCGACGCCCTGAAGATCGATCTCGCGACGCTCGGGCCGCCGCCTCGGCGAATCGTCGCCAACCTTCCCTACAACGTGTCGACGGCGCTGCTGATCGGCTGGCTGCACCAAGCCGACCAGATCGCCGACATGGTGCTGATGTTCCAGAAGGAGGTCGTCGACCGGCTGGCGGCCGCGCCGCGCAGCAAGGACTACGGCCGCCTGACCGTCCTCGCCCAGCATGTCTGCACGGTGCAGCGCCTGTTCGATGTGGCGCCATCGGCCTTCGTTCCGCCTCCCAAGGTCGTTTCCTCGGTGGTCCGGCTGCGTCCGAGACCCGAGGGGTGCCTGGCCGATCTGCGGCCCTTGGAGAGGGTCACCGCCGCGGCCTTCGGGCAGCGCCGCAAGATGCTGCGCAGCTCTCTGAGCGGTGTTTTTGCCAGTCCGGTGGAGGTCTTGGACAGACTTGCTATCCCTCCGACCGCCCGGGCCGAGGAACTGTCCGTGGCCGATTTCGTGCGGCTCGCCGAGGCATTTGACAAGTGAGTACTCACTCTCTCATGGTGAGGCCATGATCCGCTCCCCGGCCTTCAACATCTTCTTCTACGTCTTCACCCTCCTGACCGCCGTGGTCGGCATCGTGCTGGTGCCGATCCCCACGCCGGTCGTGCTGCGCACCCTGTTGCGCTGGTGGGCGCGCGCCGTGGTCTGGGCTGCGCACTGGATCGGCGGCATGAAGGTCGAGATCCGCGGCCGCGCCAACATCCCTGCGCGCGGCCCCGCCCTGCTCGCCAACAAGCATCACAGCGAAAGCGACGGCATCTTTCTCGCCGCCGAGATCTACGGCATCGCCTTCGTCGCCATGCAGGAGCTGTTCCGCTACCCGCTGATCGGCGCCATCCTCTATCGCCTGCAGATGATCCGCGTCGATACCTGCGGCGGCGGCAGGGAACGCGAGAACCTCGCGCAGTTCGCCAAGCGCGCCTACGACAGCGGCCGCCATGTCGCGATCTATCCCGAAGGCAACCTGATGGCGCCGGGCGAGCGCGAGCGCTATCGCTCGGGCATCTACTACCTCTATCGCGACCTCAACCTGCCGGTGACGCCGGTCGCGACCTCGCTCGGCCTGCTGTGGAACCGCCGCGACTGGCGCAAGAAGGCGGGCCGCTGCGCCATCGAATTCCTGCCGGCGATCGAGACCGGC
The DNA here is from genome assembly GCA_009377525.1 of Rhodospirillales bacterium. Taxonomy (GTDB): domain Bacteria; phylum Pseudomonadota; class Alphaproteobacteria; order Reyranellales; family Reyranellaceae; genus Reyranella. The sequence continues at coordinate 26,548 of WHTW01000076.1, forward strand.
CTCGACAAGCAGACTTTCATGCGCCGCCTGGAGGAGACCATCGAAACGGCGAGCGATCGCCTGATCGCCGAGTTCTCCGGCCGGCCCTACACGCCCGCGCAGCTCGTGCTGCGCTCGCAGGGCCAGACCGGCATCGGGCAACCGGTCACCGCCCCTCGCGGAGCCCTTTGACGAACACCGACATGCCGACCTGACGTTCGCGCTTCAGCCGCTCGGCCGTCAGGATCGCTTTGAGGTTGGTCAGGCTGGTGCCGATGTCGCTGTTGACGACGACGTAGTCGTACTCGGCCCAGTGGCTCATCTCGTCGGCGGCCTTGGCCATGCGCTGGGCCACGATGTCCTTGGGATCCTGGGCGCGCGTCAGCAGGCGCTTCTCGAGATCCCGCGTCGACGGCGGCAGGACGAAGACTGTGACCAAGTCGGCACGGCCCTTGTCGCGCAATTGCTGCGTGCCCTGCCAGTCGATGTCGAACAACACGTCACGGCCGGCAGCCAGGGCCTCGTCCACCGGCGCCTTCGGCGTGCCGTAGTAGTTGCCGAACACTTCGGCATATTCGAGGAACTGCTTGCGCTCGATCATGCCGCGGAAGGTCGCCGTGTCGACGAATCGATAGTCGACACCGTCGCGCTCGCCGGGCCGCTTCTGTCGCGTCGTGCAGGAGACGCTGAGCTGGATCAGCTTGTCGTTGTCCAGGAGCTGACGCGACAACGTCGTCTTGCCGGCGCCCGACGGCGACGACAGGACGAGCATCAGTCCACGCCGCTGGATCGCCGACGTGCCGTTGTCATTCGACATTCTGGACCTGCTCCCGCAGGCGCTCGATCGCGCCTTTCAGATCGATGCCGATGCGCGTCAGCTCGATGTCGGCCGACTTCGAGCAGAGCGTGTTGGCCTCGCGATTGAACTCCTGGCAAAGGAAATCGAACTTGCGGCCGACCGGATTGTCCGGTCGCGCCTCAGCGAGCAGGGTCTTGGCCTGCGCGATGTGGGCGGTAAGCCGGTCGAGCTCTTCTCGTACGTCGGCCTTGCCGACCAGCAGTGCCACTTCCTGCGCGAAGCGCTCCTCGGAAAGCGGCGGTGCACGCTCCAGCAGCTCGGCGAGCTGGGCCTCGAAACGGGCGCGCACGGCGCCGATCTGCGCCGAGGCGCGGTCGGCCGCCCGCTTGCACAGCTCCTCGATCTCGCCGATGTGGCGGTCGATCACGACCGACAGGGCCCGGCCTTCGGCGGCACGTGCGGCGGCGAGCGCTTTCAGGACCTCATCGAGGGTCTTGGAAAGCGCGCGATCGAGGGCGGCAAGCGCCTCCTCGCTCTCCTCCGCCGCATCCTCTTCTTCGATGACGCCGCGCACGCGCAAAAGGCCGTCGGCTGTCGGCGCGGCCGCACCGGTGCCCTTGCGGACCTCCTCGACCAGGCCCGCCAGCTCGGCCAGCAGGGCGCGATTGACACGCAGCGGCTTGCTCTGCTGCTCGCTGGCGATGGCGAGGGTGAGGGTGAGCGAGACGTTGCCGCGCTTCATGCGGTTGCCGACGGCGGCGCGCGCGGGGTTTTCAAGCCGGTCGAAGCCCGGCGGCACGCGGCAGCGGATCTCGAGGTTGCGGCCGTTGACGCTGCGCGCCTCCCAGACCCAGCGCCGTCGCTCATCCGATCCCTGCGCCCGGGCGTATCCCGTCATGCTTGCAATCAAAAATCCACTCCGAGATCCACTCCTCTGGCCGCCTCGCGGCGAGGCACTCTAGTATCGGCCCCAGGCGCATACAACGCGCTCCGCCGGAAGGTTATCCCATGAAAAGTTTCTCAAGCATTGTCATCACCGGCGCATCGAGCGGCATCGGCGAGGCATTGGCGCTCGACTACGCGGCACCGGGCGTGGCGCTCGCCCTGACCGGCCGCGATGCCGGCCGGCTCGACGCGGTCGCCGCCGCCTGTCGCGGCAAGGGTGCAACGGTCGTCGCCGACACGGTCGACGTGGTCGACCGCGAGCGCCTTGCCGCCTGGCTCACCGCCTTTGACGATGCTCATCCGGTCGACCTGCTGATCGCCAATGCCGGCATCTCGATCGACAAGGACAATTCCTCGCTCGATGACTTCTCGGTCATCCGCAAGACTTTCGACGTCAACGTCGGCGGCGTGCTCAACACCGTCGAGCCCCTGCTGTCGCGCCTGATCGCCCGCAGGCGCGGCCAGATCGCCGTCGTGGCATCGCTGGCAAGCTTCATCGGCCTGCCCTATTCGGCCTCGTACAACGCCAGCAAGGCCGCCGTGCGGGTGTGGGGCGAGAGCATCCGCTATGTGCTGAAGAAGAGCGGCATCGGGGTCAGCGTCGTCTGCCCCGGCTTCGTCGTCAGCCGCATGACCGCGAACGCGCCGTTTCCCATGCCCTTCCTGATGACGTCGGCGCGAGCCTCGTCGATCATCCGGCGAGGCCTCGGGCGCAATCACGCCCGCATCGCCTTCCCCATCGGCACCAAGGCCGGCGTCTGGCTCGGCCAGACCCTGCCCGGCCGCTGGACCGCCCGCCTGCTGGGTGCCTAGAGCACAATCCGCTCGGCTGGAATCAGCCGAGCGGATTGTGCCCGTTGAAACAACGAGCATCCGCGCGCGCATTTCCGATCTGATTGAACCGCTAGCGGTTCAATCAGATCGGAAATCGCTCTAGCCCGGCGCACCGTCACTTCATCTGGTTGGTCAGCAATGCCGCAGCGCCACCCTGCTGCTTGCCGTACTTCAGCAAGGCTGCCCGGCCGCCGGCGGCATAGGCCGCGACCGCACCCAACAGCCGCTTGAGCTGCTCGGGACTCGAGCGGTCGAACTTGCAATAGGCGCCGCGCGTCAACTTGGCAATCTGCGGAAACAGCCGCGACGCCACGCGATCGTCGCCCTCCTGGAAGACGAACACCGGCAGGCCGAGCAGGCCAAGCTGGCCCGCCTCGTGGCCGACCTCGTCGACATCCTCCTCGCAGCAGTCACCGACGAACACCACGGCATCGAGGCGGCTCTCGCGCCGTTGTTCGGCGGCGTAGCGCAGCAGGCGGGCGATCTGGGTGCGGCCGGCCAGGCAGCGCACCGCGCCCATCAGGCGCGCCAGCTCGCGGCCGTCCGACGTCCAGCGGCTCACCTTGAACTCGTCGAAGCCGCGATAGAAGGCCAGCCTGACTTCGATGCCGCCGATTTCGCTGGCGGCGACGAACATCTCGCCCTGCTGCGTCGAGGCTACGTCCCAGGTCGGCTCGCGGCTGGCCGTCGCATCCATCGCGAACAACAGCCGCCCTCGCCCCCCGCTCCCGGCCGCCTTCGGCGGCAGGTTGGCCACTTCCCGCGTGAAGGCGTCCACCGCGGACGGGGTCGCCGCCGTGCCCTTGGTCGGCCCTACTTCGGATTTTCTGGCCACCGCGACATGCAAGGAAAGACGGCGGCTCTTGTCAAATGGTTGTGGAGCGGCTGGCAATTTTGGCGCGGTGACGCGCTCCGCCGGACACGCTATTAGGACCGGCGCAAAACAGGCCCCTCTAGACCTCGACCTCAGAAAACTGCCCGAACCGGTCCTAATGAAAGTCGCGCCAAATCTCCTGCTGATCCTTGTTGCGTCGCTTCTGTGTCTGTTCGCTGTGGAGGGCCTCACACGCCTCGTTCTCGACGACGGCATGCTGTACGAGCTCGAAATGTGGAAGTACGCGCGCGAGGTGAAGATGCGCGACACGCGGCCCGACCTTGGGCATCGCCATCGGCCACAGGCCGAAGCCAAGCTGATGGGCATCGACGTCCGGACCGACGGCCGCGGCCTGCGCGGAGCGGAGATCGCCGACAAGGCGGCCGCCGGCGTCGCCCGCATCGCCTTCGTCGGCGATTCGATCACCATGGGCTGGGGCGTCGCCGAGAAGGAGACTTTCGCGCATCAGGTGATCGAGGGGCTGATCAAGGCCGGCCGCAAGGTCGACGGCTTCAACCTTGGCGTCGGCAACTACAATACCTTGCAGGAGCTCACCCTGTTCCGCGAGGTCGGCGCGCCGCTCAAGCCCGACATCATCGTGCTGGCCTACTTCATCAACGATGCCGAGCCGATGCCGTCCTACTCCGACACCGGTTGGATGAGCGAGCATTCGGCGGCCTGGGTGGTGGCGGGCTACCGCTTCGATTCGCTGTTCCGCCAGCTCGGCGAGGCGCCCGACTGGAAGCGCTACTACCGCGACCTCTACGAGCCCAAGGCTGCCGGCTGGCTGCAGACGCAGAAGGCACTCGGCGACTTTGCCATGACGGCCCGCGACCTCGGCGCCCGGCTCATCGTCTTCAACATCCCCGAGCTGCGCGAGCTCAAGCCCTATCCCTTCGCCGACATCACGGCCAAGGTCCGCGCCGTCGTCGAAAAGGACGGCGTGCCCTTCGTCGACCTCCTGCCGACCGTCGAGAACCTCGATCCGGCGAGCCTGTGGGTGACGGTGCCCGATCCGCATCCCAACGGCAAAGCCGAGATCACCTTCGCCCGTGGCATGATCCCGGGCCTTCTGCCGATGCTGGACGAGCTTTGTCGCACCAAGGGCAAAGGCTGCTGACCGCAACAAAGGGGAAGGCGTGAAAGCACAACGCTTCTTCTGGCCCGTCTACCTTGTCCTGCTGATCGGTGCCGCGCTCGCGGGCAGCGAGGCGATTGCCTCGTTCATCGTGCCCTCCTGGCCCGCGCGTGACATGCGGCCTATCGAAGTGACCTCCTCGCCCGAGGTCAGCTACAACGACTGGGCGCTGCGCGACCGGCCACGATCGTTCGAGCGACCGCCAGACGTGCGCTTTCGCTCCATCCTGGTGGGCGACAGCTTCCTGGAAGGCACCTTCCTCCGGGCGCCGCTGTCGGCCTTTGTCGAGCAGCGCTTGGCCGCGGCTGGCCGGACTGACGCGGAGGCGATCAATTTCGGCGTCTCGGCGACAGGACCGCGCCACTACTATTATCGCATCAAGAACGTGGCGCTGGCATTGAAGCCGGACGCCATCGTGCTGGCCGTATATGCCGGCAACGATTTCGTCTCGACGCCCTTCGGCGGCTGGATGCGGCCGCCGATCGCCGAGCTGCCACTGCCCTCCCTGCTCGCCGGCCTGGCGCCGCGCATGACCTGGCTCGCCGTCAACCGCCTCGGCCTCTCGGAGTTCGGCCGCAACAACAAGCTCATCGACGGCGAATTCGCCCAGCTGAACGAATGGCTCAAGCTGCCGGCGGCTGAACGGCTCGACCGGGTCGTGCAGCATCTCAAGCGCCACTACTATCCGCGACTGAGCGACGAGGTGATCCGCGAGATCCTGTCGCGCGGCGGCGACAAGTTCTGGACGGCTTTCGCCCGGCCGCACCCCGACCAGGAGTTCCTCGCCGGCTGGCTGCTGTCGGGCATGATCGATTGGGAGAACGGCAACTGGCCCATGCCGCGCGACGCCGAGCAAGCCGACCGCCTCGACGGCACGCCGATGGTCGACGAGACGCTGAGCTGGCTGGTCGCCGCCGACCGGCTGGCCAAGGAGAACGGCGTGCAGCTTGTCGTCGCCTTGATCCCGGTCGGGACGGTCGATCCCGCCTATGTCGACTTCTGGCGTCCGTGGCCGAAGTATTTCAGCACCGCGCTCAGTGCCGACGCCCGCCACCGGCGCCTGGCGGTCAAGCTGCGCCAGACGGCCGTGCCCTTCTTCGACCTGCGCGACGATCTCGGCGGCGTGCCGGGGACCTATCGCCTGACGGACGGTCACTGGACGGAGCGCGGCACCGAGATCGTGGCCGGCCGGGTGTCGCGCGAGCTGATGAAGATGCGCGCGACTAGTCGATAGGCACGGCGACGATATTCGCCGACAGCATGCCATTCTCCGCAAGGCGTTCGACGTCCCCGGTGCGCCCGGAAAAGACGAGGATCTCGTAGCCGAGCTCGCGCAGCAGCGCGATCATCTCGGCCGTGCCGGCATTCTGGCGCCGCAGCGCCTCCTCATTGGCCTCGATCAGCAGGGCGGGGCGCGCCGTCCTCAGCAGGTCGCGTCCGCCGTTCAGCACCTTGAGCTCGGCGCCCTCGACATCGATCTTCACGGCGTCCACCCGATCGAGCGCCAGGCGCTGGGCAAGCGCGTCGAGCGTCTCGACAGGCACTTCTTCGGACCCCACCGCGCTTGCGCCTTCGTGGACGAATTCGCCGAACGTATTGTGGCCGCCATGCAGCTTGGCGGCGATGTGCAACCTCGCCGATCCGGCTTCGCCGCCCAGGGCGTGGGGCACGACCGTGACGTTGCCGAGCCGATTGCGCTCGACGTTGCGCTCGAGCTGGCGACGCTCACGCGAGCTGGGCTCGACCGCCACGACGCGGCCGACGGCCCCGACCCGGCGTGCGGCGAACAGCGAGAACAGGCCCTCGTTGGCGCCGATGTCGATGAACGTCATGCCCGGCCGCAGCAGACGATCGAGGAAGGCGAACTCATTGGGCTCGAAGGAGCCGGCGACGTAGAGGCAGAGGCTGTGGTCGTTGCCCAGCATGACCTCGACCCGCGTGCCGCCGTGCCAGGGAACGGTCAGGGGAACGTCCAGACTGCGCTCGAGGGCCAATTCCCAGAGCGCGCCGCGCCGCATCGCCATCCAGCGCCGCTCGACGAAATACTCGTAGCCGAAGGTCCAGCCGGGAAAGACCCGAGGCGGGCGGCGGCGACCGATCAGAAGCCTGGCATAGGCGCGCGCAGCGACCGGCGCGTGCAGCAGCAGCCAGCGGCCCATCCTGTCGAGACGGCCGCCGGCTCGCCAGCACCGATCAGCCCACCACTTGCGAAGTCCAGTCGGTGAGGCGACGTCAGTCATTGCGGATTTTTCTAGCAGAGGCACGAATGCATTGCCTCCAGCGAATTACGCCGTATTTTGCGCGGACACCCGCGCCAGAGCTGCGGGAACCCGGGAGAGCAGTTGAAGGTCGGGCGCTTCCTCGTCGTCGTCTGGGTCGTTGGTCTTGCAGCACCCGCCATCGGTCAGACCGCCACCGACAGCGATGTCATCTGGCTGAGCGGCGCCGATTGGCGTCTGCATGGCATCGACTTCCCCAACCCCGACCAGGTCTGCCGCGATGGCTGGCAGGCAGGCGAGGCGTCGCGCACGGCGATCCGGCAGCTCACCGAAGGCGCCAGGCTCGAATGCCGGAATACGGCCAAGGACCAATACAGCCGACCGGTGGCGACCTGCTGGGTCAATGGCCAAGACCTTGGCGCCGCCCTGGTGCGCCAAGGCGTGGTTTGGGCCTCGCTGCGCCAGACCTGGCGCTACATGCTCGACGACTGGATGGCGTGGTTCAACGGCAAGGGGATCTACGCGCATGGCTGCGAGAAGCCCTGGGAATGGCGGGCGAACAACAAGGCCGGCCGCTGAGCTGTATTCTCCGACCAAGCAAAGCAAGCAATGACCGGAAACGCCCCGACTTTCGCCACGCTGTTCCTGCGGGTCTTCCTGCCGTTCGCGCTCGCCTATTTCCTTTCCTACATCTTCCGCGGCGTGAACGCCGTGATCTTCCCCTATCTCGAACGCGACATCGGCATCACCGCGGGCGACTTGGGACTGCTCACCTCCGCCTTCTTCCTGTTCTTCGCCGGCTGCCAGCCGGTGCTCGGCGTCATGCTCGACCGCTACGGGCCGCGCCGCGTGCAGGTCGTGCTGCTGGCCGTGGCTGCCGCCGGCTCCGCCCTGTTCGGGCTGAGCCTCTCGCTCGGCGAGTTGATCGTGGCGCGCGCGCTGATCGGGCTGGGCTTCGCCGGCGGGCTGATGGCCGCCATCAAGGCGATCACGCTGTGGTATCCGCCCGAGCGCTGGGGCCTGATCACGGGCTTCCACATGATGGCGGGCGGACTGGGCTCGATGGCGGCGACGCTTCCCGTCGAATGGTCGCTGTCGGTCGTGAGCTGGCAGGGCCTGTTCTTCTGGCTGGCGGGGATCTGCCTTGCGACCTCGGCGATCCTGTTCATCGTCGTGCCCGAGCGCGCGTCGCAGCCGGGCGCCCATTCGGACAAGGGGGGGACGCTCGCCGAGCAGTTCCGCATCACCGGCGCGGTGCTGACCGACGGCTTCTACTGGCGCATCCAGCCCCTGCTCTCGATCCAGCAGCTCGCCTTCATCGGCTGCATCACGCTGTGGATCGGGCCGTGGCTGCGCGACGTCGGCGGCATCGCCGACAAGGCGGCGCGCGCCGACATCCAGCTCTGGACCACGGCGACCATGACCCTGGGCTTCGCCATGAGCGGCGTGGTCGCCAACGCCTTCCGCCGCGTCGGCATCACGAGCTTCATGTCGGTCGGCATCACCAGCTTCCTGTTCGCCCTGGTCTGCGGCTGGCTCGCCGTCCTGCCGTCCTTCCAGCCGGCGCTGGCCTGGATCCTGTTCGGCTTCCTGGGTGCGCTGCCCATCCAGTACATGCCGCTGATGGTGTCGGCGTTTCCCGCCCACTATGCCGGCCGCGTCAGCACCTCGAGCAACCTCGTGGTGTTCTCGGTGATCTTCGCCGGCCAATGGGCGATCGGGAAGATCGTCGACCAGTGGCCACGCACCGCGACGGGCTATTCGCCCGACGGTTACACCTGGGCCTTCGGAGCGCTGTTCATCCTGCAGCTTGCGGGTCTCCTGTGGCTTGCTCTGTCGCGGGCGCGGCCGATGGCGCGTCCGCATCTCGCCGCGGCAGATTGAGCGCGGCCACCAGGTCGCGCACTTCCTGGCGCGCCGCTACATGACTGAGCGTGAGTGACGGCCCCCCATCTCCGCGCTTGGGGCCGCCGCGCTTGAGGTCGAGCAGGGTCAGGCCGTTCAGGAACAGCTCCTTGTAGATCACGCGCTCGCTCAAGCCAGCGGCGACGCGAAAGCCGATGCGCTTGGCGAGCGCCCCGATCACGGTGCCCATGTCGCGCTTGTTGCGCGCGGCGAGCGATGACAGGCGATTGCGCATCACCACCCAGTCGACCGGCCGGCCGCCCTGCACGGCGCGCAGCTGGCGCTGCTTCCACACCGCCTCGGCATAGATCGACGGCCGCACGATCTTGAGCGTCTCGGGATCGACGCGCGCCAGAAGATCGAGGTCGATGAAACTGTCGTTCAGCGGCGTCAGCAGCGTGTCCGCCCAGGTATGCGCCAGCCGCGAGAGATAGGTGTCGCTGCCCGGCGTATCGACGATCACGAAGTCGACGGAGCCGATCACCCGTTCCAGCGCCGCCTCGAGCCGCGCCCGCTCGTCGGCCTGCGCTTCGGTGCGGTCGGACAGCGTCGCGAGCGGCACCGCGGCGTGGACGGGCATCGGCAGGTCGACGTCCTTGCGCCTGGCATAGGCGGCGCGGTTCTCGACGTAGCGGCCGAGCGTGCCCTGGCGCGCATCGAGGTCGAGCGTGGCCACCTTCGCGCCCTCGCCCAGCAGCGCGACGGCGATATGCAGCGCCGTCGTCGACTTGCCCGAACCGCCCTTCTCGTTGCCGATCACCAGGACATGCGCGCGTCCTGGCGCAGGCGCTGCCTGCGCCTCGGCGATGCTGGGATTGGGGGCGGGCTGGAAAGAGTCGCTCATGGTTTGCTCCTCCCCAACGAAGTTGGGGAGGTGTCCGCGAAGCGGACGGAGGGGTCATGGGCA
>WHTW01000077.1 GCA_009377525.1 Rhodospirillales bacterium
GCTGCGCCTCGATCTGGCTGGCATGCCCATAGGACAGCGCGCTGTGCCGGCTGGCGTTGGCGTGGATCTTGGTGCCGTCCAGCGCCACCGTGCCCAACTGCAGCATGCCCATCTCGCGCGCCAGCACCAGCACCCCCACGAACAGCGTCTCGATCTCCCCGACAAAGCGCCGCCGGAACGCCGCGATCGTGTCGTGGTCGGGATGGTCGTTGGCGGCAATGAAGCGGAACGCCACCGAATCATAGCTCGCCCGTTCCAGCTTGCGGCTCGAAAACACTCCCGTCGCGTAGCCGTAGACCAGCAGCCCCAGCAGCACGCTCGGGTGATACGACGCCGAACCCGAGCCGCGATACGCCTTCACCATCGCCGACAGGTCCAGCTGATCGATCACCTCGACCACAAACCGAGCCAGATGCCGCTCCGGCAGCCAGTCCTCTACCGACGGCGGCAGCAGGAACCCAGTCTCTCGGTCAACCTGACGGAAATTGCTCATCACCCGCTCACCAAACTCGACCTACAATCAACTCATGCTACAGAATCTTATTCCTGACCTCGGATCAAGTCCGACAGGCTGCTAGAGCCGATCACATGGAACCGCGTGCGGTTCCATGTGATCGGAATCGCGCGCACGAGAGATGCTGGTTTCACAGGGCACATTCCGTCCGGCTGATTCCAGCCGGACGGAATGTGCTTTAGGCGTCTTTTGCGAAACGGAAAGGTCCCTCCCTTCGGCTTCGCTCAGGGCAGGCGCTGCGCTCGGGATGACAGGGTACTGCGTAGCGAACGTTTCCTGTCACCCGGCGCGGGGGTTACCCCGCGCTAACCGTAGCGAGGGGCCTTTACCCTTTCCCTTCGGCGCGGCGTGAGGTCTTCTTCCTCCTGAAATCAGGAGGAACCAATGGCCGGCCTTCTTCAGGGACACATCGCCGCCGTGACAGGTGGCGGATCGGGCATCGGGCAGGGCATATGCCAGGCCTATGCCCGGGAAGGCGCGCGCGTCATCGTGCTCGACGCCAACCTTGACGGCGCCAACGAGACCGTCGGTCTTGTCACGGGCGCCGGCGGCAAGGCATCGGCGGTGAAGCTCGACGTGACCGACCGGCAGGCCTGCAAGGCCGCCGCCGCCGAGATCGCCAAGGGCGGCAACATATCGATCCTGGTCAACAATGCCGGCATCAACCGGCGCAATCCGATCACCGGCGACGCCGCTGCCGTAACCAAGGATTGGGACGACATCCTCTCGATCAATCTCGACGGCGTGTTCAACGTCACGCATGCCTTCCTCGACCAGATCCGCGCGACCAAGGGGCGGATCGTCAATATCGGCTCGATCCAGTCGTTCGTGCATGTGAGCTGGCCGAACTCGGCGGCCTACACGACCTCCAAGCACGGCGTGCTCGGCTTCACGCGGGCGCTGGCGGCGGAGCTCGGCAAGGATGGCGTGCGCGTCAACGCCATCGGGCCCGGGCTGATCGAGACCAGGATCAATGCCGAGGCGCGGGCCAAGAACCCCGACATGGTCGCCATGGTCATGCGGCACACGCCGCTGAACCGCGCCGGCAAGCCCGAGGACGTCGCGGGACCCGCGGTTTTCCTCGCGTCCGACTTGTCGTCCTACGTCACGGGCAGCATCATCATGGCCGACGGCGGCTTCCGCACGCTCTGACCGCCCCGAACAACCCCGAACAACCCCAAGGAACGCCATGCAGGACCGCTATCTCCGAACCGGAATCTTTCTCGCGCCCTTCCATGCGCTCGGCGAAAACCCGACGCTTGCGATCGAACGGGACATGGAGCTGGTCGAACACCTCGACCGCCTCAACTACCACGAGGCCTGGATCGGCGAGCATCACTCGGGTGGCTTCGAGATCATCGCCTGCCCGGAAATGTTCATCGCCGCCGCGGTCCAGCGCACGCGCAACATTCGCCTCGGCACCGGCGTGGTGTCGCTGCCCTACCATCATCCCTTTACGCTGGCGTCGCGGATGATGCAGCTCGACCACATGGCTCGTGGCCGCGCCATGTTCGGGGTCGGCCCAGGGGCGCTGATCTACGACGCCGAAAAGATCGGCCTGAAAGCCGCGGACCAGCGCCGGCGCATGACCGAATCGCTCGATTGCATCATGGAGCTGATGCAGGGCGGCACCGTCGACCGCAAGGCCGACTGGTTCACCCTGAACCAGGCACGACTGCAGCTGATGCCCTACACGCAGCCTGCCATGGAGATGGCGGTTGCCTGCTCGCGCTCGCCGGTCGGTGCCGTGGCGTCCGGCACGCACGGCATCGGCATGCTGTCGATCGGCGGCACGTCCGACGAGGCGCTGCAGGCCCATGCCAAGAACTGGTCCATCCACGAAGAGGCGGCGGCCAAGGCCGGCAAGAAGTCGGACCGCTCGAAATGGCGCATCGTCACTTTTGCCCATGTCGCGGAGACGCGCGAAAAGGCGCGAGCCGACATGGCTTATGGGCTGAAAGACTTTGCCCGCTATTTCACCGATGTCGCCACCTTCCCCATCATTCCGCCCGACGTCGGCGATCCGGTCGAGTTCCTGACGACCAGCGGGCTTGCCTGCATCGGCACGCCGGACGACTGCATCCGGCACTTCGAGCGGCTGTGGCTCGGCTCGAACGGCGGCTTCGGAGCGGTTCTCCTTCTCTCCCACAACTGGGCAGACTGGGAATCGACCAAACGCAGCTACGAACTGATGGCGCGCTACGTCCATCCGCATTTCCAGCGCCAGTCGAACGCGCTGCGCGTTGCCAGCTACGACGATGCCACGGCCAAGCACGAGACTGCAGGTGCCGAGTCCGCGCAGGCCGTGATGACCGAGATCGAGCGCTACGAAAGGGCCAAGGCGAAGGCGTGAGGGTTCATGCTCTTCCGGACCGCCGGCATCTTGCCGGCTCATGATCATGAGGCCGGCTGGAAGCCGGCGGTCCGTATGAGCTACCCAAACACCCGCTTGAAGATCGTGTCGACGTGCTTGGTGTGGTAGCCCATGTCGAACAGGGCCACGAGTTCGTCGTCCGACAGGAATTGCCGGATTTCCTTATCGGCGCGGCACAGCGCCAGGAATGAGGCGTTGCCGCGCCAGGCCTCCATGGCGTTGCGCTGGACGGCGGCGTAGGAGTCCTCGCGGCTCATGCCTTTCTGGGTCAGGGCCAGCAGCACGCGCTGGGAGAACACCAGCCCGCCCAGTGAATCGAGATTGCCCTTCATGCGCTCGCCGTAGACCACGAGCTGCTCGACCACCGAGGTCAACCGGTTGAGCGCGAAGTCGAGCGTCACGGTCGCATCGGGCGCGATGTAGCGCTCGGCCGAGGAATGCGAGATGTCGCGCTCGTGCCACAGCGTGACATTCTCCAAGGCGGGTACGATCGCGCTGCGGACGACGCGCGCGAGACCCGTCAGATTTTCCGTCAGCACCGGATTGCGCTTGTGCGGCATGGAGGAGCTGCCCTTCTGCCCCTCGGAGAAGAACTCCTCGGCTTCGCGCACCTCCGTGCGTTGCAAATGGCGTATCTCGGTGGCGAGATTCTCGATGGAGGAGGCGGTGACGGCCAGTGCCGCGAAGAACGCGGCATGGCGATCGCGCGGGATCACCTGGGTGGAAACCGGCTCCGCGGCCAGGCCGAGCTTCTTGGCGACATGCTCCTCGACCCGTGGATCGACGTTGGCGAAGGTGCCGACCGGCCCTGAGATGGCGCAGGTCGCGATCTCGGCGCGGGCCGCGAGCAGCCGGGCGCGATTGCGGGTGAAAGCCGCATAGTGGCCTGCGAGCTTGACGCCGAACGTCGTGGGCTCGGCATGGATGCCGTGGCTGCGGCCGATGGTGAGCGTGTCCTTGTGCTGCAGCGCCCGCTTCTTGAGCGCGGCGAGCAGGCGATCGACGTCGCCGATCAGGATGTCGGCGGCCTCGGTGAGCTGGACCGAGAAGGTGGTGTCCAAAATGTCCGATGAGGTTACGCCCTGGTGCACGAAGCGCGACTGCGGCCCGATGAACTCGCCCAGCCAGGTCAGGAAGGCGATGACGTCATGCTTGGTCACCCGCTCGATGGCGTCGATCTTCTCGATGTTGCCCTTGGGATCGGCCTGGAGAGCGGCCATCGCCTTCTTGCCGCCGTCCCAGATCGCCTTCGCAGCGTCCTTGGGGATGATCCCCAGCTCGGCCATGGCGTCGCAGGCATGCGCCTCGATCTCGAACCAGATGCGGAAGCGGTTCTCGGGGGCCCAGATGGCCACCATCTGCGGCCGGGTGTAGCGGGGAAGCATGGCCGGGCTTTTAGCCCCGATGGCCCTGCGGCGCCATGTTAAGAAGTGTCGCCATGAAGGAGACCTTGACCCCGCTGGCCCAGTGTCCGCGTGAAACCCTGGCCGCCATCGAGGGCGTGCTGACCGACATCGACGAGACCGTGTCGACCCATTCCCAGCTCACCGCCGAGGCCTATGGCGCCATGGAAGCGCTGAAAAAGGCCGGATTCCGCGTGATCCCGGTGACCGGCCGGCCGGCCGGCTGGTGCGATCTCATCGCCCGCTTCTGGCCGGTCGACGCCGTGGTCGGCGAAAACGGCGCCTTCTGGATGTGGCACGACGACAAGGCGCGCAAGCTCCGGACACGCTTCGTGCAGGGCGAGGCCGAGCGGGCCGAGGGCAAGCGCCGGCTGGAGGCCGTGCGCACCCAGGTGCTGGCCGACGTGCCGGGCGCCGGCATCGCTTCGGACCAGCCCTATCGTGCGGCCGACCTTGCCATCGATTTCTGCGAGGACGTGCCGGCGCTGCCGCATGACGACGTGCTGCGCATCGTGAAAATCTTCGAGCGGCACGGCGCCCACGCCAAGGTGAGCTCGGTCCACGTCAACGGCTGGTTCGGCGACTACGACAAGCTCACGACCAGCCGACAAATGGTGGGCGAGCTGTTCGGTGTCGATCTCGAGGCGCATCGCGACCGCTACGTCTTCTCCGGCGATTCGCCCAACGATGCGCCGATGTTCGGCTTCTTTCCCAATGCGGTGGGCGTGGCCAACGTGCGCGATTTCGCCGCCGACATGGATCAACTGCCGCGCTGGATCACCACGGCGCGGTCGGGGGCAGGCTTCGTCGAGCTGGCCAGGGCGTTGATTGAGGCCCGGCGATAGATGGTCGTTGTCATGCTCTCAGGCTCTTCCGGACCGCGCGCGTCTCGCGCGCTCATGATCATGAGGCGCGCGAGACGCGCGCGGTCCGGAAGACGATGAGGCTTCCCCGCCCGCCGGCGGCCGTCATCTTCGACATGGACGGCCTGCTGTTCGATAGTGAAAGACTCTATGGGCGGGCGATCCTGACCGCCGCGGCTGAAGTTGGCTGCCCGATGAGTCATGACATCTTCCTTCAGCTCGTCGGCGGTTCGCGGGAGGGAAACAATGCCTTCCTGCTCAGCCACTATGGTCTGGACTATCCGCTCGAGATCTTGATTGCAGCGTGGGGTCGACACTTCAGAGAGCTTGCCGCGGCCGGCTTGCCTCTCAAGCCCGGCGCGATCGAGTTGCTGGACCTGCTGGACGACCTGCGTCTGCCGCGGGCGATCGCCACGTCATCGACGCATGCCACCGTCCGGGCGAACCTGCTCGTGCATAGCCTGACGGACAGGTTTCACGGCGTGGTGGCGCACGGAGACTATGCCAGCGGCAAGCCTGCGCCCGATCCCTTCCTCAAGGCGGCTGAACGGCTGGGCGTGGCGCCCGCGCTGTGCCTGGCGCTGGATGACTCCCACAACGGCGTGCGATCAGCATCGGCTGCCGGCATGATGGCGGTCATGGTTCCCGATCTCATTCCGCCGACCGACGAAATACAGACGCTTTGCGCGCATGTCATGGCCGACCTGCATGAGGTTCGTCGCATGCTCGGCGTGCAACGATGAAGTTGCCGCGCCAGCCGGCGGCCGTGGTCTTCGACATGGACGGCCTCCTGTTCGACACCGAAAGCATCTATGAACGCGCCGCGCTGCTGGCGGCGGCCGAGCTTGGCCAGGAGATGGATTCCGCCTTCTTCCGCAGCACGGTTGGTTCTTCCTGGCCTGCCACCCGCGAGCGCCTGATCGATCTCTACGGCCCGACTTTCGCGGTCGACGAACTGCGCGCGGTGGCGGGTCGCATCTTCAACGAACTGGTCGAGGCCGACCTGCCGGTGAAGCCCGGCGTGCTGGAACTGCTCGACCTGCTCGACGCGCTCGGCCTGCCGCGGGCCATCGCCACGTCATCCTCGCGCGCGACCGTCCGCCGCCACCTGGAGGCCCACGGCATTGTCGATCGCTTCCACCATGTCGTGGCGCACGACGATTGCCAGCGCCACAAGCCCGAGCCTGATCCGTTCCTGAGGGCGGCCGGGCTGCTGGGCGTGGCGCCGTCTCTCTGCCTTGCTCTCGAGGATTCCCACATGGGCGTCCGGGCCGCTTCGGCTGCCGGCATGATGACGATCATGGTTCCGGATCTCATACCGGCTACGGAGGAGGTTCAGGGGCTGTGCGCGCTCGTCGTCGACGATCTGCACGCGGTTCGCCTTCTGCTCGAGACGGGAAGCCAGTGATGTGGAGGCCGAAGCAGACCGACATTGGTGAGGAGGTTGGTTCGATCCTCTATGTCGGCAACAGCTTCCTGTCCTTCAACAACGGCATCGGCTGGCACGTGTCGCGCCTTCATGCCTCGGCCAATCCCGCCACGCGCTTGCGCGCGACGTCCGTTGCCATCACGGGCGGCGGGCTGGATTGGCACGATGTCGAATCCTACTTCAGGCCCAAGGCGTTCGGTTCCTATTCATTCGACGAAGCAAACAACGTCGTCTTCAACGACCTGGAGAGACTGTTCGACGTTGTGCTGATGATGGACTGCAGCCAGTGTCCGATCCATCCGCAGCTCAGGGCGACGTTTCGCGCTTCTGCCAAAAGACATAGCGATACGGTGCGTCGGCACGGCGCGAAGCCCGCCTTCCTGATGACGTGGGCCTATCAGGATCGGCCGCTGATGACGGCTGAGCTCGCGGAAGCCTGCACGTCGGTCGGCGATGACAATGATGCGCTCGTCATTCCCGCTGGCCTCGCCTTTGCAGCGGCCTTGGAGCGAAGGTCGGAGCTGCATCTGCACATGAACGACAAGAGCCATCCGACCCTGGCAGGCACGTATCTGGCGGCCTGTACCGTCTATGCCGCCCTGTTCCGCCGCTCGCCGATCGGGCTCGCTCATGTGAGCGATCTCGACGCCGCGACCGCGCATTTCCTGCAGTCCGTGGCCCTGGAGACGGTCGAAGCCTACTACCGCACAGGTGAGACCAGCAGCGAGCCGTAGCGGGTCACACTGTCGGCCTGGCTCCACACACCCAGGGGCCCCGACTGCGGCAGGCTGCGATCGGTGACGTCGAACAGGGTCTTGCCGTCGAGTGCCACCTCGAAGCGCTCGTTGGCGGCGATCACCCGCAGCGAATGCCATTGCCCGGCCTCGAGCGGCGCCTCCTTGGCCGCGAGCTGGCTGCGCTTGCCCTTCTCCATGCGGTAGAGGCGCACCGAATTGTCCAGGGAGTTGGCCCGCACGACATAGTAGTCGTTGGCGCTCTGGGCGCGGAACATCAGGCCGGCGACCTGGGCGCGGGTGCCGCTGATCGGCTTGAAGCGCAGGGTGGCATCGAAGTCGCGGGTCACCGCCTGCGGGGAAATACACAGCGGGAAGCGAAGGTCGGTGGGATCTCCCGCCGTTTCCGCAAGTGCCCAGCCGTCGGGGGCGTCGGGGTCTGCGACCGGCTGCCAGCTCGGCGGCCGGCCGACGCCGGTCATGCCCTGGGTGCAGGCGACCCGGCCGTCGGCTGTGGTGAGCGGCACGACGAGTTGGGCGGAGGCGGGAAAGGCAAGGAGGAGTGCCGCCAAGGAGAGCAGAAAGCGCATGATGTAACCCTAACAGAACGCGTCGAACTTGACCGCCGTTGCCGGAGGGAGGAGTTTACGCCGCAATCCGGGTACGCGGAATTTGAAGGGGGGATTTAATGCGGCTTTGCACCATCATGAACGGCGGCAAGCCGGTGGTCGGCGTCAAGAACGGTGACGGCAAGATCATCGACCTCAGCAAGCAGATGCCGCGTGGGCCGAAGTCGGTCGTCGAGATCCTGGCCGGCGGCAAGAAGGTCCAGGCCGAAATCGCCAAAGCTTGCGCCAAGCCCAAGGCCGGCGCCACGGTGTCGGCGAAGTCGGCCAAGTATCTCTGCCCGATCCCCAATCCCGGCAAGATCCTGTGCATCGGGCTCAACTACCGCAAGCACGCCGAGGAGACCGGCAGCCCGATCCCGGCCTATCCGGTCGTGTTCTGCCGCTTCGACAACACGCTGGTGCCGCACAACGGCAAGATGCCGCGGCCGAGCCACTCCGACCAGCTCGACTGGGAGGCCGAGCTCACCATCGTGATCGGCAAGAAGTGCCGCAACGTGCCGAAGGAGAAGGCGCTCGGCGTCATCGCCGGCTACGCCTGCTTCAACGACGGCTCGGTGCGCGACTGGCAGAGGAAGTCGGGCAGCCAGTTCACGCTGGGCAAGAATTTCGACGGCACCGGCGGCTTCGGCCCCGACATCGTCACCTCCGACGAGCTGCCGCCGGGCGCGGCGCCGCTGCGCATCATGACCCGCGTCAACGGCGAGGTCATGCAGGACAGCAACACCGACGACCTGATCTTCGACGTGCCGACCCTGGTGCACGAGCTCTCCAAGGTCATGACCCTCGATCCGGGCGACATCATCATCACCGGCACGCCGTCGGGCGTGGCGATGGCGCGCGACCCGCAGCCCTGGCTGAAGCCGGGCGACGTCTGCGAGGTCGAGATCGAGAAGATCGGCGTGCTGCGCAATCCGATCGTGCAGGGGGCGTAACACCGCTTCGAGGTTCAGCTGCTGTGTCTCTCGCACTGGACTTTTGGCTGGAGATCCAGTCGAGCCGACTCGATGAGTTCGAAGGCGCACACAAGGCAGTCGGCGGTTCCGGTCGTGGCCGCCGATTCGCGACTCAACAGATCAATCGAGCCTATGCGGTCTTGCTAGCGGCGCAGTTCCAAGCATTCTGCCGGCTCCTCCATGACGAATGCACCAGGGCTCTGATCGGCTCAATACCGAGCGCAGATCTACAAGTGGTCGCTCGTGCTAATTTTTTCACTGGCTTGGCCATGGATCGCGGAAATGCCAATCCAGGGAATATTGGCAGCGACTTTGGCCGGCTTGGGCTCAAGTTGTGGGACGAACTAAATGCTCTGAACCCCAAGAATGCGCTCAGGAACAAACAGCTTAACGAGTTGAATGTGTGGAGAAATGCCAATGTGCATGAGGATTTTCGCGACAGAGGCACATTTCCTGCGGGTCAACGTACTATTCTGCGGTTGCCGAAAGTAAGAGAATGGCGCCGAACTTGCGATTCACTTGCGTCCGACATGGATGGGCTCATGCACGGATATGTCGGCAAATTGATGGGTAGACCACCATGGTAGCGGCGGCTAAGACCAAGCGCAGCCGGCCAGAACCGCTCCGACCGGGCGATCACGTGAAATTTCGGTTTGGCTTGAGCGACGTGGTCGGCGAGATCACGGAAGTCGTCGGTCCGATTGGAAAGGGCAGGCGGACGGTCTACCGCATCGAGTTTTCGATGGGGGGTGACGAGCCTCTCGTGACTCACCTCACGTCTGACGAGTTCGAACGGACGGAATAGGCGTCAACGCCGCGGCACGCGGTCGAGGCCGCCGATCATCAGGCGCGTGGCGAACTCGACGGCGCCGGCGGGATCGACCGGGTCGCGCGCCACCATGACGATCGAGATCTCGAAGGCGATGCCGGCCATGGCGGCGGCGAGGTAGCTGACGTCGACGTTGGGCAGCACGCCCGCGGCGATGGCGGCGCGGATGTCGTCGTTCAGCGCCAGCGCCAGGGCGCGCACGTCGGGCTTGTCGAGGAGCGTGCGGATGGCGGTGAAGTTCTTGCGCGCCAGCGCCAGCAGCTCGGCGTCCTCGACGACGAACTCGAAGTAGACCGCGTAATGGCCGTGGAAGAACGCCTCGGCGGTGGTCGCCTTGGCACGGCCGTTCTGATGGCGCTTCAGGAGCTCGCCGGTCAACTCGCCGACCACCGCCTCGAAGACCTCGTCCTTGTCCTTGAAGTAGTTGTAGAAGGTGCCGGAGGCGAGGTCGGTGCGGCGCACGATGTCGCGCACGCTCGCCGCGCCATAGCCCATCTCGGCGAACACCGCGCGCGCCGCCTTGAGGAGCGCGGTGCGGTTCTCGGCCTTGTTCTGCTCGCGCCGGCCCGACCGCTCACGCTGTTCTGCCGTGAACTGCTCCGTCTTGACTTGGCTGTCATCGCCCATGTTCATCTTCCGAGTTGCGCCAGTTCGTGCCGCAGGCCCGCCACCATGTCGTCCATCGCCCGCGCCGCCGCCTGCACCGTGCCGCGCAGGCCGACGAAGCCGTGGATCAGCGAATCGAATTCGCGATGGATGGTCTTCACCCCGGCCGCGGCCAGGCGATCGGCATAGGCCTGGCCCTCGTCGCGCAGCGGATCGAAGCCCGCCGTGTAGACCAGGGCCGGCGGCAGGCCCGCAAGGTCGTTGGCCCTGAGCGGCGAGGCGCGCGGATCGCCGATGTCGGCCTGGCCGTTGAGATAGTGGCCGCGGAACCATTCCATGGCGGCCCGGGTGACCATGAAACCCTCGCCGCAGCTCCGGTAGGAGGGCGTGTCGAAACTGAAGTCGGTGGCCGGGAAGATCAGCCATTGCAGGCACGGCGGGCGCTCCTCGTCGCGCAGAAGCTGTGCTGCCACGGCAGCGACGTTGCCGCCGGCCGAATCGCCCGCGACGACGATGCGCGCCGGATCGATGCCCAACCCCGTCGCCTCGGCCTGCAGCCAGCGGTAGGCCGCAACGGCGTCCTCGATGCCGGCGGGGAACTTGTGCTCGGGCGCCAGGCGGTAGTCGACGGCGACCAGCACGCAGCCGGCGCGGGCGCAGAAATAGCGGTACACCAGGTCGTAGCCTTCGAGGCTGCCCATCACCCAGCTGCCGCCGTGGAAATAGAGGATCGCCGGCAGCAGGCGCGCCACCGTGCCGGCCGGGCGGTAAATGCGTATGCGCAGCCGCCCCGCCGGCCCCTCGATGGTGCGATCGACCATCTCGCCGATCGGCGCGGCGCGGCCGCCCATTTCGAGCATGAAGGCGTCGTATCCGGTGCGCGCTTCCATCACCGTGGTCTGCTCGATCGGCGGCTGGCCGCTGCGCGCCAGCAGTCGTAGCAGCCACTGGGTACGGCCGTCGAGCGTGCGGCCATCGACCACCACCGGCGGCCCGGCCAGGATATTGATCCAGGCGATCGGCATGCGCAGGGCGAGGTTGGCGGCCTTGCCCTGCAGTTCGCGCGCGATCTCCTTGAACGGCATGACCCGTTCCTACCATCCCCACCCGCCGTTGTGGAGCCTCGGACGGCTCGATAGGTTGGGTCCCCCGATGGCCGAAGCGACCCCTGACGGCTTAGCCGACGGCTATGCCAGCGAGCTGCGCCGCGAGATCATGCGCAGCGAGATCCAGCGCGTACAGGTGCTCGCCGTCGTCCTGGGGGTGCTGCTCGTCGTGACGCTGACCGCGGTCAACCTGCTTCCCGGCTTGGTCCGGAGCATGTTCCACGGCGGGCTGACCTGGCGGGTGCCGCTCGCCGTGATCGGTCCGTTCGCGCTCTACGAACTCGTCGTCCTGGTCGTGCTGCGGCATCGCGCGGCGCAGGACAAGGATTTCTCGCGCTACGCCCGCTTCGCCAACGCCTTCGTCGAAACCAGCATGCCGAGCGCCATCATCTTCGTGCTCAGCCATCACATGCCGGCGGAGGCGGTGTTCGGCTTCTGGCCGCCGTTGATCTATTTCGTGTTCATCCTGCTGTCGACGCTGCGACTCGATTTCTGGCTGTCGCTGTGGACAGGCGTCGTCGCGGCTGTGCAGCAGTTCCTGCTGGTCTGGTGGTTCGTTCCGCTCGAATTCATCACCGACGTGCCCGCGCATTCCTTGACTTACAATCTCAGCCGCAGTGTCGTGCTGCTGGGCGCGGGCGCCATCGCCGGCATCGTGGCCGGCAGCCTGCGCCGGCAGTTCGAGACGTCCGTGCGCGCGGCCGCCGCGCGCGACCGCGTCACCAACATGTTCGGTCAGCACGTCTCGCCCGCCGTGGTCGATCGCCTGCTTGCCTCGCAGACCGACCCGCCGAGCGAGATGCGCGAAGTCTGCGTGCTCTTCCTCGACATCCGTGGCTTCACCGCCCAGACGCGCACGCGGTCGGCCAGCGAGACGGTGGCTCTGCTCAACGATTTCTTCGCCGAGATGATCGACATCGTCGACCGCAACAACGGGATCATCAACAAGTTCCTGGGCGACGGCTTCCTGGCGATCTTCGGCGCACCCCTGGCGGACCCCAAGGCGGCGGCCAATGCGCTGGCCGCGGCGCGCGGCATGCTGGAGGCGGTCGACCGCTGGAACAAGGCGCGGCCGCAGTCGACGCTGCGCGTCGGCATCGGCATCCATCTCGGCGAGGCGGTGACCGGCACGGTCGGCTCGCCGCAGCGCAAGGAATACACGGTGATCGGCGATACCGTGAACCTCGCCGCGCGGCTCGAGCAGCTCACCAAGGAGACGGGATCGCAGCTCCTGGTGTCGAGCTCGGTGCATCGCGCCACCACGGGCGCCGACGGCGCGATCGATCTCGGACCCTTGCCGATCCGTGGCTACGACGAGGACGTGCGGGTATGGAAGGTGGTCTGACTCTATCTTCCGGACCGCGCGCGTCCCGCGCGCTCATGAGCGCGCGGTCCGGAAGAAAAGACATGAAGCGGACCTGGAGGCCTGCGGTCCGGCGAGGCTACTTCGCGCCGACGAGCTGCTTCTTGCCCTTGCTCTTGGCCTTCTTGGCGAGCTCGTCGCGCGCGACCGGCGCCTTGCCGGTCTCCTTGAGCTCGGGCACGTCGGCCTCGTGCCAGAAGTTCAGCTCGATCATCACGCCGTCGGGATCGTGCACGAAGACCTGCTGCAGCGGCCGCGCCGGCACCTTGCGCACTTCGTACGGCAGGCCATCCTTCTTGATCTGGTCGATGGTGCCACGGATGTCCGCACAGTTGATGGCGACATGGTCGATGGCGCCGCTGCCGTGATCCTTGCGCTTGGTCTCCGAGACGATGTGCAGGATCGCCTTGTCGCCGGCATACATCCACGCGCCGGGAAACATGAACGGCGGACGATCGCCGTTCCTGAGGCCCACGTAGCGCTCGTAAAAGCGCACCGTGGCGTCGAGGTCCTTGCAGTAGATATTCCAGTGGTCCAACGAAAGTGCGGGCATCCGATCCCTCCTGCGTTCCGTTGGCCGGCAGTCTACAACAGTCCGGCTCAGCCGTGGCAGCAGGAATTTCCAGCCTTTTCCTCATATTTGTCATGATGGCGGACCCAGTGGGAGAGGTTCCCGCCGGGCGGCTCGTTGCGGCCGTTGGGCGTGATGTCGAGGAAACCGTAGACCGTGCCGACGTCCTCGGTGCCGCGGGCAAATACCGAATATGTATGGAAAATCCGGCCGGTCTCATCCTTGGTGAAGACACTGAATCCCGGCAGTTCGTCGCTCACCCAGTCCCGGTCCTCGAAATTGTAGAAGACCTTGCCCTTGGCCTTCTGCTCGTCGGTGAACGACACATTGTAGTCGAAGTTGAAGTCGCAGCCGGCCGACGACACCCATTTGAACGGCCAGCCCATGCGCTTGTGGAAGGCTGCGATCTTGGGATACGGCGCGCGCGAGACGGCGACCATCATCACGTCGTGGTTGACGAGATGGACCAGCGAGCCCTCCATCTGGTCGGCGCCGAACGAGCAGCCGACGCAGCCTTCCTGCCAGTCCGGCCCGAACATGAAGTGCTTGACGACGAGCTGGCTGCGGCCGGCGAACAAGTCGGAGAGCGTCTCCTTGCCATTGGGTCCGTCGAACACGTAGCTCCTGTCGACCTTGACCCAGGGCAACTCGCGGCGTTGGCGCGCGAGCTCGTCGTGCGCGCGAAGATGCGCCTTCTCCTTGGCGAGCAACGCGCGGCGGGCTTCCAGCCATTCGTCGCGGGAGACGGTCTTGTGCACTTGCATGATGGCCTCCTTCAGTGGACGGGATCGGGACGGTTGAGGACGGCGTTGAACACGATGTCGGGCACAGCGACGCGCTTGTCCTTGTAGATGGCGCGCAAGTCGCCGAAATGGCGATCCGGCGCGTGCGAGAGTTCGGCCAGACGATCGATGAAGGGCAGGTCGAGCTCGGCGTCGGTCTGGGCCATGGCGCCCCAGTCATCCCAGGGCAGCATCTCGTGATTGTTCAGCGCGGCCACGTCGCGGATGACGTTGCCGGCGATGAACCACAATCCGTACATGTCGAGAATGCCGAACGCGCCTGGATCGGCCTTGCCGCCACGGCAGAGCTGCCAGGCGTCGCCCGCCACCAGGAACTGGTCGCGTGGCACGTCGAGCGGGTCGAAGGCGATGCCGAACAGCTCGCGCTGGCGCTGGTCGAGCTGGGCGTCGACCAGCACCCAGTGCTTCTCGCTCTCGTTCCAGTATTCCGTGACCCAGTGGTCGATGAACTTGCCCTTCTCGAAGTAGGCGCCGAAGCCGCAGCGCGCCCGCGCCGCCATTCCCTGCCGGCGCAGCATGGCGACGTGCAGGAGCGTGAAGTGGTGGCAGACGCCGACCACGCGCTCGCCGGGTGGGCGCGCCTGCGGCAACGGCCGGCTGTCCTGGCGGGCGATGCAGTCGAGCATCTTCTCGACGCCGCGCATGTGGGCCTGGGCATGCTGCTTGGCCGACAGGGTGACGCCGTAGGCCGAGGCGATGTGTTCGTGGATCAGCACGCCTTGCACGACCTTGGCGAGGTCGCCGACATCCCGCGGCAGGCCGTCGAGCAGCGCGGCCTTGGCTCCGGCGTCGCTCATGTCGATCGGGGAACGGAAGTCGTCAGCGTTCATGGGAACACCTTCCCCAGATTGTCGAGGGCCAGCGTCCAACCACGACGATGGTCGTCGCGCGCCTTCTCGTCGAAGAATTGCTCGTGCGTCAGGGTGAGGACGGTGCTGTCACCATCCGGCTTGAGGTCGATCGTGACCTGCGATTCTCGCTCGGGCGTGCTCTGCCAGGCCCACGAGAAGACGAGCCTGCGGTCCGGCTCGATCTCGCGATAGACGCCACTCACGCTGTGGTGCTCGCCATCCGGCGTGTGGAACTGCACGCGGAAGCGGCCTCCCACCTTGAAGTCGGCCTCGGCGACGGGGGCGCTGGGATGGCCGGTGACGCCCCACCAGCGGATCATTTTTTGCGGCTGCGTCCAGGCCTCGAAGAGCTGCGCCGGCGACGCTTTGAAGCGCCGCTTGAGGGCGAGGCTGGGCTTGCTTGCCATGAATCCTCCTCCAGGAATGCCGCGAGACGGTCGAGCTGCTCTGTCCAGTAGCGTTCGTAACGGGCGAGCCAGTTCATCGCTTGCTCCATGGGCGCGGCCTTGAGCTGGCAGGTCACCGTGCGGCCCGACTTGGTGCGCTCAATGAGGCCCGCGTCCGACAGCACGTCGAGATGCTTCATGATGGCGGGCAGGGAGACCGGGAAGGGCCGCGCCAGCTCGCTGACGGTGAGCCCTTCCTCCTCGTCGAGCCGCGCCAACAGGGCGCGCCGGGTCGGGTCGGCCAGGGCGGCGAAGGTGCGGTCAAGCATGGCGTTTTGATAGTTAACCATAGAGTTAAGTTTACGGGCGTGCGGGATCGCAAGTCAAGACCCACGCCTACGGATCAAGCTCCTCTCCCCCCGCTAGGGGACCTAGCGGGGGGAGAGGAACATGAGAGGAATCTTCTGAGGTGCGGCTTCTGCTAGACCTTCTCCATCAGCGCCTGCGCCGCCGCCGGATTGCGCACCTTGGCGCCCGAGATGAAGTAGACGAAGGCGTCGCCCTTCTTGGCCCATGCCTTGGCGCGCTTGGCCCACTGGTCGAGCTCGGCGGGCTTGTAGCCGGTCTTGACCTTCTCCTCCGAGCCCATCAGGCGGGCATAGGTGAAGTCGGCGGTCGGCTCGTCGATCTCGGGGAAGGCCTTGTCGTGGGCGAAGACGATGGCGGCGTTGTACTCGCGGGCGAGGTCGTAGAAGCGCTTGTCCTTGAAGCTGTCATGGCGGACCTCCAGCGCATGGCGCACCGGCAGCTTGCCGACCTCCTTGGGCAGGAGTTTCAGGAACGCCTCGAAGTCCTCCGGATCGAACTTCTTGGTGCCCATGAACTGCCAGTTCACCGGCCCCAGCCGGTCCCCGAGCTCGACGATGCCCTGGGCGAAGAAGCGCTGGACCGATTCGCCCGCCTCGGCCAGCACGCGGCGGTTGGTGCAGAAGCGCGAGGCCTTGACGGCGAAGATGAAGCCGTCCGGCGTCTCGTCACGCCACTTGGCCCAGCTCGCCGGCTTGAAGCTCGAATAATAGGTGCCGTTGATCTCGATAGAGCTCAGCTTGCGGCTGGCATATTCCAGCTCGCGCTTGTGGGTGAGGTCGTCGGGATAGAAGACGCCGCGCCACGGCTCGAAGGTCCAGCCGCCGATGCCGACATAGATCTTGCCTGCCATTGACCACTCCGGAATTGGGCTCCGAATTGTCACAGGAGCCGCTTCTAGGGCTGGCCAGAATGACATCATGCTGATCATCGACAAAGCCTTGCACGAGCGGGCCGCCGCGGGCCGGCCGATCCGCGTCGGCATGGTCGGCGCCGGCTTCATGGGACGGGGCGTGGCCCTGCAGATCGCGACGGCCGTTCCCGGCATGCGGCTGGTGGCCATTGCCAACCGCCATCTCGAAGGCGCCCGGCGCGCCTATGCCGAAGCCGGGCAGGGCGATGGCCAGCCGGTGGCGACGCCGGACGAGCTCCGCGCCGCGATCGCAGCCGGCAGGCCGGCGGTCACCGAGGATTGGCAGCTGCTGTGCGGCGCCCCCGAGATCGATGCCATCCTGGAAGTCACCGGGTCGATCGATTACGCCGCCGACGTGGTGACGACGGCGATCGCGCGCGGCAAGCACGTCGTCCTGATGAATGCCGAGCTTGACGGTACCGTGGGACCCCTGCTCAAGCAGAGCGCCGATGCGGCCGGCGTCATCTACACCAACGTCGATGGCGACCAGCCCGGCGTCACCCTGAACCTCTACCGCTTCGTACGGGGCATCGGTGTGCGGCCGGTGTTGTGCGGCAACATCAAGGGCCTGCACGATCCCTATCGCAATCCGACCACCCAGGAGGACTTCGCCCGCAAGTGGCATCAGAAGGCGCACATGGTCACTGCGTTCGCCGACGGCACCAAGGTCTCCTTCGAACAGGCTATCGTTGCCAACGCCACGGGAATGCGCGTCGGCAAGCGCGGCATGTTCGGGCCGACGGCGCCTGCCGGCACGCCGATCGAGGAGGCGGCAAAGCTCCTGCCGCTGCAGGCCTTCGCCGATGGACACGGCATCGTCGACTACGTGGTCGGCGCCGCCCCGGGCCCTGGCGTATTTGTCATCGGCACCATCGAACATCCGGCGCAGCGCCACTACCTGGCGCTCTACAAGATGGGCGATGGGCCGTTCTACTGCTTTTACACGCCCTATCATCTCTGCCATTTCGAGGTGCCCAACACGATCGCGCGCGCCGTGCTGTTCGGCGATGCCGCCATCGCGCCCGCCGGACCGCCCTGCGTCGAGGTCATTGCGGCGGCCAAGATCGATCTGGAGGCGGGCGACGAGCTGGACGGCCTGGGTCACTACATGACCTACGGCCTGTGCGAGAACGCCGATATCGTGCGTCGCGAGGGCCTGTTGCCCATGGGCGTGGCGCCGGGTTGCCGGCTGCGGCGCGCCGTCGGCCGCGACGAGGCGCTGCGTTATGCCGATGTCGACGTGCCGGCCGGCCGCCTGATCGACCGCCTGCGCGATCAACAGGACGCAGCCTTCGCACGTGCATTGCGCAGTGCAGCATGACGCCGGCTTCGCAACCGACGGCCGGGTCACGGCAAGATCACGGCGCCCCTGGGAATCTGGCACAAAGCGGCATGCCTCTAGCGCTTCGTTTCGGCTCTCTCGACAGCAGCCGAAATCCCTGGCCGACGAACGTTCGCACGGCCGTCAAGCTTGTTGAGAGGCCTTGGATCGAAGCGCTGCCGGAAGGCCTGCCGCGACCGTTCTGGTCGGTGATGGTGCCGATCTACAACTGCCCACCGCACTACCTTCGCGAGACTCTCGAGAGCGTGCTGCGGCAGGATCCCGGCCCGGCCGAGATGCAGATCGAAGTGATCGACAATTGCTCGACCGTCGGCGATCCGGAAGCGGTCGTGCGTGAGGTCGGCGGCGGACGGATCGCCTTTCACCGGCAGACCGAAAATGTCGGCATGGTCCAGAACTTCAACGACTGTATCCGCCACGCCACCGGCCAGTGGGTCCATATCCTGCATGGCGACGACACGGTGCGGCCGGGTTTCTACGAGCGGCTGCGCAATGGCATCGCCAGTCACCCGGAGGCCGGCGCCGCCCTCTGTCGCACCATCTACCTCGACGAAGAAAGCCAGTGGGTCGGGCTGACCGAGCCGGAGGCGCGGTCTCCCGGCCTCCTGCAGGAGGATTTCGTCCGACGGCAGTTCCTCGACCAGAGAATCCAGTTCGTTTCCATCGCGGTGCGCCGCGCGGTCTACGAGGAGCTCGGCGGCTTCCTGCCGGTGTTCAGCTATTGCCTGGATTGGGACATGTGGAAGCGCATCGCGCTGCGCAGGCCTGTCTACTATGAACCCGAGCCGCTGGCCTGCTATCGGCTGCATGCTGGCGCCGACACCAACCGGCTGACACGGACCGGCGAGAATGTCGCCGACGAGCGGCGTTCCATCGATCTATCCTGCGCCGACTTTCCACAGGAGCAGGCCGAGATCGTCCGTCGCGCGGCCCGCACGGCTGCCGGCGTGCGCGCCGCGCGGCGCGCTCGCCTGCTGTGGAGGGCCGGCGAGCGGGCGACCGCCTGGTGCCAGTTCCGCGAAGCCGCCCGCTGCAGCCTGGCGCCTGCCGTCACGGCTCGGCTGCTGTACTTCCTGGTGCGCACCGTCGTGCGCTGATCGCCGTCGGCCGGCCGGTCAGCGGGCGCGTCTCATCAGGGTCCAGGCGGCCCGCGCGATGCGCCGCTCGAACAGCAGCAGGCAGGCGCCGAGCAGCGCCGTGCCGATGGCGAGCTCGACCCACCAGTAGCGATCGGCGACGATCGGCAGGTTGGCGATGCCAAGGGCGACAGCCGTGCAGCACAGCAGGGGCGGCGCCAGCAGCGGCAGCAGCGGATTGCGGCCGAGCTCCAGGCGATGGCGCGCGATGGCCAGCATCGCCACGGACAGGGTTTCGGCCAGCAGCAGCGCGGCGACCGCGCCCCAGCCGCCGTAGCGGGGGATGAGCAGCGCGGCCAGCGCCAGGCTGACGAGGGACGAGAACGCGATGATCTTGAGATGAAGCTTCTGATGGCCCCAGGCCAGCAACGGCGCGCCCAGGCCGATGTTGACGAAAGTCAGGCCGATGACGAGGCACAGCCATTCGAAGTAGGGACCGGCCGCCGTGAACTGGGCGCCGAACAGCAGGTCGTTGACGTGCCCGCCGCAGGCCCAGCCGAGGGCGGCGATCGGCAGGCCCATCCAGGTCATCAGGGTGGCGAAGTCGCCGGCGACGCGCCGCGCCTCCGACGGCTGGCCGGCGACCTGCGACAGGACGGGGAAGTACGCGCTCATCATGGCGCCGCTGACCACGGTCGAGATGTACATGAGCTTGTAGGCCGTGGTGTAGAGGCCGACTTCGACGTCGGAATGCGTGAAGCCCAGCATGATGGCGCCGCCATTGTGGATCACCAGCACGGCAGCCTGGGAGAGCGCGAGCGGCCAGACCTGGGCGAGCAGCTTGGCGCCGCCGGCAAGGCGCAGCCGCAGCTCGCTGAACCGCAGGATGTCGTGGTGCTGCAGGTACCAGAAATTGTAGGCGACCAGGGCGAGCGAGAAGGGCAGCGTGTAGGCGGCGAACAGGAAGACGTCGTTCGGCGCGTGGACCAGGGCGAGCAGGACAGGAATCTGCAGCACGTTGAGGACGAGCGAGGCGATCGCCGGGCCCGCCATGCGCTGGTGCGCCTGCAGGACCCATGCGGCACTGCCGGCATTGACCAGGACGATGAGTCCCTGGATGAGCAGCAAAGTGCCGCTTTGCCCGCTGCGTGGATAGAAGAACGTGATCGCCGCGACCGCGGCGTAGGCGGCAATCGAGAACAGCACCTGCAGGCCGAGCACCAGCGCCGCGATCGGCGCGGTCTGCCCGGGATTGGCCGCGATGTCGCGCTGCCCCACCGTCGCGACGCCGGGGCTCGCCAGCAGGGCCAGGAAGGCGAGCAAGGCGGCGTTCCAATTGACTTGGCCGATGGCCGCCGGACCGAGCGCGCGCCGGCTGTAGGCGGTGGTGAATATGCCGATCAGCAGGATGACGCCGCTGACCAGCGTCATCGCCAGGAAATTGGTCGCAATCGTGCGCCGCTGGTAGGCCGTGCCGGTGCTGGAGGCGGGGGCGGCCATCGCGGCGTTGACAGGTGTACTGATCTGCATGCCGCGATGTGTCATCCGTCACCACGGCAGAACAACCGTCGTTCAGGCAGGCCACAACTTTGACACTCGGAGACGCGCCGGCCGTTTGAAACAATCACGGCATGAAGGTCGTGATACTCGCGGGTGGCTACGGCACCCGCATCAGCGAAGAAAGCATCACGAAGCCCAAGCCGCTGGTCGAGATCGGCGGACAGCCGATCCTGTGGCACATCATGAAAATGTACTCGGCCTATGGCCTGAACGATTTCGTGATCTGCTGCGGCTACAAGGGCCACATGATCAAGCAGTATTTCCGTGACTACGCGCTGGCGCGTGCCGACGTGACGTTCGATCTGCATGAAGGCACGATGAAGACCCATCGCAACGGCATCGAGCCGTGGCGTGTCGCCCTGGTCGATACCGGCGAGAAGACGATGACCGGCGGACGCATCAAGCGCATCAGACCCTATCTCGACGGCGAGCCGTTCTGCCTGACCTACGGCGACGGCGTCGCCGACATCGATATCGGCGAGCTGATCGGGTTCCATCGCCTGTCGGGCGCGCTGGTCACGGTCTCGGCGGTGCGCCAGCCAGGTCGCTTCGGCGCGCTGAACCTGCTGCCGGGCGAGGCCCGCGTCTCGGGCTTCCGCGAAAAGTCGAACGAGGATGGCGGCTACATCAATGGCGGCTTCTTCGTCGTCTCGCCGGCGGCGATCGACTGCATCGAGGGCGACGACACGGTGTGGGAGGAGGGGCCGCTCGAATCGCTGGCCAGCGCAGGCCAGCTCGCCGCCTATCGCCACCGCGGCTTCTGGCAGAACATGGACACGCTGCGCGACCGCATGGTGCTCGAGGGCTTCTGGGAGAACGGCGAGGCCAAGTGGAAGATCTGGTGAGCCGTGATCTTTCATGAAACATCACTCAAAGGTGCGCGCGTGATCGAGCTGCAGCCACGCAGCGACCAGAGGGGGTGTTTCGCGCGGGCATGGTGCCGCGAGGAGTTCGCGCGCCACGGCATCGACCTCGAGATCGCCCAGGGCAACGCCTCGACCAGCGCGACGCGCGGCACACTGCGTGGCCTGCATTGGCAGGCCGCACCGCACGGCGAGGCCAAGCTGATGCGCTGCGTGCGCGGCGCGATCTTCGATGTCGTGGTCGACGTCGATCCGGCATCGCCGAGCTATCTGCGCTGGATAGGCATGGAGCTGACGCCGTCCAACCAGCGCATGCTCTTCGTGCCGGCGACCTGCGCCAACGGCTTCCAGAGTCTGGCTGACGACACCGAGGTCGACTACCTGGTGTCGGCGCCGTACGCCCCTGACGCCGTTCGTGGACTGCGCTACGACGATCCGGCGCTGGCCATCCAATGGCCGCTGCCGGTCACGCGCATCTCCGACCAGGACAAGACGTGGCCGCTGATCGAACAGCCGGCCTTGCGCAATCTGGGTTGAGCGGCAGTAAACGAGCTTCCTTCGGCGCGAGACGATCTCGCTCTACGGTAATTGCGAGGCGCAAGGCGAGATCGACCCCTACTGGAGCGGGCGGCTGGCTGAAGGACCGCTTTGGTCTCAGCTGGCAGGTCGACCATGCCGGTCTGCAGGACATGATGAGCGACACCCATCCCGACCGTGCCGACCGCGTCACGAAGGCGATGTTCACGATGAAGAAGATCGACATCCAGCGTCTGAAGGACGCGTACGAAGGTCGCTAGCGGCCGGCCGCGTCTCGGGCATCAGGAACCACACGGTGGCCAGGGCGAACATCGCAACGGTGGCCAGGCCCATGAAAGCCGCCGGGCTGCCGAACGTATCGCTCATGTAGCCGGCGAAGGTCGGGCTGATCGAGGCGCCGAGGCCCATCATGGTGCCGACCACGCCCTGCGTGAGGTTGAAACGGCCCGAGCCGCGCGTCAGATCGGCGATAGTGAGCGGCACCATCACGCTCATCACCGCGGCGGTCAGGCCGTCGAGAAGCTGCACGACGACCAGCAGGTAGGGATCGGTCACCGTGGCGAACAGCAAACCGCGGATCGGCAGGGCGGCGAAGCCCGCGATCAGCAGGGGCTTGCGCCCGATGCGCTGCGCCTGCCGGCCGACCCAGGGCGAGAACAGGGCCACCACGATCTGCGGGCCGACCATGCAGGCGCCGATCAGCACGGTGGCCCACTGGCTTGAGCGCATGGTGAGCACGCTGCCCATGAGCGGCAGCATGGCGGCATTGGCGAAATGGAACAGCAGGATGCAGCAGCCGAACACCAGCAGGGCACGCTTGCTGAGCAGGCTGCGCAGGTCCACCGGCGGATTGCCGGTGCTCTGCTCCGGCAGGTTGCCGTGCGCGCGCTCGGGGTCGATTTCCGCCGCGGCGACGCCGCGCAGGACGAGCAGCGTCGGGATGAGCAGTGCTGCGGTCACGAAGAACACCGCCTGGGGTGTGAAGAAATAGCCGAAGCCGCCCATCACCGCCGCGGACAGCCCCGCGCCGATCGAGGCGAAGCGCGCGTTGCGGCCGAAGCGTTCGCCGATCGCGGCATGGCCGACGAGGCCCAGGCTGATCGCCGCGATGGTCGGCCCCAGCACGCAGCTTGCGGCGGCGTGCAGCGTCGCGGCGACCAGCACGGCGGGAAAGACCGGGAAGGTCGCGTAGACCGTCGCACTCATGGCGATCAGCGTCACCGCCACGGCCGCGACTACGCGCTCGGAGCGCACGGCGTCGACCAGCGCGCCACCCGGGATCTGGCCCAGCAGCGAGACCAGGCCGGCGACGGTCAGCACCAGGCCGATCTCGATCTGCGTCCATTTCTGCGAGGTGAGAAAGACGGCGACGAACGGCCCGAAGCCCGTCTGCACATCGGCGACAAGGAAGACGAACCAGTCGAGCCGCTTCAGGCTCTTCCGCGAGGGATGCGGCAGTGAAGGCGGGATAAGCTCCGGCACCGGGCACGCTACGGCAGGGGCTCGAGCTTGCCCGACGCGACGAGGACGAGGACCGGCTTGCCTTCCTTGTATTCCGGCGCGGGCTTCACCTGGTCACGCGTCAGCTCGAGGACGATGCTGTAGCGCTTCTCGGCGGCCGGCACGAAATGCAATGCCGTCCAGGCCACCGCGATCTTGCGGCTGCCGACGCCCAGGAAGCCACCGAAGTCGATGATGGCGGCGCGTGTCGTGCCCAGGCCGTCGACCAGCACGTCGACGATGCGGCCCATGTTCTCGTCCGCCGTGCTGCGCACCTCGCGGCCGAGGATGCCCTGCACTTCCTGGCTGCCGAGGACGGTGACCGACGGCGTGCCGACCGTGCTGCCTTCGGTCTGGCCCGATGCGGCGAACGCGGTCAGCACGACCATCAGCAGGACGGCTGCGAACTTTTTGATCATTGGAATGCCCCCGGCGAATGTCGGCCGAAGGATCAACTCCGCACGTGGCTCCGGGTTGCCGGATTGTTCGCCGATCGTGAGTTGGGCTAGATCTGGGGCGGCTTTCCAACGGTGAGGTCCAGCGTGGTCAAAGCGACGAGTGCGGAGAACACGGCATCGGCAACGGGCCAATGTCTTTGCGGCGCCGTGCAGATCGAGATCGGCATTCCCGCACGGTGGGCGTGGCACGATCATTCCGGCGCGACCCGGCGGGCGCATGGCGCGGCCTACGCGACTTACGTCGGCAGTTGGCGCAGCCGCTTTCGGGTGATCAAGGGCCAGGCGAAGATGACGCGCTTTCAGGAAAAGACGACCGGGAGGGCAAGGAGCTTCTGCTCCCGATGCGGAACACCCCTCATCTACGAGCGGCCGCACGCGCCGCAGATGGTCAACATACCGCGCGCGCTCTTCAGCGGCCGCACGGGCCGCGAACCCCGCTATCACATTGCCATCGCCGAGCTGCAGGACTGGACGTATCTCGGCGAGCCGCTCGTTCCTCTAAAGGGCTATCCCGGCGTGGTGTGGGAGCGTCCCACGAAGAAGAAGCGGCGTCAGGTCATCCGCGGGCAAAGGCCAGGATATCCCGCGCCAGACGATCACGATGGGTGATGACGAGGCCGTGCGGCGCCTCCTCGTACACCTTGAGCGTCGAGCCCGGTATGAGCCCGGCGGCCTTCTGCGCGGTCGTCTCCAGCGGATTGACCAGATCCTTGTCGCCATGGACGATCAAGGTCGGCACGGTGACGGCGCCCATGTCCGCCCGGAAGTCGCCGGTTGCGATGGCGTGCATGCAGTCGATGGTCGCCTTCGGTGAGGCCCGCATGAACTGCCCGACGATCCACTCGCCCATGGCCGGTGAAATGGCGGGATGGCCGCCGGTGAAGGCGGTGACATTCGTGGAGAAGAAGGCCGGGCGATCCTGCTTCAGGCCGGCGATCAACGCGCTGAAGTCGCTGCTCGACCGAGGCGGTATCGTGCTCACCATCACCAACCGTGCAACGCGAGCGCTGCCGTGTCGCCGCAGGTATCGCACCGCTTCGCCGTTGCCCATCGAGTAGGCCACCAGCGTGACGTCCGTGAGATCGAGCTGGTTGACGACCGCCGCCAGATCGTCGGCCAGCCGGTCGTAGTCGTAGCCGCGCCCCGGGTCACTGGATCGTCCGTGGCCGCGCCGGTCATAGGCGACGCAGCGCAGGCCCTGGTCGGCCAGCTCGACGAGCTGGTACTCCCAGATGTCGGCGCTGAGGCCCCAGGCATGGGTGAACAGCACGGGCTTGCCGGCTCCCCAGTCGACGTGGAACAGGCTCGCGCCGTCGTCGGTCTCGACGAAAGAAGGCCGCTCCGCGCCGGTCGCCTTGGCCTCGGCCGGTCGGCCGCCTGCGGCGACAAGGGCGGCGACGGCGGCGGCGATCGAGGTTGTCGCACTTCTCCTGTCCATCGCGATCTCCCCTCAACGTGCGGGTGCCGCGTCGACGAAGCCGACCACCGACTTGATGCGGCCGTCGCCGGCGACGACCACGAAGTCGGTGCCCTTGATGTAGAGCGGCGCCTCCGCCGTGCCGCCGGCTACCCAGCTGAAGCGCAGATAGTCGTGATGCGCCTCGATGCCGCTGGCCAGGCGCAGCCGGTAGCCGGGGAAGTGGCCCTGCGCCGTCGCGATCATGGCGTCGAGGCTGTCGTGGCCATTGCCTTTCCGCGCGGCGTCGACGTAGGTGCCGCCGTCTGTCCAGGCCTTCGCCACCAGCTCGCGCCGGCGCTTGGGGCCGGGCTCGTTCCACGCCGCCAGGTAACGCACCACGACTTCGTTGGCGTTGCTCATTGCTGTTCTCCGTTGAGATGGGGACTGGGCCCGCACGGGCCCGGTTAGCGCCGGCGATGCTGCGACGCCGACTGCGACGATTGCTCGGATGAGGTGTCGTCTTTCCATGCCGCCGAACCTATGGCGGTGGCACGAAACGGTCGATTACCCGGGGAGTAAGATGAACTGAAGTCGACGCGGCGCGCCTGGGGTTTCTGGCAGCCCCAGGCTCCTGAAGCCCGCATGGCCTTTGCGGCCGATCACCAGACGATCGTCGATGGCAATGCCCAGGGCTTCGGCGGCCGCCTGATCTCGCGCGTCGTCTCGATGCGTCGCCGCGCGACGGCTTTCAGCGACGGAGGCCCTCGAGTTCCCTCTTCGCCCAATCGATCGTCTGCTTCGCCGTTTGACCGGATACCATGCGCGCCACCATGCCCGGGATCATGTACTGGGTCCAGATCTGCACCCCGATGTCCGGCGGCGCGCTCGAGCCGACGATGTAGTACTCGGCCTCATGGTGGGGACGCACAGGATAGTTGTAGATCGTGCCCTTCGGCGGCTCGATTTCGGCCCACACCGGCAGATCCGCCATCGACAGAAATGGCGGGATGTCATAGCCCGCCGCGGGAACGCTGAGCTTGGTGACGACGTCGCGCTGGCTGACGAACGCCAACAGGTCTTTTGCCGCCGACTTGTTCTGTGCCCATTGCCAGATGCCCCAGAAATACGGGCGATGAGGCACAAGTCGACCCATCTTGCCGCTGGGATTCGGAAAATGCCAGGTGTCGGCTGCGATCGCAGGCGCATCACGCTTGGCCACGGCCCAGGCACTGGGCGGGTTCCAGATCAGCGCCGCCGAGCCTGAAACGAAGGCCTTGTTGTTGGACGCGTCGTCGTAGGCGATGGTTTCGCGCGGCAAGTAGGGGACGAAGCGCTTGACGTAATCCAGCACCTCGCGGATCGGATCGGAATCGACGGTGATGTTGCCCTTGCCATCCGCGAGATGCGCGCCGAACGCCCCGAAGGTCGCGCCCCAGGTCTGGTTCGCGTCCGTGCTGTTGGATCCGCAGCCAAGCGCGAACGGGTGGCCCGCCTTGTGGCACTGCTCGGCCATCTTCAGCTGCTTTTCGTACGTCCACCCGGCCGCACCTTTGGTCTTCACGTCCTTGGCCGGGTACCACTCGGTCACATCCTCGCCGGTAAAATTCTTGATCATGGAGATGCGCCCGCACGGCGGCAGCGGAGCCGAGCCCCAGGCGACCGGCACGGCCAACCATTTCCCATCCGACGTGCCAAGATAGTCCACGGCCTTGCTCACCGGCCCGTACTGCTTGATCAGCGCATCCACGACGTCGTTCACGGGTGTCAGCTTGTCGCCGTACTGGTGGGAAGCCCATTGGTCGAAGGCAAGGATGTCGTGCCCGCTCCGCGCCTGAGCCTCGGCAGCCTGCGTGAGAATCATCTTGTTGCCGGCGGAGGGAATGAAGTCGATCGTCACCTCGACCTTGTTCTTGGCGGCCCACGCGTCGACCAGGCCCTTCAGCACCGGATTGGCCGCCGGTACCCAGTGATCCCAGATGCCCATCGTAAGCTTGCCGGCAGCGTTTGCTGTCTGGACATGTACCAGCGGCAGGGTCGCGCCGGCAGCGCCAGCTGTGACCTTCAACGCTCGGCGACGCGTAATCCGATTGACGCGTGTCATGGGCTGTTCCTCCGTATTATGTGCGCATTCTTACCTTTACTTGTTGGGCTGAACGCTGGTGACTCTGGCCGTTCTGAGGGATCAATCCTTGCGTTGAATGGCAATGATGGCGCGGCGATGGGTGCCTTCGCCAACCTTCTTGTCCTCGTCGTGCGCCTCGACCTTGAAGCGGAGTTTGCGACCATCCACCTCGAGCAGTTCGGCGCGCACCGTCACCTTCTTGCCTTTCGGCGTGGCGCCGAAGTGCTTGACGTGCACCTCGAAGCCTACGGTCGTGTGCCCTTCGGGGAGATGCGACTGTACGGCCTGGATGCCGGCCCGCTCCATCAAACCGATCATCGATGGCGTGGACAGCACGCCGTCGCCCCCCATGTGCTTGACCACCAGCTTGTCGTCGACTGTCGTGACGATCTCCGCCGTTAGCCCTGGTGCGAGGTCATTCGTCGGCATGAGTTTTCCCTCCGGTATTGAGCATCTTGCGCTTGCGCCGCTACACGAGCAACCCCAGGCTCCGGAAGTTCGCATGGCCCTTGCGGCCGATCACAGGTGATCGTGGATGGCGATGCCCAGTGCCTCGGCCGCCGCCTTGACCTCGCGCGTCATCTCGATGTCGTCGCGCGACGGCTTGAAGGTGGTTCTCCCAACCAGGATCGGATCTCATGGAATGGCTTGGAACGTGCAATGATGTATGCTCCTGCCGACGGCCTGCGTAAGCCGCCGCGCGATTACTCGGCGACCGATAGCGATGGACTTGCCCAGCAATCTGAATTTCCTAGACACTTGGAGAATTGATGTCCGAAGAGGATCTAAAAGCCGAACTCGAGCGGCTAAGAAATGAAAACGCCTCGCTCAAAAAAGGCGCCGCAACCGGCATCAGAATGAAGGTGAGCGAAAAGGGGGCTGTGTCCATCTATGGCATGGGTCGGTTCCCCGTAACATTGTACAAGGAGCAGTGGCTGAAGCTCTTGGATATGTCGCCTGACATACGGAACTTCATCGCGGAGAATGAAGCGCTTTTGAAATCAAAAGATTGACTACTACGCCACGGATGGGAAGCCGTGTTGGTGGCCGTTGCCGAAGGATCTAAATGACGCAACGAGGGATGCCCAATCCCGCGACAACAGCAATCTGACGCGCGGCCTCGGCAAGAGCGCGCTGTGGCTCAACATTCTTCAACAGTCTTTGGCCCCGGCTGATAACCGCTGACGTGCCCAAAGCGGTTTCCGCCCAGTCGCAAATGGCTGCGCTCGCCCCTCCCGACGAATTAGGACACTACCGAGCCTTGCGGGGAGCGGCGCCGACTGGCATTCTGCACTGCGACCTCTGTCAGAAGTACAACAAAGATTCTTCGAGTTTCTGCCGATCAGAAAACAGGGAGGAGGTCATGCTTCACATGACTCGCCGCGTGCGTGGCGTGGTTGCGTTCGCGTCTTTGATGGTGGCGATCTGGTCGCCGATGGCGGCAGCCGCCGACTACACCCTGCGCTGGTCCGACATCGGTCCGCCGCGCGGTCCGCGGGCGGAAGCCCTGAAGTGGTGGGCCGGGGAACTGAAGAAGCGTTCCGACGGCCGCATCGAGATCGAGTTCTTCTGGGGCCAGTCGCTCGTCAAGGCGAAGGACAACCTCAAGGCCGTCGGCTCCGGGTTGGTGGAGACGGCGCAGCTCATCGCCAGCTATACGCCGGCTGAGCTCTCGGTCTGGAACTACGCGAGCGTGCCGTTCGGCATCAACGACGAATGGGTCGGGATGCACGCCTGGTTCGAGATGCACCAGGTCTCCGCGGAACTGCAGAAGGAGGCGGAACGCAACAAGTTCAAGCTCCTGTTCAACAACACCACCGGCCCGGTCCACCTCCTGACCACCAAGGAGCCGATCACCTCGGTGGAGCAGCTCAAGGGGAAGAAGATCCGCACCACCGGCGGCCACACCAACCTGTTCAAGGCGCTCGGCGCCGTGCCGGTGACGATCGGCTTCGGCGAGCTCTACCAGGCGCTGGAGCGGGGCACGATCGACGGCACCATCAACTACACGCCGTTCGTCAAATCCTACAAGCACTACGAAGTCGCCTCGCATCTCACCGAGGCCTACATGGGGCAGTACCTGGCCTACGGCGGAGGCATCAACCTGAACCTCTTCAACAAGATGCCGAAGGAGATCCAGGACATCCTGCTGAAGACCAGCGCGGAGTACATGGACGTCTATGCCCGTCTACAGATCGAGTACACCGCACAGGCCAAGAAGGAACTGGCTGCCGGCATCGACGGCAAGAAGATGCAGTTCCACGCGCTGCCCGAGGCCGAGCGCAAGCGGTGGGCCAAGGCGGCCGAGGACTTCACCGTCGAATGGGTCGCCAAAATGGAAAAGTCCGGGATCGACGGCAAGGGCTTCCTCGCGCGGCTCGCCGGCATCGCCGCCAAGTACGAGGCGACGCTCAAATCGGACGGCTATCCCTGGGCGAAGAAGACGAACTGAAC
This sequence comes from Rhodospirillales bacterium, assembly GCA_009377525.1. Taxonomy (GTDB): domain Bacteria; phylum Pseudomonadota; class Alphaproteobacteria; order Reyranellales; family Reyranellaceae; genus Reyranella. The sequence goes on from WHTW01000077.1 coordinate 30,005, forward strand.
CCGGCATTGCGACATGAGCGCGGGCCCCGCTGCGGCGGGGCCCGGGGGCATGGACAGGTGAAGATCCTCGACTACATCGACCGCGTAGCGGTGATGACGGCGATCATCGCCATCGTGGCGATGACGTTGCTCGTGACCGTGTCGGTCACAGGCCGCTACGTCTTCAGCATGCCCATCCCGGGCGACCTGGTGCTGAGCGAGTTCCTGATGGTGTTTGTCGCCTTTCTGCCGTTGAGCGCGGTCCAGGCGAGCCGGGAGCACGTCTTCGTCACCATCTTCACCGACTGGATGACGAACAACACCAAGGTCGTGATGGAGACGGTCGGCGTCGTCATCGGGCTGATCATTTTCACCATTCTCGCGGTCGCGACCTTCACGGATTTCTTCCAGGCCTGGACCGTCGGCGCCTACACCGAGGGGGAGATCGAGTTTCCCGAGGCGCCGCCGCGCCTCGTCGTCTCCGTTGGCCTCGGGCTCTTCGCGCTGCGTCTGCTGGTCGACGCGGTGCGGTCCGTGGTCGGCCTGTTCACAGGTGAGGCGCACGCCGCGCGCGGCGAGGCCGAGCGCGCGCTCGACATCGATACTCCCGACTGAGGGCATGCCGTGAACGCCTCGCTCCTGGGCTTCCTGGGCCTTCTCGCCATGCTGGGCCTGGTCGCCATCCGCGTGCCGATCGCCTTCGGCATGGCGATTGTCGGCTTCGGCGGCATGATCCTCGCGGTCGGCTGGCCGGAGGGCCGGGCGCTCGACTTCGAACGCGGCTTCGACGCGGCCTGGGCCTACATCTCGTTCGAGCCGTTCTCCTTCATCGCCAACTTCCCGATCGTCGCCGTGCCGCTGTTCCTGCTGATGGGATACGTCGCCTTCCACGCCGGCTTCACGCGCGACATCTACTACGCGGCCCGCGTCTGGCTGTCGCGCCTGTACGGCGGGCTGGCCATGGCGTCGGTCGCCGGCTGCGCCATGTTCGCCGCGGTGAGTGGCTCCAGCCTGGCAACTGCCGCGGCCATGGGCAAGCTCGCCGTGCCCGAGATGCTGCGCTACAAGTACGACAAGGGCCTGGCCACCGGCGTGGTGGCGGCGAGCGGCACGCTGGGCTCGCTGATCCCGCCCTCGATCCTGATGGTGCTCTACGGCATCTTCACCGAGGAATCGATCGGCCAGCTTCTCCTGGCCGGCCTCATTCCCGGGATCCTGTCGGCTGTCATCTACATGGTGATGATCTATGTACGGGCGCGGCTCAACCCCGCACTGGGACCGCGGGCCGAGGCGGTGGGCTGGCTCGACCGCTTCGTTGCGCTGAAGGGCACCTGGTCGATCATCGTGCTGTTCTTGATCGTCATGGGCGGCATCTATCTGGGCATCGTGACGCCGACCGAGGCGGCGGCCGTCGGCGCGGCGGGTGCCTTCGTTCTCGGCTTCCTCGCGCGGCGCCTCGACCGGAAGAACACCTGGGCGGCACTGGTCGAGACCGTCCGGCAGTGCGCCAACATCTTCGCCCTGGTGCTGGGCGCCAAGATATTCGTCGGCTTCATCGCCCTGACCGGGGTCGCCGGCGTGATCACCACCTGGGCGACGACGCTCGAGTTGTCGCCGATCATGGTCATGGTCATGCTGTCGTGTATCTTCATCTTCCTCGGCACCTTCATGGATCCGCTGGGCATGATGCTGGTGACGCTGCCGGTGGTGACGCCGGTGATCTCCAGCCTCGGCTACGACCTGGTGTGGTTCGGCGTCATCATGATCAAGTTCCTCGAGATCGGCCTCATCACGCCGCCGGTCGGGTTGAACGTCTTCATCCTCAAGGGCGTCGTCGGCGACAAGGTGCCGCTGGAGACGATCTTCAAGGGCATCCTGTGGTTCCTGCTGATGGACATCTTCACGCTGGCGATCCTGATCGCGTTTCCGGAAATCAGCCTCTGGCTGCCCAAGCAACTGATGCGTTGACCGCTTCGCGATGTCGCTGAGGTCATCGACGACATGACAAGACGGATGAACGGCCGAGTGGGACGCCGAGCAGCGTGTGGGCCGAACAACGGTTCGCTCAGCCAGAGATGGCTGGCGACGGCGCCCGGCTCCTCGAGGTCATCCAGGGCGAACGCGGCCGTCCCGCCTTGATGCGATAGCGGCCGTCCTGGATCTCGGCGCCGGTGACGACGCCCGTGAGGACGCTGCCGCGGTCGAGGCCCAGCCGGCCATGCTGGAACTCGTGCGGATCCTTCTGACCGGTGAGCGCCCGATGCTTGGCCGGCGGCGCCGTGAGGACCACCGTTGGCGGCCAGCAACAGAAGCGTGATCGGGCGTGATCAAGAAAGGTTGAGTAGGATGGTTGTCCGCCAGTATTCCATAGGAACACACGACGTTGCTCCTGCAACTGCCCGACGGTGGTGAAGACGCTCCGTTGAGCGACTGGTCTCGAAGTTCGGATGCCGTTCAGCCGGCGACATCGGGACGTGTCAGTGAGTCTCGTTTCTGTCGAGGAGGCGCACCAGCATATGTCTGATATGATCCTGTCCGCCGAAGAACATGGCAAGAATACGGACCTTGCGCGCTGTCTGATCGACGTCGAACCAGTAGATCGCTCGTGCAATCGCAAGAAAGCGGATCCCCGGCAAGATGTCGTCGCGTGCCGCGCCCCGTAAGGGAAAGCTTGCCAGCCGATCGGCGGCCTTGCGGATGCCCATCACCCGCAGCGCGGCATGGTCCAAGGCTTCCTCGGTACCCTCGCCGAAGGCGACATAGCTCTCAAACAGGTGGTCGAAGATCAGGCCGAAGTCGCGTTCGGCGGCTGCCGAGAATTCAATCGCGAACCGCATACGCCCGGCGTTTCTTGCCAATCATCCGGGACAGCCGGCTATCCATCCTTGTGGCCGATAAGAACGGGCCCGAACGCCGCTCGCCGAGGATCTCAGCCAACGCGGCCCGCTCCACGGCTTCATCTTCCATCTTCTCGCGAAGAAGCTCGATACCCTGTTGCAGGACGGCGCTGACGCTGGGAAAGCGGCCCGAATCGACGAGCGTCTTGGCGAAGGAATGCTGATCATCGGTGAGCGAAATCGAGGACTTTACCGTCACGGGCCTACCTTTTGGTCGGATCAAGCACAGTTTACGGTAATACCAGGTCGTACCGTCGTCAAGGAGCAGAAGCCGCCGTTGTTGCCGAAAGCCACATCCGCACCCTCAGTCGCGCCCTGTACGCGAAAGGTCGACAACCCGCCCGCGTAGTTCCCGACGAAGGCTGCATTCGCCGTCAGCACGACGCCCAGCTCAAACAAATGGTCACGAGTCGAAAGTCTCAGGTCGAGTACATCCGTTCCGCAATGTCCGCATCCAGCGCGTTACGACAGCAGGCCCAGGCTCCGGAAGCTCGCATGGCCCTTGCGGCCGATGACGAGATGATCGTGGATCGCGATGCCCAGCGCCTCGGCGGCCTTTGCGATCTCTTTCGTCATCTCGATGTCGTCGCGCGACGGCTTGGGATCGCCACTGGGATGATTGTGCAGCAGTGTTCCATGAGACATACGACATTGATTTCCAAGGTGGTTTGCTTGCATCGACAAGTCGGTGGGGTATGGAATGGGGATCGGTAGTGTGTGATCCAATGTGATCTGCATTCCGGACAATGAACAGGCATGCGTGGGCTCTGCACAGCACGCTGGATCACGACGTCGTTGTCGTAACTTTTGCTGTACGCGCCAATCGTCCCGACGCCATGGCCGCCGCCGTGGGCATCATGGGGGAGGGCGCAGAATGCATTCCAACCGTGGTTGTCCGCGGCTGGCCCAGCCTCGTCTTCAACGATTCAACCGGACAAGATCAGTACGCCTCCGGTGTAGCTTTCAATTACCCACATTTATTGACGACCACTGAGCAGCGCACAATCTGTTGCGCAAAAGGAATCGATTGTGATTCCTTGTCTGGCACCGAATCGCAAAAGGGGCGGTGCCAATGGACGGAACGACTGACGCTTGGTTTGATGCCGAGGTTGCTGGCTGTAGTCTGGCGGACGAGCGACTGAACAAGCGACTGCGCAAATTGCTGGCACAGCTCGGGAGCGCCATGGGGCAAAGCATTCCGCTGGTTTGCCAGGATTGGACCAACGCCAAGGCGGCCTATCGGTTTTTTGCCAACGATCGGGTCAGCGAGGCCGACATTCTGGCCGGTCATTTTCAATCGACGCGTGATCGCACGGCGGAGATTGAGAGGCCTGTTCTGGTGCTGCACGACACGACGGAGTTCAGCTATCGACGGGAAAAGCCGGCCGCGATCGGCATCACCAAGGCGATAAACAGCGGCCGCGACAAGGCCGGTCGCCTGAGATCGCACACGGTTTGCGGCATCCTGATGCATTCGAGTCTGGCAATTACCACCAAGGGGCTGCCGCTGGGATTGGCGGCGATCAAATTCTGGACGCGAAAGAAGTTCAAGGGCACCGCCGCGCTCAAGAAGAAGATCAATCCGACGCGTGTTCCCATCGAGAAGAAGGAAAGCGTACGGTGGCTGGAGAACCTGAAGCAATCAACGGAACTGCTGGGTGATGCAGGACGATGTGTCCATATCGGTGATCGCGAGAGCGATATCTACGAGCTGTTCTGCACGGCGCAGGAGGTCGGAACGCATTTTCTGGTGAGGACCTGTGTCGACCGCCTGGCCGGAGACAGCGATCATACGATCGCCGACGAGATGGACGAGGTCGCGGTCAAAGGACTGCATCGCATCGAAGTCAGAGATAACAACGGCGATCCCGACGAAGCCATTCTCGAGATCAGGTATCGCCGGATTCGGGTCTTGCCGCCGATCGGCAAACAGAAGCGATATCCCGCACTGACCTTGACCGTGATCCATGCCGAGGAACGCGGGACACCGAAGAACAGAAAGAAGGTCGACTGGAAGCTGATCACCGATCTGCCCGTTCAGTCTCGCAAGGACGCCATCGAGAAACTCGAATGGTATGCCTTGCGATGGAAAATCGAGGTGTTCCACAAGATCCTCAAATCGGGCTGTCGGGCCGAGGAAGCCAAGCTCCGGACCGCTCAGCGCCTGGCCAACCTGATTGCGGTCTATTGCATCCTGAGCTGGCGCGTCTTCTGGATGACAATGCTCAACCGTTCGAGCCCCGCTGCCTCGCCCGCTCTCGCGTTGACCGAAGCCGAGATCGATCTGCTCGATCATCTCGTGAAGGATAGAGATCAAAAGCCGCTCCGACGAAGAACGCTATCCCACTATCTGACGAAGATCGCGCGGCTCGGCGGTTATCTTGCCCGCGCCAACGATCCTCCACCTGGAAATACCGTCATGTGGCGCGGAATGTCCCGCCTCACTGACATCGCGTTGGGCGCCATGGTCGGAGTGAAACTTGTGGGTAATTGAAAGCCGGTAAAGGCCGCCTTCTAGCTGAGCCTCTCGTGTGAGAGATGTGTGCCCGTTAGTTGGCGAGTTAGCGGGGCAAGGATGGCGACAGTTGCGGTTTTGTCCGGGCCGGAGCGGCGTCGGCGGTGGTCGCCGTCGGAGAAGAAGCGGATCGTCGAGGAGAGCCTGGTGGCGGGCTCGGTGGTCGCGGCGGTGGCGCGTCGGCACGACGTGCATCCCAACCTTGTGCATCATTGGCGTCGGCAGGCGAAGCAGGCTGCGGCCACGGGCGGCGGCTTGAAGCTGCTGCCGATGTCGTTGAGCGGCTTGCTTGGAATGGAGCCGAGAACGGCCGGCTCGATCGAGATCGAGCTTGGCGCAGCGCTGCGGGTTCGCGTCGATGCGCGGGTGGACGAGGCGGCGCTGGGCCGTGTGCTGCGGGCGCTGGGGTCGGTGGGCCGATGATCGGGCTGCCCGCAGAGACGCGAGTGTGGCTGGCGAGCGGGGCGACGGACATGCGTCGCGGCTTCGATGGTCTGGCGCTGCTGGTGCAGGAGGTGCTGGAGGCCGAGGCGGTATCGATCAGCGCCGCACAGCTGGGCTATCTGCTGGAAGGCATCGACTGGCGCTTTGCCGAGCGAACCTGGCGGCCGCAAGCGGCA
>WHTW01000078.1 GCA_009377525.1 Rhodospirillales bacterium
AATCCTTGCGTGACTCACGCTCCAACCCGTCAAAACCTCTGTGACAAGCTACCAGTCGGAAACGCGCGCACGGGAGATGCTCGTTTCACAGGGCACATTCCGTCCGACTGAATCAGCCGGACGGAATGTGCGCTATCCTGCCTTTGGCCTTAGGCGGCCAAGCGATCTGCTGATGCGCTGCAGCCAGCTTTCGACAGGCGCGCCGCCGGGCACCTCGGCGAGATAGGACTGCAAGGCCTGGCGCGTCGCCGCATGCAGCTCGGCCTCGGTCGGAAAGTGCGGATACCAGCCGCCCAGCCCGGCATCGACGAGCTCGAAGCTGGTCTGCCGCGCCGGCACGATATCGAATTCGATGGTCGGACGAAGCGCCACGCCCGAGACGGGCGCATGCAGCACGACGCTGTTCTCGAACAGCACCCAGATCGGCTTCTCGCTTTCGAGCGTGAACTCGTGGCCGTCGCGGCGACGGAACCAGGTCGTGCTCGATCGCTTGCCGCAGCCCTCGGGCAAGACGAAGATCTTGCGCATGGCAACCGGCCAGCCGTCGAGGTGGCGGTCGGCCAGCGGCCGGTTGGGGACGAGCTTGAACTGCCGCGTCGAGGCGATGCGGAAGGGATGGCCGATGGCGGATTCGACCATGGGACCGGCCGTCGACAGGAACTCCGCCAGGAGAGCCCGGCTGGCCGGCGTCAGCTTGCGATAATGATTGCTGCTGTTGAGATAGTCGCACTGCGCGAAGCTGGTGCTGACATAGCCCAGGGCGAAGTTCTTGCGCCGCATCTTGACGCGCGGGCTGGCGAGCATCGCCTGCAGCAGGCGGCGTGCAAGATCCTCGTCCAGCGGGAAGACCATCACGCCGACCTCGGCGAGCGGGCCGCGATCGCAATCGAGCTCGTCGGTCAGCGATTGCCAGGCTTGGCGCGAGAGGTTGGTGCGCAGCCGCCGGAAATGCTCGAAAGCGGCGTCGTCGTCGGCACTCTGCGCCTCCAGCCGGTGCATGCGCTCCGTCAACGCGCGGTCCGACAAACCAAGGAATTCCGGCCTCATGCCGGGAAAGTAGCGTTCCTGGCGCTACCTTGCCACCGTCATGCCGCCTTGTTCTCGACCATGTCGATGACGCGGGCGCGCTGGGTGCGGGCGCTGCCGAACAGCTCGGCATTGGCGCGGGCGCGCTTGAAGTAGAGATGGTTCACCATCTCCCAGGTGAAGCCGATGGCGCCGAAGATCTGGATGCTGCGCTGGGAAACGGCCATGTAGGCGTCGCTGGTGTAGGCCTTGGCCATCGCCGCGGCCAGCGAGGCGCGGGCCTGGTTCTCCAACAAGGCCCAGGCGGCATAGAGGGTGGCGGCGTTGCAGCATTCGACCTGGCCCAGCATGTCGGCGAGCGAATGCTTGATCGCCTGGTAGGCGCCGATCGGCTTGCCGAAGGCGGTGCGTTCCTTGGCGTAGTCGACCGTCATCTCCATGACGCGCTGGGCGCCCGCCGCGCTTTCCGTCGCCAGCGCAAACAGCACGCGATCGCGCAACCAGGGCCAGAGAATGGCATCCTCGGCCTCGAGCCGTTCGCCGACGGCGTCCTTCAGGCGCACATCGGCGACCTGGCGCGTGACGTCGCGCCACGGCAGCAGGTCGACCTGCACACCGGCCTGGCGCGCCTCGACGAGGAAGAAGGCGCGGTTCTGCCCGTCCTGCGCGGCCACCACCAGCCGGTCGGCCGCGGCGGCGTCGATCACGAACGACTTGACGCCGGTCAGACGCCAGGAGCCGCCTCGCTTGCGGGCCGTCGCCTCGCGGCAAGGACCGTCGACGGCGCCGCTCGCTTCGGCGACGGCCAATGCCAACTTGGTCGAGCCGGCGGCGACGCCGGGCAGCAGATCCTTCTTCTGCGCATCGGAGCCGCCCTTCTGCACGGCCCAGGTCCCGAACAGCGTGCCGAGGAACGGGCTCGGCGCGAGGGTGCGGCCCATCTCGCCCAGGACCATGGCGAGGTCGATGCAGGACAGGCCGAGACCGTCATAGGCCTCGTCGATCACCATGCCGGGCCAGCCCATCGCCGCGATCTTGCTCCAGTTGGCGTCGTAGCCCGCGTCGGCGACGGTGGCACCGGGCACCAGCACGCGGGCCAGCGAGATCTCCTTCTCCAGGAACGTGCGCGCTGACTGGCGCAACACCAGATGGTCTTCGCTCAGGGCAAAGTTCATCACGTACTCCTAACCTTGCTTGCGCCGCGCTTCCGCCCAGGGCAGCCGCGCCGTGGAATCGAGATCGCGTGGCAGGCCGAGCATGCGTTCGGCGACGACGTTCTTCAGCACTTCCTGCGTGCCCACGCCCAGCGTCACGGCCTGGGCTGAACCAGAAGGCGTAGTCCCAATCGTCGTAGGGATCGTCGCCGGCGAGCTGCGAGGGGAACGGTTTCTCGCCGGCGATCATGCCGCGCGCGCCCTGGCTGCGCTTGGCGAGATCGACGACGCGCTGGCCGTGCGGTGCCGCCAGCATCTTGTGGATGGCGCCCTCGGGCCCCGGTGCCTTGGCGTTCATGCGATCGCTGAGCGCGCGGTAGGCCAGCAGCCGCAGGATCTCACCCTCGACGAAGATCTGCGCGGCCTCGTCGCGGATTGCGCCGTCTTCGAGCGCGCCCACTTCGGCCAGGCCCTCGACCAGCTCGCGCGCCGAGGGCCCGTGGCCCCAGATGGCGCCGGGCCGCGACAACGCCACGCGCTCGGTCTGGAGCTGGGTCGTGCACAACGCCCAGCCCTCACCCTCCTTGCCGAGCAGGCGGTCGGCCGGGATGCGCACGTCCTCGAGGAACACCTCGTTGTACTCGTTCTTGTGCGCCGACATGTCGATGATCGGCCGGATGCGGATGCCGGGCGTGTCCATGTCGACCAAGAACTCCGACAGGCCCTTGTGCTTGGGCTGGTCGGGATCGGTGCGCGCGCGACCAGCACGCCGACCTTCGCCTTGTGGGCGAGCGAGGTCCAGATCTTGTGACCCTTCACGACGTAGTGGTCGCCGTCGCGCCGCGCCACAGTGCGCAGCGCGCCGAGATCGGAGCCGCCTGACGGCTCGCTGAACAGCATGCACCAGGTGTGCTCGCCCGACAGGGCGGGCCACAGGAAGTGCTGGCGCTGCGCGTCGGTGCCGTGCGTCAGCAGTGACTGGGCGCAATTGTTGATGGCAACGGGGTTTCTAGGCACGTGAACGCCGGCGCGCTTCATCTCCTGGTCGATGATGAGCTGCAGCTCGGCGTCGGCCTCCAGGCCCCAGGGCCTCGGCCAATGCGGCACCACGAAACCCGCCTGCGCCAGCGCCAGCGCGGAGGGATAGGGATCGGCCTCGAACCAGGCCCGGATCGCCTGGCGCTTGGGATGGTCTTCACCCGGCAACTCGAAGTCCACGGTGTTCTCCCTATGCAGCGGCTACCGACACGTAATCCTTGAACTGCTGGCGCAGCGTCACCTTGTGCACCTTGCCGGTGGCGGTGAGCGGCAGCGCCTCGACGAAAGCGACGTCGGTGGGTAGCCACCACGACGCCATCCTGGGTTTCAGGAAGTCGATCAGCTCCGGCGCCGTCACCTGCTTGTCGGGCCGCCGCACCACGACCAGCAACGGCCGCTCCTGCCAGCGCGGATGGGGAATGCCGATCACGGCCGCCAGTGCCACCGTGGGATGGCCCATGGCGGCGCCCTCGATCGCGGCACTGCTGATCCATTCGCCGCCCGACTTGACGACGTCCTTGGAACGGTCGACCAGCTCGACCGTGCCGTCGGGATGGAGCTTGGCGACGTCGCCGGTCTGCAGCCAGCCGTCGTCGATCGCCGCCGCCTGCTTGAGGTAGGCGCCGGTCACCAGCGGACCTTTGGCCTGCAGGTGACCGAAAGCCACGCCGTCGCTCGGCAGCACCTTGCCGTCGTCGTCGACGATGCGCAGCTGGGTCGAGAAGGCGACGCGGCCCTGGCGCAGCTTCTGATCGACGCGCTTGTCGAACGGCAGATCGATGAAGCCTGGCGGCATGGAGGTCTTGGTGACGCCCAGCGCCTCGGTCATGCCCCAGCAATGGGCGACCTCGATGCCGTGGCGCTGCTCGAGCGCCTCGAGCAGCGAGCGCGGCGGCGTCGTGCCGGCGACCAGCGCCGCGCGCATCGACGGCAGCTTGAGATCGTTGCGGTCGAGATGGTCGACCAGCGTGATCCACACCGTCGGCACGCAGGCCGCCATGGTGACGCGTTCGGCCGCCATCAGCTCGTAGAGCTTGTCGGGCTCGAAGTTGCGGCCGGGCAGCACCAGGGTGTGGCCGCTGAGCGGCGCGGTGTAGACCATCTGCCAGCCGTTGCCGTGGAACATCGGCGCGATCGGCATCACCGCCTCGCGGGCGCCCGAGCGGTAGCCGCCAATCATGTCGGCCGTGCTCATGACGAGCGCGCTCAAGATGGTCGAGCGATGGGTATTGACCACGCCCTTGGGCTGGCCGGTGGTGCCCGAGGTGTAGCAGATCACCGACGCTTGGCACTCGTCGAAGGTCGGCCAGACGTAGTCGTCGTCCCGGGCCGCCAGCAGCTTCTCGTACGACAGGAGCTTCAGGCTCGACCTGGGCGGCTCGGGATCGACGCTCATGTAGATCCAACCCTTCACGCCGGGCACGGAGGCAGCGATCCGCTCGGCGATCGGCAGCGTGCCAGCGTCGAGGCAGACCCAGGAATCTTCGGCGTGATTGACGATGTAGGCGAGCTGCTCGTCGAACAGGCGCGGGTTGATGGTGTGCAGCACCGCGCCAGCGCCGGAAACGCCGTAGAACAGCTCGAAATGGTGGTGGGTGTTCCAGGCGAGCGAGCCGACGCGATCGCCGGGCCGCACCGCCAGCGCCGCCAGCGCCTTGGCCAGCCGCTTGGCGCGGCTGTGCGCCTCGCCGTAGGTCGTGCGATGGATGCCGCCCTCGGGCGTGCGCGCCACGACCTCGGTGGTGCCGTGAATGCGCGCGGCATGCTCGATGATCGATGTCACGAGCAGCGGCGCGTCCATCATCAATCCGCGCATGGCGTTCCACTCCCTCATGTTCCTCTCCCCCGCTAGGGGAGAGGTTAGGTGAGGGGGTTGCACGAGCCGTCGATGCCCCCTCACCCAGCCTCTCCCCCTAGCGGGGGAGAGGAGATCCATTCGTGCCGATGTAGCCCTCGACGATCGTCCGCCACAGCGCCAGCAGGCGATCGAAGCGTTCAGGTTCGTTCTGCCACAACATGCGCACGGCGAGCCCTCGCACCAGGCCGAGCGTCAGCCACAGCACGTCGTCGGCCACCTGCTCGGACATGCCGTTGGCCACCATCGCCTGATGCCAGGCCCGCTCCGCCGGCAGGCGGGCGTTGCGCACCATGGCCATGAGCCGCTTGCGGAAACGGGCACTGTTGATCGAGGTGGCGATGTCGAGCGAGATGAAGAACGGCGTCGAGAAGAAGAACTCGCGGCCGTCGGCGATGACCCGCTCCAGCGGATCCTCGCCGCGCTTGAGCGCCCGCGCCCGCACCTGGCTGGTCGCCAGCACGTTGTGGAAGACGTGCTCCATGGTGGCATAGACCAGCTTCTCCTTGGTCTTGAAGTGATGGAGCTGGGCGCCGCGCGACACGCCGGCCGCCCTGGCGACGTCGGCGGTGCGGAAATGGGCGTAGCCCTTCTTGCGCAGCACCTCGACGGCGGCGTCGAGGATGCGAGTGCGCGTCTCCTGGGTGCGTTGGGCCTGAGTCCGGCGAGTATGAATGCGCCGCTTCTTCGGTCCACGGGTACGCTTCTGGGGACGCTCGTCCGTTGTCGCGGACAGGGACATGGCGCTAGTCCGCCTTGATGTACTCGACGGCGGTCCAACCCTTGCCGTCGAAGCGCGAGAGCTGGAAGCCGTGATAGGCGCGGTAGTCCTCCGGCGTGTTGCTGAGCTTGATGCCGGGCAGCAGCAGCGACAGCGTGACGTCCTTCAATGTCGTCGCCTTCTTGAGCAGGTTCTCGCGCGTCAGCTCGTTGCCGGCGGCCTTCAGCACGTATTCCGCCATCTGGGCGTTGACGTAGCCCGACACGCCGATCGCATCGAGGGCTGAATCGTTGGGTGCGTACTTCTTCATGAAGGCGAAGTAGTTCTGCATGTCCGGGTCCTTCTCCCAAGTCGGATCGCCCGGTTCCTTGAAATACTGCGCGGTCATCACGCCTTCGACCTTGTCGAAGCCCACGACCTTCAGCACCGCCTGCACCGAACTGCCGGGGCTGGCGATGAACTGCATGGGCTTCCACTTGAGCTCATCGGACTTGCGCAGTGCCTGGGCTGAAAACTTGGGTGTGGTGAAATTCATGAACACGTTGGCGCCCGATCCGGCGAGGCTGATGACCTGCGAATCGACGGTGGGATCGGTGAGCTCGTAGCTCTGCTCCGACACGACCAGCTTCCGGTAGCTGTCGCCCAAGGCCTTCTTCAGGCCCTTGAGGTAGTCCTTGCCGTAGTCATCGTTCTGGTAGAGCACGGCGATCTTGGGCGCCTTCTGCGCCTTCAGCGCATGGCGGGCAAAGCCGATCGCCTCGGTCTCGAACGAGGGATAGAACGGCACCGTCCAGGGATACCGCTTGGGATCGTTGAACTTGCTGCCGCCGGCCGAGATCAGGAGCTGCGGCACCTTCTTGCCGTTGAGATAGCGCTGGGTCGCCGAGTTGGTCGGCGTGCCGACGGTGCCGACCTCGGCCAGCACCTTGTCCTCCTCGACGAGCTTGCGCGAGGCTTCGAGCGCCTTGGGCGGGCTGAACCCGTTGTCGAGCATGATGAACTTGATCTTGCGCTTGTTGATGCCGCCCTTCTCGTTGACGGCGTTGAAATAGGCCTGCTCGACGCGGCTGTAGATACCGAAGGCCGACGCGGGTCCGCTGAACGGCGCGCTCTGGCCGATGGTGATCTCCGTATCGGTGACGCCCGGCCCGTACTTCTTGTCCTGCGCATCGGCCGCGGTTGCCAGCACCAACCCAGCCGCGACCAACGCCATTGTCGTTGCGCGCATCGTTTCCTCCCGATTTTCAACAGCCTCTCGACGGGCCGGTGTGCCAGGAGTTAAAAACAGTCCATCCGGCTTGTAAACAAAAATTCTACCATTTGTTAGGAAATGTCATGGCCGAAATTCTCGCCCTCGGGATCTCCCACTACCCGCCCCTGCACGGTCACGACGACCGCATGTCGTGGATTCTGAAGAGGATGCTGCAGAATCCGCAGCTACCAGAGGAGCTGCGCACGCCGGCCGGCTGGCCCGAGGCGATGCGCGCCGAATGGGGCAACGACGAGGGCGCCGCGTCGGCCGCCCGCCATCGGGCCGATCTCGTGGGCTGGCTCGACAAGACGCGCGCTGCGCTGGACGCGTTCAAGCCTGACTTCATCCTGATGTGGGGCGACGATCAGTACGAGAACTTCAAGGAAGACGTGGTGCCGCCCTACTGCATCGCCGCCTACGACCGCATCAAGTTCACATCGCCGTCGACCAACATCTGGGGCAAGGACGAAACGTTCGACCTGCCCGGCCATCGCACCGCCGCCAAGCGGTTGGCGAGCGAGTTGATCGAGGAGGGCTTCGACGCCGCCTATGCCTACAAGCCGCTGCACAATCCGCTGGGCCACGCCTTCGCCAACGCGGTGATGTATCTCGACTATCATCGCAAGGGCTTCGACTATCCAGTCGTGCCCTTCGCCATCAATTGCTACGGCCGGCGCGTCCTGGCGCAGCGCGGCGGACTGCCCGTCTTCGACCGCACGATCAGCGATAGCGACCTCGATCCGCCGGCGCCGACGCCCAAGCGGCTGTTCGATCTTGGCGCGGCGACGGCGCGTATCCTCGCCCGCTCGCCGTGGCGTGTGGCGTTGCTCGCCTCATCGGGCTGGAGCCACGCTTTCCTGACGGCCAAGAACCATTTCCTGTGGCCCGACGCGCCGGCCGACCGGCGCATGTACGAGGCGCTGCGCGACTGCGACTGGCAGGCCTGGCGCGGCTATTCCGGCGCCGCCGTCGAGGATAGCGGCCAGCAGGAGATCCTGAACTGGGCATGCCTTGCCGGCGCCCTGAGCGAGCTCAAGCGCAAGCCCAGGGAGACGGGCTTCGTCGACACCTGGATCTTCAATTCCTCCAAGGTGTTCCTGATCGCCCCTCCGCACTGACTTGGCGAACTGAGGTCCATCATGAAGCTCAAGGATCGGGTCGCCATCGTCACCGGCACCAGCCCCAATATCGGCGGCGGCATCGCCGAGGAGCTGGCAGCCGAGGGGGCGGCCATCGTCGCCGTCGACGCCAACGAAGCCAACGCGCGGGATTGCGCCACCTATCTCAGGAGCCAGGGAGGCCGCGCCATCGGCTTCACCTGCGACGTCACCGACGAGGGGCAGGTGAAGGCCACGGTCGACGCTGCCCTCAAGGAATTCGGCCGGATCGACGTGCTCGTGAACAACGCCGCCTTTTTCAACAAGAAGGGCGTTCTGGACATGCCGTTCGACGAATGGAACCGACAGACCGGCGTGATCCTGGGCGGCGCCTTCCTGTTCACCAAGTACGTCGCCAAGGCGATGATCGGCAAAGGCGGAACCGTCATCAACATCATCTCGACGGCGGGCCATCAGGGCGAGCCCGGCAACATCGCCTATTCGACGTCCAAATGCGGTCTGCTGAACTTCACGCGGTCGGCCGCGATGGAGCTGGTCGGCCATGGCATCCGCGTCAACAGCCTGACGCCGACCGCGACCGACCCGTCCGAATCCTACGAACGCGCGGCGCGCTGGGGTCGATCGGTCAAGAAGCCTGAGAGCCTCGATCGCATCATGAAGCCGTTCCGCGACGGCATCCCGATGAAGAAACTGCCGCTGCCCAGCGACTACGGCCGCGCCGCGGTGTTCCTCGCCTCGGACGACTCCTCGATGATCACCGGCACCGACCTGCGCGTCGATGCCGGCGCGATTGCGCGCTACTGGGCATGGGAGCCGAAGGCGGGGGCTACGCTCTGAAGCTTCCTCCTCTTCGCGGAGTCCGCGAAGGGGGGTGTCCGCGAAGCGGACGGAGGGGTCATGAGCAGCGGTACCGAGGCTCATGACCCCTCCGTCAGCGTAAGACGCTGACACCTCCCCAGCGCAACTGGGGAGGGCTAAGACTTCGCGATCCCTTTCGTCAGCACGCGCATCAGTTCGTCGGCGATGTCGTCTGGGGTCATGGCGCCTTCCGGGTCGTACCATTCGGCGACCCAGGTCAGCGCCCCCATGGCGAGCATGCGCACGACCGAAGGATCGAAGCCCGATTGCAGCAGGCCCTTGCGCCCGGCCTCCTCCAGAAGGCCGGCGAAGATCTCGGCATAGTCGCGTTCCTGCTGCATGTGATGGTCGCGCAGGCGCTTCGGGAGTCGGCGGATCGCCTTCAGGCGCGACGAGAAGTGGTGGTGCAGCGTGTACTTGAGATGCGCACCCAGGGCGGCACGCAAGCGCACCAGGGGCGAGCTGTCGGCCCCCGCTTCGGCGATCGCGGCCAAAACCTCCTCGCGCGCGTTGCCGACGCCGCGCTCCAGCACGGCGCGCAGGATCTGGTCCCGCGAGGCGAAGTGGTAGTAGATGCTGCCGGCTTCGATCTTGGCCGCGGCCGCGATGCGGCGCACTGTCACCTCGTCCGAGCCGTGCTCCTGGAAGAGCCGGGTGGCGACCTCGATAAGACGCGCTCTGGTCTTGTCGGCCTTGGTGATCCTGTCCTTCCCGGACTTCTGACGAGCCATCAGATGATGATCTTTATCATCACACGATAATAGTCAGCTTTCCCGGATAAAGCATGTCCATAGCGAGCACCGAACGCTTGGACTTGATGCGAAACGGCTCGGCGTTGCAGTCGATGCGGTAGAGGTGCTTGCCGTAATAGGTGTCGACCACGCCGCGCTTCGCCCGGTAGGTGACGAAGTTGCAGCTCACGTCGGCCACGCCGTCGGCCAGGCCGGTGATGCGCACATTGCTGATCATGTGGCGCTGCTGGGAGCGTGGGAACTCCGAGTGCGCCTCCTTCTTGGTGAGCCGCACCACCCGCTCGCGCAGGCGCACATAGTCGTCGGCGATGTAGAACAGCGAGGTCGCCGGGTCGTGCTCGTCAGTGCCGGTCGGCGGCACCTCGTAGGTCGCACCCTCGGCGAACAACGCGAACCACTCCTCGATCTTCCAGTTGTCGAGCAGTTCAGCCTCGAGATAGAGGAAGTCCTCGATGCGGCCGCGCAGCGCCGCGGTGTCATTGCGCAGCATGGGCGGCAGGCTCACATCGCCGTTCACGATACGGCCCCTATGCGGTCGCGCCATTGCCGCCAGAAGCAGCGCATCTGCTCCTCGTCGTCGTTCATCGGCGGTCCCTGGCGCGGCATGCCCTTGGAGATGTCGTTCCAGCCGACCTCGCGCAGGTTCTGGTAGCCGCGCTGGCAATTCTCCAGCGCCTCCTGGTCGTCCGGCGTGGCGAACCCGCCCGGCCCCAGGAACTCGAGGAAATTGAACAGGCGCAGCTTGCGCAGGTCATGGTCCTCGCCGCGCGCGCCCAGCGCCCAGGCGCTCACCGTCATCTTGTTCGGTGCCGCCGGCATGAAGGTGCGGACGGTGATCGCCATGATGTCGTTGATCACCAGGTTGGGGAAGATCAGCATGTTGCGGCTGAACTCCGACATGCGCGTGCCGCGTTTCTCGCCGAAGCGCTTGATCAGGTTCTCCCGCAGGTTGGCGATCGCCGGGCGCTTGTCCTCGCCCATCGACGGCACCCAGCGCGCGATCGGCCGGCCCCAGGGCGAGGCATACTCGATCACGGCATGGCCGTTGCCGAGGTCGTGCATGCCGCTGGCCGAGAACTCCGAGCCACTCGATTCCATGCGCAGGCTGCCCAGCGTCTTGAGATAGTCGAAGTAGGTGCTGTGCACCGGGAAGCCGTGGAAGGCGTCGATGCTGTTCTCGGCCAAAAGCTTCCAGTTGGCGTTGATGATGTATTGCTGGCCCGAACCTACGATCTCCATGCCGGCCTCGTTCTGATCGGCCACCAGGTCGACGTATTCCTTGGCGCCGGCGAGGTAGTCGGCCAGTGGCATCGCGTTGCGGTCGAAATTCACGAACCAGAAGTCGCGATAGCTCTCCAGCCGCGGCACCTGGGCGAGGTCGGCGCAGCCGCCGCCGTAATGCTCCTTGCCATAGTTGCCCTCGTCGAAGCGCGAGGCGAAGCGGCCGTTCACGTTGAACGACCAGCCGTGATAGAAGCAGCGGAAAGACAAGGCGTTGCCCTTCTTCTCGCGCACCACCATGGCGCCACGATGCGGGCAGGTGTTGAGGAAGGCGTGCACCGCGCCGGCGCGGTCGCGGTTGAAGATCAGCTCACGGCCGCCGACCGCCCGGGTGATGAAGTCGCCGTTGCCGGCGATCTCGGAGGAATGACCGAGATAGAGCCAGCAGCGGTCGAAGATGGCGCGACGCTCGGCCTCGAGCACGCCGTCGTCGGTAAAGGCCCGCCGCGCGACGCGGAACAGGTGCCGGCCGCGATCCTCGACGACCATCTGCGGAGTGGTCAGGATGGTGTCCATGATTTCCTCCTTCGTCTTCCTTGGGCTGGACTTTGGCCGATTTCCGGGACAACAACAATACCGAACAACTGTTAGATTTTGACGCGCGATGGCCGATCCACTGGTGATCATCGGGGCGGGACAGGCCGCCAGCCAGCTCGTGGCCAGCCTGGCCCAGGACGGCTTCAAGGGCGAGGTCTGCCTGATCGGCGACGAGCCGCACCTGCCCTATCAGCGCCCGCCGCTGTCCAAGAAGTTTCTGGCGGGCGAACTGGCGCTCGACCGCCTGTACGTCAAACCCGCCGCCTTCTACGAAAAGGCCGGCAGCCGCCTGCTGCTGGGCCAGCGCGCGCAGCGCATCGACCGGGCGGGCCGGACCGTGATCCTGGCCGATGGCGTGCGGCTGGCCTACTCGACCCTGGTGCTGGCCACCGGCAGCCGGCCGCGCGAACTGGCCCTGCCGGGCGCCGGGCTCGAGGGGGCGTTCTACCTGCGCAACATCGCCGACGTCGACGCCATCCGGGCGCGCCTGGCGTGGGCCAAGTCGCTGGTGGTGATCGGCGGCGGCTATATCGGCCTGGAGCTGGCGGCCGTCGCGGCGAAGCTGGGTCTCGGCGTGACGGTGCTGGAGCAGGCGCCGCGCCTGATGGCACGCGGCGTCGGGCCGGTCGTCTCGCAGTTCTATGCCCGGCTGCACGGCGAGGAAGGCGTCGTCATCCGCGCCGGCGCCGTGGTGCGCGGTTTCGAGGGCAACGGGGCGATAGAGCGTGTCGTTTGTGACGACGCGACGTACGACGCCGACATCGTCGTCATCGGCGCCGGTGCGGTGCCCAATGTCGAGCTCGCCCGCGAGGCGGGGCTGACGGTCGAGGACGGCATCGTCGTCGATGCCCGGTGCCGCGCCGACGACGATGCGATCTATGCCATCGGCGACTGCACCAGCCAGCATCACGACCTGGTCGGACGGCGCCTGCGGCTCGAATCGGTCCATAACGCGCTGGAACAGGCGCGCATCGCCGCGGCGGCGATCTGCGGACGAAAGCCGCCCGCGGTGCAAGTGCCGTGGTTCTGGACCGACCAGTACGACGTGAAGATGCAGATGGCGGGCCTGTCGGCCGGCCACGACCAGGCCGTCGTGCGCGGCGGCGCCGAGCACGGCCGCTCCTTCGCCGTGTTCTACCTGCGCGAGGGAACGCTGATCGCCGTCGATGCGGTCAACCGCGCGCCGGAATTCATGATGTCCAAGCAGCTCATCGCCGAGCACGCTAGGATCGATCCGGCGCGGCTTGGTGACGAAGGTGTCGCCATGAAGGACATGAGGAACTAGGAAACAGCCAATGGCCAAGATCGTTTTCGAGGAGCCCGACGGCACGGAGCGCGCCATCGACATCGCCAGCGGGCAGTCGATCATGGAAGGCGCGGTGCGCAACGGCATCGTCGGCATCGACGCCGACTGCGGCGGCACCTGCTCGTGCGCCACCTGCATGGTCTATGTGCCCGAAGACTGGTTGGGTCGCCTGCCGGCCAAGGACAGCACCGAGCAGTCGATGCTGGAATTCTGTCCGCACGTTCAGTCGAACTCGCGCCTGTCGTGCCAGATCCAGGTCAGCGACGCGCTCGACGGCTTGCGGCTGAAAGTGCCGCAGAGCCAACAATGAGCAAGCCATGTTGCGCCATCGACGTGCACACGCACGTCGTGCCGGCGCATCTGCCGGACGAGCGGCCCGAGTTCGCCGGCCTGCCGTGGCCGTCGATCAAGCACACCGACGCCTGCCATGCGCAGGTGATCATCAGCGGCAAGAACTTCCGCGACATCAACGATGCCTGCTGGAGCGTGCCGCGTCGTACCGAGCAGATGCCGGGCATGGACGTCGGGGTGCAGGTCCTGTCTCCGATGCCCGAGCTCCTGTCCTACTGGCTGCCGGCCAGCGCGGCATCCATGCTGGCGCGACACATCAACGAGACCATCGCCGAGATGGTGCGCGCCGCCTCCGACCGCTTCCATGGCCTGGGCATGGTGCCGTTGCAGGACATGGACGCGGCCCAGCGCGAGCTCGAGCACGCCATGCGCCAACTTGGGCTCCGCGGCGTCGAAATCGCGACCAACGTCAACGGCGTGGCGCTCGGCCATCCCTCGCTGGAACCGTTCTTTGCCGCAGCCGAGGAGCTGGGGGCCGCCATCTTCGTGCATCCGCTGCGGCCGGCCGGCATGGACCGGCTGGTCGGGCCGGCCAACCTGGAACAGGTCGTGGCCTTTCCGTGCGAGACCGCGCTTGCCATCGCCTCGGTGATCACCGGCGGCCTGATGAAGCGCCATCCCGGCTTGCGCATCGGCTTCAGCCACGGCGGCGGCGCCTTCGGCCAGGTCCTGCCGCGCATGCAGCATGCCTGGTCGGCGATGGCGCCGATCAAGGCCGCCATGGAGGAGCCGCGCGCCACGGCCAGAAAGCTCTTCTATGACACGCTGGTCTACGACGAGACGGTGCTGCGCTTCCTGATCGATTCGTACGGCGCCAGCCAGCTCATGATCGGCAGCGACTATCCCTTCTCGATCATGGACCGCCAACCGACTCGGCGAGCCGGCAATCTCGGCCTGTCCGATTCCGAGAATGACCAATTGCTGTTCAGGAACGCCGAGCTCTTTCTCGGTCTGGACCGCAGCAGCACCCAACCCTAAAGCACAATCCGTCCAGCTGGAATCAGCTGGACGGATTGTGCCTCCTGCAACACACATCACCGGTGCGCGCGGTTCCATCTGATTGGATTCCGCTCTAGGATCGCGCTGTCGCCGCCTCCGGGGAGGCGGGCGACGAGTATTCGAGGGTAGATATGAAGAGACGCGAGTGGGCTGCCGTGTCCGCGGCATTCCTTGTCGCCGGCATCAGCCGTCGGTCGGGTGCGCAAACGCCGGCGCCGACCACGGGACAACCGCAGGCCGCTGCAGCGGACGCCGGCAAGACCTTCACGGCGGCGCAGCTCGACCAGCTCATGGCGCCAATCGCGCTCTATCCCGATCCGCTGCTCGCGCAGATCCTGATGGCGGCGACCTACCCCCTTGAAGTGGTCGAGGCAGCGCGCTGGTCCAAGGACAATCCCAACCTCACGGGCGACGCCGCACTGGCCGCGGTCAAGGACAAGGGGTGGGACGTCAGCGTCACGTCCCTGGTCGCCTTCCCGCAGGTCCTGGCGATGATGGACAGCAAGCTCGATTGGACCCAGAAGGTCGGCGACGCGATGATCGCCCAGCAGCCCGACGTCGCGGCCTCGATCCAGCGATTGCGGGCCCAGGCGCAGACCGCGGGCACGCTCAAGACCACGCCGCAGCAGACGGTGTCGTCGCAACCGCCGAGCGCCGGCGCGCCGGACGGAACGCCGCCCGCGATCGTCATCCAGCCGACCAACCCGGACGTCGTCTACGTGCCGACCTACGATCCTTCCGCGGCCTATGGCCCGTGGCCCTATGCCGACAGCCCGCCCTACTACTATCCGCCGGCGAGCTACGGCTGGAGCGCACCCCGCACATGGGTCGGCGCCTTTGGCTTCGGCCTGGGCTTTGCGGTCGGCGGTGCCTTCTTCGGCGGTTGGCACTGGGGCGGCGGTTGGGGTGGCGGCTGGGGATGGCATGGCTGGCACGGCTGGGGCCACGGCAACAGCTACACCACGGTCAACATCAATCGGGCGACCACCATCAGCCACAGCTTCAATCGCAACTACTACGACCATGGCCGCTGGAACCACGATCCGGCGCATCGCCACGGCGTGCCCTACCGCGATCGCGGCAGCCGCGACAGATACAACCAGCATCATGGCAACGCCGATCAGCGCCACGGCTACCGCGGCCATGACGGTCACGACGGCGATCGCGGCCACTCAGATCACCGCAGTGCCTTCAACGGCGCCAACCATGGCCATCAGGTCAACCATGAGGGCCAGCGCGGCCATTCCTATGACCATCATGGCTCCCATGCGGGCTGGCATGGCGGCGGCCGCGGTGGTGGCGGCCATCGCGGCGGCGGTGGAGGACATGGCGGAGGACACGGCGGCGGGCATGGAGGCCGGCGATGAGCGGCAAGATTTGGCACGGCCTGCTCGCTGGCCTCGCAATGGTGACACTGTCGGTCGGCGCAGTGGCACAACAGCCGCCCTCAATCGGCAAGCAGCAGCTCTTCCCGACACCCGAAGCGGCGGCTGACGCCTTGAACGATGCGGCCAAGCGAGGCGACAGCAAGGCGCTGGAAGCGATGCTGGGGGCGCCATGGCGCGCGCTGACGCCGCTGCAGAACGACGGCTTCAAGCGCGACCTCTCCGCCTATTTTTCGCAATGGGACAAGCAGCACAAGGTGACGATCGATCCGGCCAGCAACGGCGCCAAAGCGATCGTCGAGGTCGGCACGACCGGCTGGACGCTGCCCATCCCCATCGTCAAGGACGGCCCGGACTGGCGGTTCGACTCTGTCGCCGGCTTCAACGAGATGGTGGCGCGGGAGCTTGGCCGCAATGAGTTCGGCGCCATCCAGACGCTGCTGGCGATCGGCGATGGCCAGCGCGATTACGCCGTGCTGGATCCGATGAAGACCGGCGGCACGGCTTATGCGCGGCGCCTGCTGAGCTCACCAGGCAAGAAGGACGGGCTCTACTGGCCGGCAGCACCAGGCCAACAGCCGAGCCCGCTGGGCGTGCAGGTCGCGCACTCCCAGCCCCACGGCAAGTTCCCGGGAGACCACTACGGCTACAACTTCCGTCTGCTCTACGGCCAGGGGCCGGCCGCACCGGGCGGCGCGCGTGACTACATCATCAAGGGCCGCATGATCGGCGGCTTCGGCGTCATCGCCTGGCCGGCGCGCTATGGCGAGACCGGCATCATGACCTTCATCATGGGATCCGACGGCATCGTCTATCAGCAGGACCTCGGACCGAGCACGGCGCAACTTGCGGCGTCGATCGTCGCCTTCAATCCCGACAAGGGCTGGGAAAAGGCGGATATGACGCTGCCCTGATCGGTCACCAACCAGAAACTTGATCCCTTGCCGCCACGGGCCATCTTGGCGGCAAGAGGTAAAAACCATGATCGAACTCAGACCCTTCGAGAAGCTCGGCAAGTCGAACCACGGCTGGCTCAACGCCAACTTCCACTTCAGCTTCGCCGAGTACCGCAATCCCGAGCGCGTGCACTGGGGCGCGCTGCGCGTGTGGAACAACGACCGCATCGCACCGCAGTCGGGCTTCCCGCCGCATCCCCATCGCGACATGGAGATCGTGACCTACGTCATCAAAGGCGCGATCACCCACCAGGATCATCTCGGCAACCAGGGCCGCACCGAGGCCGGCCAGATCCAGGTGATGAGCGCGGGCCAGGGCATCCGGCACGCCGAGTACAACCAGGAGCAGGACGAGACCGAGCTGTTCCAGATCTGGATCCTGCCCAACAAGGAAGGCGTGCCGGCGCGCTGGGAAACCGTGCAGTTTCCGGCCGACGGGCGCGACGGCAAGCTGGTGCCGCTGGCCTCGGGCCGCGGGCATGACGGCGCGATTCCGCTCCATGCCGATGGCGCGCTCTATGCCGGCACCCTGAAGGCGGGCCAGACGATCCGCCAGACGCTCGACGGCAAGCCCGCCTACCTGGTGCCAGCGAAGGGCAAGATCGAGGTGCGCGGCACGGATGGCTCGCCGGTGACTGCCAAGGCGCGCGATGGTGTCGCGGTCGTCGATCTGCCGGAGATCGAGCTCGAGGCGCTCGAGGACGCCGAGATTGTGCTAGTCGAAACCGACAAGTTGAACTGACGTAGCGTTTCGTGTTCATCCTCCTCACTCTCCTTCCCCCGCTAGGGGGAGAGGCTGGGTGAGGGGGTTGCGCACGTTCTTCGATGCCCCCTCACCTAACCTCTCCCCCTAGCGGAGGAGAGGAATATGACTTTGAGTCTTCGTGACTCATTCGAGGGGGACGTCGCATGGCCTACAAGGGCTTCGATCTGACGGGCAAGGTGTCGCTGATCACCGGCGGCAATGGCGGCATCGGTTTCGGCATGGCCGACGCCCTTGCCGAGGCCGGCGCCGATGTCTGCATCTGGGCCACCAACCCCAAGAAGAACGCCGACGCCGCCGAGAAGCTCAAGCGCCACGGCCGCAAGGTCCATACGCAGATCGTCGATGTCGGCGACCAGGCCCAGGTCCAGGCGGGCTTCGCCGAGACGCTGAAGGTGATGGGCCATGTCGACAACTGCGTCGCCAACTCGGGTGTCTCGGGCCGCGGCAAGGGCTCGCTGCTCGAGATGGACTACGAGGAATGGCGCCGCGTCATGCGCGTCAATCTCGATGGCGTGTTCTTCACCTTCCAGGCCGCGGCCCGCCACATGGTCGAGCGCGGCAAGGGCGGCTCGCTGGTGGCGATGGCCAGCACCGCCGCCATCGAGGGCGCGGCGCGGTCCAGCCACTACGGCGCCAGCAAGGGCGGCGTCTGCGCCATGGTGCGGGCGCTGGCCGTCGAGCTGGCGCGCTACAAGATCACGGCCAATTCCATCCTGCCGGGCTGGATCGAGACCGAGATGACGGCCAACGCCTTCGGCAACGAGAAATTCGCCGGCAACGTCATGCCGCGCATCCCCGAGCGGCGCTGGGGCGTCGGCGCCGATTTCGGGCCGATCGCCGTCTACCTGGCGAGCGGCGCCACCGGCTACACGACGGGGCGCGACTTCGTCATCGATGGCGGCTATACCTTGTTCTGATCCGAAGCACCGCGGGAGTGACGCAAATGATGAAGACTTTCGTGGCCACCCTGGCCATCGCCCTGACCGCCGCCGCCCTGCCGGCCCTGGCGCAAGGCGCCAAGCCCGCCGCCCCCGCCGCAAAGGCCCCGACCGACGATCGCTACATCGGCTACTACTATCCCAAGCCGACTTCGACCGAGGTGTTCGAATCGAGCCTGCAGACCATCCCCGGCGTCGAGCGCGCTCAGCGGATCCAGTTCGTCACCGTGGTGTCGCAGGGCACGATCCAGTCGGCCTACCGCGTGCCCTATGCGGTGTTCGCCAAGGGCGAGACGGGCGACAAGATGATCATCGTCGGCATGCAGCAGGGCGAGCTCAACACCGTCTACCGCATGCGCGCCCTGCTCGCCAACATGACGACCATGTCGCGGCTCTCGCCGTTCTTCCAGGAGCGCACCGTGGCCGAGGACGCGACGTTCTTCGACCTGCTGAAGCTTCTGGGCTTCCGCGAGCTCACCGTGACCGACGGCGAGAAGGTCACGCATCAGGTGACGATCAAGTAGGTCTTCGCCGGGCGCGCCGCCGGCGTGGCGCGCCCCGGTCCAGCTCCTATCGCTGGGTCGTCGTTTCGCGGCCGTGTGACGATTCCAGATTGCGATCGGGTTGCAGATACAGCGTCAGCACGAGCGCGCCGACGAACAGCGCGCTCCAACCCAGCCACGTCGGGAATCTCGAACTCTTCATTTCAATTCCATCTCTGGCGCGACGAACCGCTGCTGAAGGGATGGGCGGCGCGCTTCGCAGCGGCAGCGAATCGACCAGACGGGCGGCGATCGCCTCGGCGTCGGATGCCTTCCAGTCGCCTTCGGGAAGCTTGGCGATCGTCAGCGCGAAGGCCCGTGCCGCCGTTTCCCGCGGCAAGTCCGACAGGCGTGCGGCCTCCTGCCACGGATCGATGCCGAGCCGCGACAGGGCGGTCAACACCGTGAGCGTGCCGACTTTCTCCTCGCCAACGGCAGCGAAGAGAAACGCATTGTATTCGGAGTGACCGAGGGAATATTCCGGGCGCAGCGTCATGACGCCTCCTGCAATGGCCTCCGGGCCTTGGGGCTAGAAGCCCATGCCGCCGCCCATGCCGCCACCCGGCATCGCCGGCGGCGCATCCTTGGTGGGGGCTTCGACCACCATCGCCTCCGTCGTGATCAGCAGCCCGGCCACCGACACCGCGCCCTGCAGCGCCGTGCGCACGACCTTGGTCGGATCTATGACGCCGGCCTTGATCATGTTGACGTACTCGGCCTTCTGGGCGTCGAAGCCGAAATTGACGTCCTTCTGGTCGAGCATGCGGCCGGCGACCACGGCGCCGTCGAAGCCGGCGTTCTCGGCGATCTGGCGCAGCGGCGCCTGCAGCGCGCGGCGCACGATCTCGATGCCGACCTGCTGGTCGTGGTTGCCGCCGCGCTTGTTCTCGAGCACGCGCGAGGCGTAGAGCAGTGCCGCCCCGCCACCGGCGACGACGCCCTCCTCGACTGCGGCCTTGGTCGCATGCATGGCGTCCTCGACTCGGTCCTTCTTCTCTCTGACCTCGACCTCGGTGGCGCCGCCGACCTTGATGATGGCCACGCCACCGGCGAGCTTGGCCAGCCGCTCCTGCAGCTTCTCGCGGTCGTAGTCGGAGGTCGTCTCCTCGATCTGCGCCTTGATCTGCGCAATCCGGCCCTCGATGTCCTTCTTCTTGCCGGCGCCGTCGATCAGGGTGGTGTTGTCCTTGTCGATATGGACGCGCTTGGCGTTGCCCAGCATGTCGAGGGTGACGTTCTCGAGCTTGATGCCGAGGTCCTCGCTGATCAACTCGCCCGCGGTCAGGATCGCGATGTCCTCGAGCATGGCCTTGCGGCGGTCGCCGAAGCCCGGTGCCTTGACGGCGGCGACCTTGAGCCCGCCGCGCAGCTTGTTGACCACCAGGGTGGCCAGCGCTTCGCCCTCGATCTCCTCGGCGATGATGAGCAGCGGCCGGGTCGACTGGGCGACCAGCTCGAGCAGAGGCAGGATCGTCTGCAGGCTCGACAGCTTCTTCTCGTGGATGAGGATGTACGGATTCTCGAGCTCGACGATCATCTTCTCGGCGTTGGTGACGAAATAGGGCGAGAGGTAGCCGCGGTCGAACTGCATGCCTTCGACGACATCCAGCTCGGTCTCCATGCTCTTGGCTTCCTCGATGGTGATCACGCCGTCCTTGCCGACCTTGTCCATCGCCCTGGCGATCATGTCGCCGATCGCCTTGTCGCCGTTGGCCGAGACCGTGCCGACCTGGGCGATCTCGGCGCTGGTCGACACCTTCCGCGAGCGGTCCTTGAGGTCGTCCATCACCAGGCTGCAGGCGAGGTCGATGCCGCGCTTGAGGTCCATCGGGTTCATGCCGGCGGCGACCGACTTGGCACCCTCGCGCACGATCGCCTGGGCAAGCACGGTCGCCGTGGTCGTGCCGTCACCGGCGGTGTCCGACGTCCGGGTCGCCACCTCGCGCACCATCTGGGCGCCCATGTTCTCGAACTTGTCCGAGAGCTCGATCTCCTTGGCGACGGTGACGCCGTCCTTGGTGATGCGCGGCGCGCCGTAGGACTTGTCGAGCACGACGTTGCGGCCCTTCGGCCCGAGCGTGACCTTGACCGAGTCGGCCAGGATGTCGACGCCCCGGATCATGCGGGCGCGCGCGTCGCCGCCAAAACGTACTTCTTTTGCAGCCATGGTCTTGTTCCTTGTTCGAGTGTGCGGCGAGGCGGACCGATGGGCCGGCCTATGCCGCCTTCTTCTTGGCGATGCTCGGCGCGTCGATGACGCCCATGATGTCGGACTCAGCCATGATCAGGAGATCCTCGCCGTCGAGCTTGATCTCGGTGCCCGACCACTTGCCGAACAGGATGCGGTCGCCCGCCTTGACGGAGAGCGGCACCAGCGCGCCCTTCTCGTTGCGCGCGCCGGGACCGGCGGCGACGACCTCGCCCTCCATCGGCTTTTCCTGGGCGGTGTCGGGAATGATGATGCCGCCCGTCGTCTTGGCCGCGGGGTCGATACGGCGAATCATCACGCGGTCGTGCAGCGGCCGGAACTTCATGGCGTCTCTCTCCAATTTGTCGGGATTTGGCAGCAGGCGCAGACGGCGCCCGTGATGCAACAACTGGTAGACAGATGGCTCTTTTTCACCAACTAGCAAGCGATATTCGGCCGAAACCGGCCGAACCGCCCGCTTTTCTTCGAAACGGCGTCACTCGACTGCCGCCGCGACCTCCTGGTGGTACCAACCCAGCGCCTTTTCGAACTTGCCGAAGGTCTGCTGGCGGTTGGCGCCGCTCCTGAAGTTCTTCTGGATGGTCTCGCCGATGCCGAAGTCCTCGACCAGCGCGGTCGAGAACAGGTCGACATTGGCCTTCCAGTAGCTTTCGGGTTTCTTGGCCTTCTCCTCGGGCGGCACCAGGACCGAGAACTGCATCACCGATTCATCGGGCGTTATCGGGAAGCTCGTGAACACGCCACAGTGATCCTGGGTGTAGGTCAGCACGGTGTTGGGGAAGAGCTGGTAGAACACGATGGCGTGGTCGCGGATGCGCCAGTTCTCCTTGGGCTGGCCCTCCAGCTCGGTGAGCGTGCGCTTGGCCGCCGCCCAGCGCATGTGGCTGCCCAGGCGCTCGTAAGTTGCGATGTTGTCCAGGAACAGCGGGAACACCGTGCCGGGATGCAGGTAGCGGAAGTGGTAGAGCTCGAGGAAGGTGTCGATGACGAGCTTCCAGTTCATGCGCGGCCGTATTGGCGCGGAAGAATGCAGTTCCCAGCCCTGCATGTCCCAGCCCGACAGGTCGGCCTGCAGCGCCCCGAGATAGGGATCAATGTCGAGGCCGGCGTCCTCGTTGTCTTCCAGCGCCGTCGGCACGACCCAGATCAATCCGTACTTCTCGGCGACCTTGAGCCGGCGCAGCCCGTGCTTGCTCTTGTCGACCTCGCCGAACGCCGCGCCGTCGGTGATGCCGACCAGTCGGCCGGTCAGGTCGTAGCTCCAGCCGTGATAGGCGCAGACGAAGGCACGCTTGTTGGCGCCGCAGGGTTTCTGCTCGACGGCGGCGCCGCGGTGGCGACAGACGTTGAGGAAGGCGCGCAGCACGCCGTCGGTACCGCGGGTCACCAGGATCGGCTGGCCGGTGTCGTTATGGACGACGAAGTCGCCGGCCTTGCGCAGCTGGCTCGAGAAGGCCACGACAATGGGATGGCGGCGGAACAGGAGATCGACCTCGCGCTGGAAGCGCACCGGGTCGTAGTACCCTTCGACCGGGGTATAGCTGAGGCCGGGCCCATCGTCCCGCGTGTTGGTACGCACCATACGCAACATACGCTCGAGATACGCAACTTGGTTGGCCTGTTGCATTGCCGTCTCCGTCCCTGAGGGCGTCTAGATCGCGTTCATGCCTCCATCGATCACCAGCTCGGTGCCGGTGACGAAGCGTGATTCGTCGGAAATCAGGTAGAGGATGCCATAGGCGATGTCCTCTGGCGCGCCGAAATCGCCGATTGGGATGCGCCGCCGGGCGCGCTCGCGCGCCTTGTCGTTGGGCATCACCGAGTTGCCCATGGGGGTGAGGATGATCCCCGGATGCACCGAATTGCAGCGCACCTTGTAGCCCTTGCGCGCGCAGTCGATCGCCACAGTCTTGGTGAACTGCCGCACCGCGCCCTTGCTGGCGCCATAGGCCGAGAGATCCGGAGTCCCCAGGAACGCCGCCAGCGACGAGGTGTTCACGATCGAGCCGCCGCCCGATTGCCGCATCGCCGGCACGCCGTACTTGCAGCCCAGGAACACGCCTTCGACGTTGACCGACAGCATGCGCCGCCATTGCTCCAACGTCTCGGTCTCGAAGGTCGCCGGGAACGGCCCGGAAATGCCGGCATTGTTCACCAGGCCGTTCAGCCTGCCTTCACGTTCCAGGATGCCGTCGATGATGCGTTTCCAGTCGGCCTCACGCGACGTGTCGTGTTCCTCGAACCTGGCCCCTCCCGCGTTACCTTGGCCGCCGATCTGTTGCACCGTCTCCAGCCCGCCGGGACGATTGATGTCGGTGACGATAACCGTCGCGCCTTCCTGGGCGAGCAGCCTGGCGGTGGCGCGGCCAATGCCCGATCCGGCGCCGCTCACCAGCACCACCTTGTCCGCAACCCTGCTCATGCGCCTCGTCCCTTAACTTTCTTGAGCCGAGGCTAGAAGCAGCGCAGGCTGGCGACAAGCACGGAGGTCCCCAAATGGCCCGCACACTGGAATTCTACTACGATTACGGCAGCCCCTATTCCTACCTGGCCGACACCCAGGTCGAGGCCATCGCCAGGCGCGCCGGCGCCAGCCTGGTCCGCAAGCCGATGCTGCTGGGCGGCGTGTTCAAGGCGACCGGCAACGCCTCGCCGATGACAGTCGCACAGAAGTCGAAGTGGAGCGCCTTCGACATGCCGATGTGGGCCAGGCATTACGGCGTGCCGTTCAACCGCAACCCGTTCTTCCCGGTGAACACGCTCGGCTTGATGCGCGGCGCGGCGGCAGCGCAGATCGACGGCTTCTTCGAGCGCTATCATCCGGCCATCTACAAGGCGATGTGGGTCGACGGCATCAACCTCAATGACATGGGCGAAGTGGCGAAGGTCCTGATCACGGCTGGCCTCGACGCAGCCAAGATCGGGAACCGCATCCAGGACCAGGACGTCAAAGATCGCCTGAAAGCGACGACGGACGAGGCCGTGGCGCACGGCGTGTTCGGAGCGCCGACCAGCTTCGTGGGCGACATGATGTTCTTCGGCAACGACCGCCTGCCCTTCGTCGAAATGGCCCTCAAAGGAGATCTCACATGACCAAGCTAGAGCGGATTCCGATTGGATGGAACCGCAAGCGGTTCCATCCAATCGGAATCGCGCGCACAGGACATCGCGGACCACAGGGCACATTGCGTCCGGCTGATGCCAGCCGGACGCAATGTGCTCTAGGCCTGCTGCTCGCGGCCACGCCGTCGTTCGGCCAGACCGTCGGCTCGTGCGCGCGCGGCGGCGGCGCCAACCGGCCGCAGCCGGTGTGGCTCCTGTTCGACCTGGACAGCGCGCATGTGCGGCCGGCCGACAAGCCGAAGATCACCGAGGCGGCGAAGACGGCGAAGGATCGACAGGTAACGTCGATCTGCCTGGTCGGCCATACCGACAAGCTGGGCGACAAGGCGCTGAACGCCAAGCTCGCCCGCGAACGCTTGCAAGCCGTGGCCGCCGAGTTGATCCGTGCGGGCTATCCGGCGAATCACATTGTGATCGCCGCCGACCCCGAGGCCTTCGGCAACATGAGGCTCGGCAGCTCGGATGCTTCCAAGAAGGACCGGCGGGTGACGATCCTGTTCTCGCGCTAACCGATCTCGATCACAGCCTTGCCGACGACCTCGCGGTCGATCAGCACGCGGAAGGCATCGGCCGCGCGCTCCATCGGGAAGCGGTGCGAGATGTGGGGCCGCATGACGCCGAGCTCGGCCAGTCGTGGCAGCTCGACGGCGTAGTCCTTGGCGAAATCCGAGCCGGCGCGACGCGCGGTCTCACCGGCGCGTACGCCCAGGATCGACAGGCCCTTGATCAGCACACGGTTGGACATGATCCTGGTCGGACCGCCCGAAGTGAAGCCCACGACCAGCAGCCGCGCGCCGTAGGCCGCTGCGCGCATGGATTTCTCCAGCACCTCACCGCCCACCGGATCGTAGATCACATCGGCGCCGCGCCCGTCGGTCATGCCCTTCACGATCGACACGAAGTCGGCTGACGTCAGGTTCACCACCAGGTCGGCACCCTGCTCGCGCACCACGGCCAGCCGCGCATCGTCGCTGCCGGTGGCGATCACCTGGGCACCGAGATGCTTGCCGAGCTGGACGGCGGCCATGCCGACGCCGCCCGAGGCGCCATGCACCAGCAGGACCTCGCGCGGCTTCAGCCCCGCGCGATGGACCAGCGAATGGTAGGCGGTGGTGGCGCCAACGCGGAACGCCGAGCCCTCGGCAACCGACCAACCCGCGGGCAGGCGCATCAGATTGCCGGACGCCGGCACCTTGACGTACTCGGCGAAGGCGCCCGGGCGCACGCCGAAGATCACGCGATCGCCGACGCGCCAGTCTTTTACGTCAGCGCCAACGGCGGAGACCGTGCCTGCGCCTTCCATGCCGGGAATGAACGGCAGCTCCGGCTTGTGCTGGTAATCCGCCGTCAGCATCAGCACATCAGGGAAGTTCACCGACGCGGCGCCGACCTTGATCAGGACGTCGGCAGGGCCGATCTCGGGGATCGGCATGTCCTTGACTTGCAGGACAGAGGGATCGCCAAGGCGATCGCAAACGACGGCTTTCATGCTTTTCCGGACCGCGCGCGTCCCGCGCGCTCATGAGCGCGCGGGACGCGCGCGGTCCGGAAGACCATGACTAATCCAGCTCGAAGGCGTTCTTGTAGTCGAGCTTCAGCGCCGGATCCTGGTCTTCCTTGCGGAGCAAGCAGTTGCCGACCACCAGAACCTCGATTTCGCTGCCCATGAAGCAGCGGAAGGCGTCCTCGGGCGTGCAGACGATCGGCTCGCCGCGTACGTTGAACGAGGTGTTCACCACCACCGAGTAGCCGGTCTTGGCCTTGAACGTGCTCAGGAGGTCGTGGAAGGCCGGGTTGGTTTCCTTGTGCACCGTCTGGATGCGCGCCGAATAGTCGACGTGGGTCACCGCCGGGATGTCGGAGCGCGGCACGTTCAGCTTGTCGATGCCGAACAGCGCCCGCTCGGCCTCGCTCATGCTGCGGCGGCGGTCCTCGTTCACCGGCGCCACCATCAGCATGTAGGGGCTGTCGCTCTTGATGTCGAAATACTTGTCGACGTCCTCGCGCAGCACCGCCGGCGCGAAGGGGCGGAACGATTCACGGTACTTGACCTTGAGGTTCAACGTCTTCTGCATCGAGGGCGAACGCGCGTCGCCCAGGATCGAGCGGGCGCCGAGCGAGCGCGGCCCGAACTCCATGCGGCCCTGCATCCAGCCCACGGCCTTCTCGTCGGCCAGCGCCTGGGCCGTCTGCTCGATGATCTCGGCGCCCGCCAGCCGCGTCAGCCTGGCGCCGGCGGCGATCAGACGCTTCTCGATCTCGTCGTCGGAGTATTCCGGGCCGAGATAGGAGCCGGCCATGCCGTCGAGATGGCCGTTGAGCTTGCGGCCCTGGCCGAGATAGCCGTGATAGGCGGCGAAGGCGGCACCGACCGCGCCGCCGGCATCGCCGGCCGCGGGCTGCACCCAGATGCCGTCGAACAGGTTCTCGCGCAGAAGCTTGCCGTTGGCGACACAGTTCAGCGCCACGCCGCCGGCCAGGCAGATGTTCTTCGCCCCGGTCTCCTTCTTCACCGAGCGCGCCAGCCGGATCACGATCTCCTCGGTGACGGCCTGGACCGACGCCGCGAGATCCATGTGATGCTGGGTCAGCAGCTCCTCGGGCTTGCGCGCCTTGCCGCCGAACAGCTCGCCGAACTTCTCGTTCGTCATGCGCAAGCCGGTGCAGTAGTCGAAGTATTGCTGGTCGAGGCGGAAGGTGCCGTCCTCCTTGAGGTCGACGATCTTGTCCAGGATCAGGTCCTTGAACTTCGGCTCGCCATAGGGCGCCAGCCCCATGACCTTGTACTCGCCGGAATTGACCTTGAAGCCCGTGTAGTAGGTGAATGCCGAGTAGAGCAGCCCGAGCGAGTGCGGGAAGTGGATCTCCTTCAGCATCTCGAGCTTGTTGCCCTGGCCCCAGGCCAGCGACGTCGTCGCCCATTCGCCGACGCCATCCATGCACAGCACGGCGGCCTCTTCGTAGGGCGACGGGAAGAAGGCCGAGGCGGCGTGGCTCTGGTGATGCTCGCCGAACAGCAGCCGCTTGTGCCAGTCGAAGTCGGGCTGCCAGTGCTTCATCTCATCGCGCAGCAGCGTCTTCTGGAACAGCTTCTCCTTCAGCCACAGCGGCATGGCCATGCGGAACGACTGGAAGCCGCGCGGCGCGTAGGCGAGGTAGGTCTCGAGCAGGCGCTCGAACTTCAGGAACGGCTTGTCGTAGAAGGCGACATAGTCGACGTCGGCCAGCTTGATGCCGGCCTCATCGAGGCAGTACTGCACGGCGTGCTGCGGGAAGCCCGAATCGTGCTTCTTGCGCGTGAAGCGCTCCTCCTGCACGGCGCCGACGAGGTGGCCGTCCTCGATCAGCGCTGCGGCGCTGTCATGATAGAAGGCCGAGATGCCGAGCACGCGCATGAGGGCGCCCTTTCCCTTACCTGGTCCTTCCTAGAACAGCGTGTAGACGAACGGCGCGATGGCCGAACCCTTGGTCAGCACGATCAGGCCGCCGAAGATCACCATCATGATCAGGATCGGCAGCAGCCAGAACTTCTTGCGCTCCCGCATGAAGGCCCAGAGTTCGACGATAATGGAGCCCATTGCCCGGTCCTTTCGGGATCAGAATTGGTTTTTCATGGATTGCGGCGGCGGCCCCGGAGGGGTGCGGTCAATCCAGTAGGTCTTGGCGGCGGGATCGCGCTTGAGGCGCAGGAAATCCTTGCCAAAGGCGCGCATGACAAGGCCGATCGGCATGATGGTCACGAAGAACAGCAGCCCCAGCACAAGAGGATTCATCACCTTGTACAGCAGGAGCCCGAACTTCAGCCACAGCCGGTTGAGCGGCGCGAGGACGCGCGGATAGATCAGCGCCACCAGCAGGAAGAGGGCGGCCAGCGGCAGCGCCCAGTGCCAGGTGGAGCCGTGGCGCCACAGCGAGAGGGCGCTGACGATGGCGAAGAAGCCGGCAAAGACGAGACCGAAACCGCGGTCGGACCCCGCCTTTACTTCTTCCTCGCGCGAAAAGTCCTCGTGAAGCTGGCTGGTCGCCATTTGCCCCGTACTACCGCCCTTTTTGGGGCCTTTAACTCACTGATCTCAAACGCGAAGTCAATTGGCGACCAGAAGAAGGTTATTCAGTCGCGGCGGCCGTGAAGCCGTGCGCCAGCAGGGCCTCCAGCGTGCGACGCCACACCGCCGTGGCCCGCTCGAAGCTGAGGCCATCGCGGCGGCGCAGCACGATCCACGCCTCGAGCGACAGGGCAGCACCAATGGCGTCCAGCAGCTCTTCCTTGGCCTGCCCGCTTAGAGGGGCAAACTCAGGCTCAAAGGCCTCCAGGATAGCCTCGCGCAGCTCCTGCTTGGAGACCCTGGCGCGCTCGGTCAGGGCCGGGTGGTTCACGAACTGGCCGGCCGCGACCCGCAGCGGCACGATCTTGTCGAACATCTGGGCCAGGTTCTCGACCACGGAGGGGATGCGGGCCGACATCGGCCGATTGCTGGGGGTCGGGGGCGGCACGACCAGGTCGTCGCGCACGCTGTCCACGACAGTTACGAAAAGTGACTCAACGTCGCCGAAATGCTGGAAAACCGACCGAACCGAGACATCGGCCCGCTTGGCCACCGCCACCACGGTCGGCGCCGTGCTGGTCTCGGCAATCATCGCCTTGGCGGCGGCAATGATCTTGCGGCGGGTTTCAGCCGCCCGCCGGTTGCGTCCATCGGACCGGCCAGTGTCACGGCTCATGTCGCCCATTCTCGCCTCGTTCGACTGTGCCACTGCGTTGCCGCGCGGCTGCACCGCTGCTTCGGTCATTTCGATTGGTTCCTAGCTCGGAGTGACGGCGAACGGTGGTCATTGATCAACCCGTCGCCTATGGAGGGCGTGAAATAAGGGCCGACTAGGGCAGGAACAAGGTAAACAGGGTCGCACCTCCATGAATATTAGCCATGCAAAAACCCCTCGCGCGATCTTGTGGGACTTCGGCGGCGTGATCCTCTCGAGCCCGTTCGAGGCCTTCAATCGCTATGAGGCCGAAATCGGACTTCCCAAAGATTTCATCCGCGGCCTCAATGCGCGCGACGGCGACACCAATGCCTGGGCAAAAATGGAACGCAGCGAGGTTTCTCTCGAAGGCTTCGTCGCGCTGTTCGAGGAGGAAGCCCGCCAGCAGGGTCACAAGCTCGACGGCTGGCGCATCCTGCACTCGCTGAGCGGCGACATTCGGCCGCAGATGGTCGAAGCGCTGCGCCGCTGCAAGCAGGCCTTCCGCATGGCCTGCATCACCAACAACATGAAGTCGGGCGAAGGGCCGGGCATGGCGCGCAGCACCGACAAGGCCAGGGCCGTCGCCGAGATCATGACGCTGTTCGAGCACGTCGTGGAATCGAGCAAGCTCGGGGTGCGCAAGCCAGATCCGCGCATCTACCAGCACGCCTGCGACCTTTTGGGCGTGCCGCCGCAGGACTGCATCTACCTCGACGACCTCGGCATCAACCTGAAGCCCGCCCGCGCGCTCGGCATGCGCACGATCAAGGTCGGCGATCCCGACGTGGCGATCGACGAGCTGCAGGCGATGGTCGGCATCCCGTTGCGCGGTTGAGCGTGAAACGTCCGGCGCGTCCGATCACCGCGAAGTACCTGCGGAATGCTGCCGCGTTCTATCTCGAACGCTATCCCGCGACGGCCGAAGGCCTACGCCGCGTGCTGAACCGTCGCGTTCGCAAAGCCGAGATGGCGGACGCGCCGGTGATGGAGAACGTCGAGCAGGCGATCGAGGCGATCGTCGCGAAGTTCGTCGAGGCCGGCGCCATCAACGACAAGGAGTTCGCCCAGACCAAGGCGCGCGCGCTGCATCGGCGCGGCACGTCGAGCCGGCTGACGCGCCAGAAGCTCAAGCATGCCGGCGTCGACGGCGACACGCTCGAGCTGGCGATGGCCGCCCTCGACGAGGAGCTCGACACCGATCCGGCGAAACGCGAATGGCAAGCGGCCGTCGCGTTGGCGCGGCGGCGGCGGCTCGGACCATTCCGGCCGGAAAAGGACCGCAAGGACAGGCGCCTGCGCGACCTCGCCGCGATGGCCCGCGTCGGCTTCGCCTTCGATGTTGCCAAAAAGGTGATCGACGCAACGAGCCCCGATGCACTGGACGACGAATGACGGGCTTGCTTACCTCCCCAGCGAGTCGGATTCCCCTCCCCCTAGCGGGGGAGAGGAGTCCGAGTCGACGAGGGGAAAGCGATGACCATCACGATCTGGCACAACCCGCGCTGCAGCAAATCGCGCGAGACGCTCGAGCTCCTGAAGAAGAAGGGCGTCGCGCCGGTCATTCGCGAATACCTGAAGGAGCCACCCGGCAAGGCCGAGGTCGAGAAGCTCCTGGACATGGTCGGTGGCGAGCCTGGCGCGTTGATCCGCGACGGCGAGGCCGGGTTCAAGGCACTCAAGAAGAAGAAAGCCGATCTCAACCGGGCCGATATCGTGAAGGCGATCGCCGCGTATCCCGTGCTGACGCAGCGGCCGATCGTAGTCGCCGGCAAGCGCGCCGCCATCGGCCGGCCGCCAGAGGCGGTGCTGCCGCTGCTGAAATAGCGTCATGGTCGGCCGGCTCCGCCTCTGGTCGGGCTATGTGCTGTTCTTCTATGTCGTCACGCATCTGCTGAACCACACGCTCGGCCTGATCTCGCTCAGCGTGCTCGAGGCGGGCCGGCACTGGTTCGTCCTCATCTGGCACAATCCGGTCGGCCAGACCGTGCTCTACGGCGCGCTGTTCGGCCATTTCTTCCTCGCCCTGTGGTCGCTCTACCGGCGGCGCGCGCTGAAGCTGTCGTCCTGGGAATGGACGCAATGGATCCTGGGCGTGCTGATCATCCCGCTGGCCGCCATACACGTCGTCGGCACCCGGCTGGCGCAAGAGCTCTATGGCGTCGAGTCCGGCTATCCCTGGGTGCTGGGCTCGCTGGTGGTCGGCGACTGGACCGGCATCGCGCGGCAATTCGCCTTGCCCGTCGTCGTCTGGCTGCATGCCTGCATCGGCCTGCACTTCGCCTGGCGCCTGCGCCCTTGGTATCGCACCTGGCTGCCGCTGCTCTACGCCATCGCCTTGCTGGTGCCGGTGGGCGGCATCGCGGGCGCCGCCATCGCCTTGCGCGACGTCGCCGACCTCGCCCAGCAGCCGGGATTCCTCGCCAACCTGTTCGCGCGCGTGCATGTGCCGACGCAGGAAGGCATCGACAATCTCTATGCCATCTCGCGCAACCTGCAGATCGGCGCGCTGGTGCTGCTGGTTGGCGCGCTGAGCGCACGCCCGCTGCGCGACCTGTGGGAGAGCCGCGCCGGAGTCGTGCGCCTCGATTACGACGAACGCCGCAGCATCGCCCAGCCGACCGGCCTCACCATCCTCGAGATGAGCCGCATCGCCGGCATCCCGCACGCCTCGGTGTGCGGCGGCCGCGGTCGCTGCTCGACCTGCCGGGTGCGCATCGGTGGCCAGGATCGCACCAAGCTGCCCGAGCCCTCGGCCGAAGAGCAGAAGGTGCTGGCGCGCGTCGGCGCGCCGGCCAATGTGCGGCTGGCCTGCCAGCTCCGCCCGCCGCCCGGCCACTATCGCGTGACGCCTCTCCTGCCCGCCTCGGCCGGCCCGGTCGAGGCCTATCGCCGCCTGCCGCAGGCGCATGGCGGCGAGCACTACGTCGCCATCCTGTTCGCCGACATCCGCGGCTTCACCTCGATCTCCGAGGGCAAGCTGCCGTACGACGTGGTGTTCCTGCTCAACCGCTATTTCCGCGCCACCGGCCAGGCCATCGAGTCGGCGGGCGGCCGGCTCGACAAGTTCATCGGCGACGGCGTGATGGCGATCTTCGGCCTCAACAGCGAACCGCAGATCGCCTGCCGTCAGGCGCTCGATGCGGCGCGGCGCATGGGCGAGGCGCTCAGCGATCTCAACGAGGCGCTGTCGGGCGATCTCGACCAGCCGTTGCGCATCGGCATCGGCCTGCATTCCGGCCCGACCATCGTCGGCGAGATGGGCTACGCACGCACCACGCAGCTGACGGCGATCGGCGACACGGTGAACATCGCCAGCCGCCTGGAGACGCTGACCAAGGAGTTCACCGCCGAGCTGGTCGTCTCACAGGAGCTGCTCGACCGCGCCGGAATCGATCTTGGCGCCCATGAAAGCCACGACGTCGAGATCCGCGGCCGCCAGGGCCGTTTGACGGTACGTGCCGTCAAGAAGGTGGTCGAACTCACGGCAATGTCATGAGATTTTCGTTGCTCGCCCGATGTGCCCGGCGACAATTCGGCAACCCGAGGAGGTGAATCATGCGCCCGACCGTTTTTGCTTCGGCGGCACTACTCGCTCTTGGACTTCCGATTGCGACCTTCGCAGCCGGCGGCGGCGCCGATTCGCCCAGGCCGGCAGCGGCCACGCCCGCGGTGCCGGCCGATCCCGCCTTCGCGCAAGCCAAGGCGATGGTCGATCAGAAGAACTACGCCGGCGCCATTCCCCTCTTGCAGCAGGTGGTGCAGCGCAATCCGCGCAATGCCGACGCCTACAACCTGCTGGGCTATTCGACGCGCGCCTCGGGCAACCCGAACGGTTCGCTGCAGTACTACCAGCAGGCGCTCGCCATCGATCCCAAGCATCTCGGCGCCCACGAATATCTCGGCGAGGCCTACCTGATGCTCGACCGTCCGGCCGAGGCCGGCCAGATGCTGGCGCGGCTCGATTCGCTCTGCGTCTTCGGCTGCACCGAGTACCGCATGCTCAAGGCGGCGATCGCCAACTACAAGCAGGGCAGAAAGCCGACCAACTAGTCGGGCGCTTCCAAAGTTCGAATCATATCGTTGCTCTCGAAACCGCCTGAATTTCCTGACGAAAGTGAGTACTGCATATGAGCAGTTTCATGGAATCGATCGTCTAGTGCGCAACGAGTAGCGGCACGGTCATGCTGGCCAACAGGGTGCGGCTCGCACCGCCCAGCACCCACTCGCGCATGCGCGAATGGCCGTAAAGGCCCATGACGATGAGATCGGCATCCTGGTCGGCGGCGCGTGACAGGATGATCTCGCCGACATCCGAATCGCCCG
Source organism: Rhodospirillales bacterium (assembly GCA_009377525.1). Taxonomy (GTDB): domain Bacteria; phylum Pseudomonadota; class Alphaproteobacteria; order Reyranellales; family Reyranellaceae; genus Reyranella. The sequence continues at coordinate 33,234 of WHTW01000078.1, forward strand.
CCGTGTCGCGCTTGACGATTGCATCCACACCATGGCGGGCAAGCCATGTGGCGACGCGGACACCCGGCCCTTCTGGATCGCCATCGGCCTCGGGATCGATGAGCAGGATGATCACCTGGTCGGCCTTCTTGAGGATCGGCAGCGCGCCGGTCGCCGCCCGTGCCGCTTCGCGGGTGCCGTTCCAGCACAGCATCACCGTCTTTCCCGGCGGCCTGGCCACGCCGATATGGGGCACGATGAGCACCGGCCGTTCGCCCGCCATGCCGACCGTCTCGGCGAGGTCCGATGGCGTTGTCGTTGCCGCAGCATCCGGTTCCGCCTGCCCGACGACCACCAGATCGGCATAGCGGGCGTAGGCCGCCACGACCTCCTCGGCCAGCCCATCGGCCACGCGCCATTCGCTTGAGAGGCTGGTACTGCCGATCGCCTCCCTGAACGCCGCCGTGGCGATGGCCTCGTCGGCCTTCACGCCGTTCTCGTAGGTCCTGTAGAGGCTGTCCATCGCCGGGCCCGCGTCGCTGAAGGCCGGAGCCTGGAACGGCCGGCGGACGTAGAGGCCCGCGACATGCGCCGCGAAGCGCGCCGCAAGATCAGCCGAGAGTTTCAGCCGCGCCAGCGCGCTGCGGCCTGTGTCGACATGCAGCAGGATCGTCTTGAAACCCATGAGAGTCCTCCTGGGTGGTCCCGACGACAACGGTCGAGAGCGGTCGAAGGATGCGAAATTGGTCCCACGCAGGTGACGGAGCGGCCTTTCCCCTCGCCGCTTCTGCCCGCTATGCTTTGGCCGACATAAATGCCCATTCACGCCGCCGCTTTCGGAGGGCTTTCCGCGATGACCGTCGCCACTCCCGTCCCGCTGGTTTTCGGAGACTACGCGCTGGAGGACCGCTACCGCCTCGACAAGGGCCGGGTCTACATGACCGGCATCCAGGCGCTGGTGCGCCTGCCCATGATGCAGCGCCGGCGCGACCTCGCCGCCGGGCTGAACACCGGCGGCTTCATCTCGGGCTACCGCGGCTCGCCGCTCGGCATGTACGACCACGCGCTGTGGACGGCCAAGAAGTACCTCAAGGAAAACAACATCCACTTCCAGCCGGGCATCAACGAGGACCTCGCCGCCACCGCGGTGTGGGGCACCCAGCAGGTCAACCTGTTCCCCGGCGCCAAGGTCGATGGCGTGTTCTCGATCTGGTACGGCAAGGGCCCCGGCGTCGACCGCTCGATGGACGTGCTGAAGCACGGCAACGCCGCCGGCTCCTCGCCGCATGGCGGCGTGATCGTGCTGGCGGGCGACGATCATGGCGCCCAGTCCTCGACCCTGCCGCATCAGAGCGAGCAGGTGTTCTCCGCCGCCATGATCCCGGTGATCAATCCGGCAAACGTGCAGGAATATCTCGACTTCGGCCTGCTGGGCTTTGCGCTGTCGCGCTACTCGGGCTGCTGGATCGGCTTCAAGGCGATCTCCGAAACGGTCGAGTCGGGTGCCTCGGTGTGGGTCGACCCCGAGCGCATCAGGATCGTCATGCCCACCGACTTCCAGCTGCCGCCGGGTGGACTGGGCATCCGCAATCCCGATCCGCCCATGGAAGCGGAGAAGCGCCTGCATGGACCCAAGATGGCGGCGGTCAAGGCGTTCGTGCGCGCCAACGGGTTCGACCGCACGGTGATCGATCCGCCCCAGTCAGGCACCAGGGCGCGCATCGGCATCATGACCACGGGCAAGGCCTATCTCGACACGCGCCAGGCTCTGGAAGATCTCGGCATCAGCGAGGAGCGCGCGAAGGCGCTGGGCATCCGCCTCTACAAGGTCGGCATGACCTGGCCGCTGGAGCCGGAAGGTGCGCGCCGCTTCGCCGAAGGCCTGCAGGAAGTGATCGTCATCGAGGAGAAGCGCTCGAACCTGGAAGAGCAGCTCGTCCATCTTCTCTACAACATGCCGGCCGACCGCCGGCCGCTGGTGATAGGCAAGGCCGACGAGACCGGCCACATCATCCTGCCGAGCGAAGGCGAGCTGACGCCGACCGGTGTGGCCATGGTGATCGCGGGCCGCCTCATGAAGCACATGGGCGAATCGCCTGAGCTCAAGCAGCGGCTGGCCCGCCTCGAAGCCAAGGAGAAGCTTCTGGCGGCACCGCCGGCCAAGGTGGCGCGCACGCCATACTTCTGCTCGGGCTGCCCGCACAACACGTCGACGCGCGTGCCGGATGGTAGTCGCGCCATGGCCGGCATCGGCTGCCACGGCATGGCGATCTGGATGCCCGAACGGCGCACGGCGTTGATCTCACACATGGGCGGCGAAGGTGTACCGTGGGTCGGCCAGGCGCCGTTCAGCGGCGACAATCACATCTTCCAGAACCTGGGTGACGGCACCTACTACCACTCCGGCCTGATGGCGATCCGCCAGGCCTCGGCCGCCGGCGTCAACATCACCTACAAGATCCTGTTCAACGACGCCGTCGCCATGACTGGCGGCCAGCCACATGACGGCCCTCTCTCGGTGCCCGAGATCACCAAGCAGGTGGCAGCCGAAGGCGCCAAGAAGGTCGTGGTCGTCACCGACGAGCCCGACAAGTATCCGAAGGGCACCGAGTTCGCTCACGGCGTCACGATCCGTCATCGCGACGAACTCGATGCCGTGCAGCGCGAGCTGCGCGACATCCCGGGCCTCACCGTGCTGGTCTACGACCAGACCTGCGCCGCCGAGAAGCGCCGCCGGCGCAAGCGCGGCACCTTCCCCGATC
>WHTW01000079.1 GCA_009377525.1 Rhodospirillales bacterium
GCATCTTCTCGAGCCTGAACGTCGAGGAGAACCTGCTGCTGCCGCCAATGGTGCGGCCGGGCGGCATGAGCCTCGGCGAGATCTACCAGCTCTTTCCCAATCTGCAGGAGCGGCGGCGCAGCCAGGGCACCAAGCTGTCGGGCGGCGAGCAGCAGATGCTGGCGATCGGCCGCATCCTGCGCACCGGCGCCAATTTGCTGCTGCTCGACGAGCCGACCGAAGGATTGGCGCCGGTCATCGTCCAGCGCATCGGTGACATCATCCGCCAGCTCAAGGGCCGCGGCTTCACCATCCTGCTGGTCGAGCAGAACTTCCATTTCGCCGCTACTGTCGCCGACCGCCATTACATCATGGAGGACGGCCACGTCGTCGACATCATGACGGCGGGCGACGTGAAGCAGAACATCGGCAAGCTGCAGGCGTATCTGGGGGTGTAACGCCATGTTCGAGCTCATCGGAATCCCGCCCCAGGCCCTGTTCGGCCAGCTCCTGCTCGGCCTGATCAACGGCGCCTTCTACGCCATGCTGAGCCTGGGGCTTGCCGTGATCTTCGGCATGCTGAACGTGATCAACTTCACGCACGGCGCGCAGTACATGATGGGCGCCTTTGCCGCCTGGCTGATGCTCGGCATCCTCGACGTGCCGTTCTGGGCCTCGCTGGTGCTGGCGCCGATCATCGTCGGCCTGATCGGCGTCGTGCTCGAGCGCCTGTTTCTGAAACGCATCTACCATCTCGACCATCTCTACGGCTTCCTGCTGACTTTCGGGATGGCGCTGGTGATCGAGGGCCTGTTCCAGTGGAAGTGGGGCTCCTCGGGCGCGCCTTATCCCAGCCCGATCTCCGGCGGCTACAATCTCGGCTTCATGTTCCTGCCGACCTATCGCGGCTTTGTCGTGCTGGCGGCGCTCGTGATCTGCCTCGCCACCTGGTACGGCATCGAGCGTACAAAGCTCGGCGCCTACTTGCGCGCGGCGACCGAGAATCCGACCCTGGTGCGCGCCTTCGGCATCAACGTGCCGCGGCTGATCACGCTCACCTACGGGCTGGGCGTCGGCCTCGCCGCACTGGCGGGTGTGCTGGCCGCGCCCATCCAGCAGGTCTCGCCGCTGATGGGCACCAACCTGGTGCTCGTGGTGTTCGCCGTCGTGGTGATCGGCGGCATGGGCTCGATCATGGGCTCGATCGTCACCGGCTTCGGCCTCGGCCTGATCGAGGGCCTGACCAAGTTCTTCTATCCGCCGGCCTCCAACACCGTGATCTTCGTGGTCATGGCGCTGGTGCTGCTGATCAAGCCGGCGGGCCTGTTCGGGCAGACAAAGTGATGACGCCCAGCCAACGCCTGATCGCCGCCGCCGCCATCGCCGTACTGGCGCTCGCGGCGCCGTGGTTCGCCTACCCGGTGTTCCTGATGACGGCGCTGTGCTTTGCGCTGTTCGCCTGCGCCTTCAATCTGTTGCTGGGCTACGCCGGCTTGATGAGCTTCGGCCATGCCATGTTCTTCGGCATGGCGGGCTACTTCTATGGCCACGTGGTGAAAGCGTGGGACATGCCTCCGGAACTCGGCCTGCTGGCGGGCATGGGCGGCGCGGCACTGCTCGGCCTCGTCACCGGCGCGCTGGCGATCCGACGCCAGGGCATCTACTTCGCCATGATCACGCTCGCCTTCGCCCAGATGATCTACTTCTTCTGTGTGCAGGCTCCGTTCACCCATGGCGAGGACGGCTTGCAGGGCATCGTGCGCAAGCCCCTGCTGGGTGGCCTGATCCCGACCAAGGACGATCGCGTCCTCTACTACGTCGTGCTGGCGATCTTCCTGTTCGGCTACGGCGCCATCTATCGTTTCATCCATTCACCGTTCGGGCAGGTGCTGAAGGCGATCCGCGACAACGAGCAGCGCGCCCTGTCGCTGGGCTACGAGGCCGACCGCTACAAGCTGCTGGCCTTCGTACTGTCGGCGGCCCTGGCGGGCCTGGCCGGCGCCACCAAGGCGATGGTGCTGCAGTTCGCCACGCTCACCGATGTGAGCGCAGCCATGTCGGGCGAAGTCGTGCTGATGGCGCTGGTCGGCGGACTAGGCACCATCATCGGCCCGGTAATCGGCGCCTTCATCATCATCACCATGCAGAACTACCTCGCGGCCGCCGGCGAGTTCGTGCTGGTGATCCAGGGCGCGATCTTCGTGGTGATCGTCATGGCCTTCCGCAAGGGCGTGGTTGGCGAATTCAGCGAGTGGTGGAAGGCCCGGCGTTCCGGCCCGCGGGCGCGGCCGACAGCAGCGGACTGACGCTCGCACAATTGGTCGCGCGGCTCATCAGGCAATCCTGGAGAGCCAAACTCGTTTCTTTGCCGCGGCTTGCGTATATGGTGCCATCGTCGGTGAAGGGAGCAGGGAGAGCGATGGCGGCTGGGCGCAGGCGATGGCTGTGGCGGGCAATGCCTCCGGTTGGTCTCGCCGTTGCAATGGCCGCTACGGCAATCTCGGCTTCTGCTGCAGCGTCGCCGGTGCTGTCGGTCGTGTTGCCCCTCGTCGGGATCATCGTGCTGCTCGGCGTCGTGTTCGCCTGCGTTCATCATGCCGACGTCATCGCCCATCGTACTGGCGAGCCTTACGGCACCTTGGTGCTCACCATCGCAGTGACCGTGATCGAGGTGGCGCTGATCTTGTCGATCATGCTGGCGGGTGACGGCCAGCCGACGCTGGCACGCGAGACCGTGTTCTCGGTGATCATGGTGGTGTGCAACGGCGTCGTCGGGCTCTGCATCATCTTGGGCGGTCTGCGCTACGGAGAGCAGGGCTTCCAGGTCCCGGGGATCAATGCCTATCTGGTGGTACTGATACCGCTCGCGACCCTGACCTTGATCCTGCCGACCCACACAACCAGCGTTCCCGGGCCATACTACACGCCGAGCCAGTTGGCGTTCGTCGCTCTCGCCACGCTGCTGCTCTATGGCGTGTTCCTTTACGTCCAGACCGTGCGCCACCGAAACTACTTCCTGTCGGATCTGGTGAGCGGCGGCGACCATGGCGCGGTGCCGGCGTCGCGGCGGCTTTGGGAGAGCGTGGTCCTGCTGCTCGTCGGTCTGGCCGCCGTCGTGCTGCTGGCTAAGAGCGTCGCGGGCTCGATCGAGACGGTGGTCTCGGCGATCGGTGCACCGGTCGAGGCCGTTGGTCTGCTGGTCGCGTTGCTGGTGCTGTTGCCCGAGACCGTGGCGGCGCTGGGCGCGGCGCGGCGCAACGAGCTGCAGAAGAGTCTCAACCTGGCGCTAGGCTCCTCGCTCGCCACCATTGGCCTCACCATTCCGGCGGTCAGCATCCTCGCCCTGATCCTGAAGGCTCCGCTGGAGCTCGGCGTCGACATGCGCGATACCGCCCTGCTGGTGCTGACCTTCGCGGTCAGCATCGTCACTTTCGGCGGCGGACGGACCAACATCCTGCCGGGGTTCGTGCATCTCGCCCTGTTCGCGATCTTTGTCTTCCTCGTCTTCGTTCCATGACGGGACGGGTTCTGCACGCTTGCCGCGTGCCGACATTCGCGCAAGAACAGAGCATTGACCAAGGGGGAAGCGTTCCATGCCCGACACATCCGTACAGCTGTCCGACGGCATCTTCGCCGAGCTGCGCAAGATCGACACGCCCACCATCACCAACGTGGTGGCGACGTACCCGAAGAACCCGCTGTGCCTCGGCCTCTACAATCCGTGGACGGAGAACTGGTACAACGACAGCACGATCCGCTGCCTCTATCCCGAGATGGGACCGATCGTCGGCTACGCCGTGACCTGCGTCTACGGGCTGCCCGATCCCAACTTCGCCGGCCGTCTCTCCTTCATGGACGTGGTCGACGCGCTCGACGCCATGAAGAAGCCGACCATCCTGGTGATCCAGCAGAAGTGGCCGCCCGAGCTGCACAACAAAGCGGGCCTGGCGGGCGAGATGATGGTGAGCTCGATGATGGCCGTAGGCTGCGTCGGCATGATCTCGAATGGCCCGTCGCGCGACATCGACGCCATCCGCAAGCTGCGTTTCCAACTCCTGTTGGGCGGCGTCACGGCGGGGCATGGCGAGATGGCGGTGCAGTCGGTGAATGTGCCGGTGTCGGTCGGCGGCATGGACGTGGCGCCAGGCGACCTCATCCACATGGACGAGAACGGCGCAGTGAAGTTCCCGCCGGTGCATGCGGAGGCCGTCGTCAAGAATGCCCGCGCCATGCTCGACGACGAAGCGCGCCGCCTCGTCCTGCTGCGCAAGGCCCGCTCGGCGGCGGAAGTGCGGGCCGCCTCGTCGGGCGGTGCCTATACGCCGAAGAAAGGCTGACCCGGCGGCATGACCGCCGCCGCAACCTCCGACGCCGCCCGCCCGACACGTTTCGGGCTGGCGGCCAAGCTGTTCGTCATCCTGATCCTGCTTGGCGCGGTCGCCGTCCTGATCACCGGCGTGCTGGGCTACGTGCGTGCCCGCGACGCGCTAGAGCAGACGATCTTCAACCAGCTCACCGCGACGCGTGAGGCCAAGGCCCACCAGGTCGAGAGCTACTTCCGCAGCATCCGCGCCGATCTGCGCCTGCTCGCCGCCTCCAAGATGGTGGTTGACGCCATGCGCGGCTTCCGCGAGGCCGTCGACGAACTCGATGCCATGCCGGTGCCCGACGAGGTCCGCAAGCGCGTCGTCAACTGGTACGAGACCGACTACATGCCGGGGGTGCGCCGCCTGCTCGGCGAGAAGACGCCGGTCGATGAGTTCCTGCCGGTTGGCTCGGCACCGTATTTCCTGCAGGACTGGTACATCGTCGACAATCCTTATCCCAAGGACCGGCGCAAGCTGGTCGATGAGCCGGCCGCGGGCGGCACCTACAACAAGCTGCACGCGACTACCATCCGCTGATGCGCACGGCGGCGTCGACACTGAACTTCGCCGACTTCCTGCTGGTCGACCATCGCACCAGCCGCATCATCTACTCGGTGGAGAAGGACGCCGAGTTCGGCACATCGCTGCGCGCCGGCCCGTATCGGACCTCCAACCTCGCCGCGGCTGCGGCGCGTTGCGGGCAGGCGCCCGACCCTTCGGCGACCTGCCTCGAGGATTTCGCCGACTACCTGCCGTCCAATGGCAAGCCGGAGGCCTTCATGGCCGCGCCGGTGATCGACCAAGGCGTCGTCATCGGTGTACTGGTGGCCGAGCTCTCGATCGACGAGCTCGACACCATCGTCACCAGCAACCGGCGCTGGCGCCACGAGGGCCTGGGCGCCACCGGCGAGGCCTACCTGGTCGGTCCCGACTTCCTGATCCGCTCCAGCCCGCGCATGTTCTTCGAGAATCGCGACCTCTATTTCGAGGAGCTGAAGGGCGGCCAGACCCCGCAACACGAGATCGAGGACATCCGCCGCTACGGCACGCCGGTGCTGCAGCAGCGCGTCGACACCAAGGCGAGCCGCGCCGCCTTGGGCGGCGTCGAGGGCACCGGCGAGATCCTGGGCTATCGCGGCATCCCGACGCTCGCCTCGTGGGGGCCGGTGCGGGTGTCGGGTGTCAAATGGGCGCTGATCGCCAAGATCGACTCCTCGGAGGCCTTCGCGCCGGTCAAGCGGCTGGAGCGCGATCTCATCATCGTGGGCGTGGTGGCGCTGCTGGCGGTGATCGTGACTGGCGCGTGGCTGTCGCGCTCGCTGCTCGGGCCCTTGCGCGAGCTCACCGCCGGTGTCCGCCGCTTCGCCGCCGGCGACCACAATGCCCACGTCATGGTGCGCACGCGCGACGAGATCGGCCAGCTCTGCCTTGCCTTCAACGGCATGGTCGACGAGATCAACGAGAAGAACCTCGTCATCGCGAACAAGAACCGCGAGAACGAGGAACTGCTGCTGAACGTGCTACCCGGGCCGATCGCCAATCGGCTGCGCGGCGGCGAGAAGGGCATCGCCGACGGCTTTGCCGAGGTCACGGTGGCCTTCGCCGATATCGTCGGTTTCACCGCAATGTCGTCGGAGATGCCGCCGGCCGAGGTCGTGACGCTTCTCAACGGCCTGTTCAGCCGCTTCGACGAGGCCGCCCGGGAGCTCGGCATCGAGAAGATCAAGACGGTGGGCGACGCCTATATGGCGGTGTGCGGCCTGCCGGTGCCGGTGCCCGACCATGCCGCGCGCATGGTGCGCATGGCGATCCGGGTGGTGCACATCACCCGCGAGCACGCAATGGAGCACAAGGTCTCGATGAAACTCAGGGTCGGCATCAACAGCGGCCCGGTCGTGGCCGGCCTCATCGGCAAGAGCAAGTACATCTACGACCTGTGGGGCGACACGGTGAACCTGGCGAGCCGCATGGAATCGGGCGGCTTGCCCGACATGATCCAGGTGACGCGGCCGGTCTATGAGAAGCTGAAGGATCAATTCGTGTTCGAACCGCGCGGCGAGATCGAGGTCAAGGGCAAGGGTAGCGTCGAGGCGTGGCTGTTGAAGATGTAGCGCCTCTTGCATCCGGACACGAGTTCGCGATTATCGCGCCCAAGGGAGCCCAAGGCATGAGATCAGGTAGCCGCCGTCGCGTTCTGGCGCTTGTCGCATCGCTCGTCGCCGGGTTTGGTGCTGCGGCGCCATCGTCCGCCCAGGACGCCATCGCCGGCTGGCGCGTCGAATGCACCAGCGATGGCAAGGTCCTGGACTGCCGCGCCATCCAGCAGATGGTCAACCGCGAGGACAAGCAGCTCGTGGCGCAGCTCACCGCGCGCATTGCTCCCGACACCAAGGCGCCGACCCTTACGATCCAGCTTCCGCTGGGCATCAGTCTGACCGAGCCGGTGCAGCTCGAGGTCGACAATGGCGCCGTGGAGCGGCTCCCGGTGCAAACCTGCACCAATGCGGGCTGCATCGTTACGGTGCCCCTGAAGGATCCGTTCCTGGCGTCGCTACGAAACGGCACAACGCTCAAGATCGCGCTCCAGGATACCAACAAGCGAACGATCAACATCGACGTGCCCTTGCTCGGTTTCGGCCTCGCCTTCGACAAGGCGACAAAATAGGAGGAGTATGTCCCCTGCGTCATAGGCCCGCGCCTCCTGGTCGACGGATGGCGGCGCCGGTGCGGATCAATCGAATTTGGCCACAATGGGCCGTCATATTGGCGTCGGAATGGGCCTGACCCCATTGAAAGGTAGTCATTTTTTGCGCAAATGTTCCCTGGTGAAGGGGCAGCGACAGGGCGGGTCTGACAGGGCACGCAGGGACGACGAAGGCGGCGGGTAGTGACGAACAGCGGAACGATGAAGCGGATCATGACCGGTACGGTCGCGGTGGTGGCCGTCGCCGTGGCCGCGGCATGGATTGCCCGCAGCCAGCAGACCGCCAATGGCACGACCTCCGCGCTGCAGACCAGCGGCCCGCTGATCGCGCGTGGTTATACCGAGGCTCCGGCCGGCACGGTGATGATCGCCAACGACCCCAATGGCGGTTCGGTGCTGAAGGAACTGCGCATCAAGGAAGGGCAGACCGTCAAGCGCGACGAGATCATCGCCGTGATGGCCAATTATCCGACGGCCGAGGTCGGCGTGAAGATCGCCGAGAACAACCTCCTGAAGGCGGAGCGGACGCGCGACACCATCCTGAAAGGAACTCGCGTCGTCAACATCCAGCTCGAGGAAGATGCTCTGAAGTCGGCGATCGAGAACGAGCGGCTGTCGACCATGCGGCGCAACCGTTCCGGCAAGCCGCCCGAGGAAAAGGAACTCGAAGTCTGGCTGGCCGAGCAGAGCATCAAGAACCAGCGGGCCAGCCTCGAACTCAGCAAGCGGCGGCTGGCTATCGACCTCGAACAGAATGCCGTGGACATCATCCGGCTGGAGGCGGCGCTCGATCAGGCGTTGCGCATCCGCGACGAGTCGCTCGTCCGCTCGCCCATCGACGGCGTCGTCACCCAGATCAATTCACGCCAGGGCGAGATGGCGTCGGGCCTGGGTATCGCCAAGGTCGTCGACATGAAAAAACTGCGGGTCTTTGCGACGGTCGACGAGCTGCATCTGCCCCGCCTGAAGACGGGCGCACCGGTCGAGGTGACTTTCCGGGGCAGCCCCACGGTGTACAGGGGCAAGATCGCCATCGACCCCATGACCGTGAAACGCGAGAAGCGCAGCGAAGCCGATCTCGGCGTGGCCAGCGTCCGCCAGATCGAGGTCGAGATCCAGGCCGACGGCGGTGTGACTTTTCCCGCGATATTAGGGCGCGAGGCGCGCGTTACCTTCCTCTGACCGGTGGATTTTCACGTAGGCAAGCCGCTGACGACATGTAACATATTGGACACTCGCGGCGGCGTGGAACGCAGACACGCAGCTAAACGCGCGGGAGCCGAAAGGGGAGAGAAACCCAAGAAGCGGAAATCCGGAAGCAGCGGCCATAGACCTCACGGTGCGTAGGTAGCGACACATGGCCAGCCAGAGTGGCGACCGGCCCGCGAGTTGGTCAAATAGTCTGACAAGTTCCCGAATCGCGATCATTTCCTCGCAACCTGAGGCGGCTTTGGCAGTTTCTAATGTATGGGCAGGTGCTTGAAGTCCACGGTCGGATCGGCCGGGGTGGGGGAGGCGTGTCGGCGCTTGCAGTTGCAGGCGCCTGCCATTTGCTGTTTTGATGACTTTCAAGGCACCGGCGATTGGCAGCTGCGGCTGGCCCGGGCCGCCGATTTGGGCCTCGACCACGTCTGTCTCAATCCCTTCCTGGCCCGACGCAACGATCCTTTGTTGATCAGCGATCTTGCCAAGCCGAACCCCGGCCTCGGGATTGGCGGTTCGATCGAAGATGCGGTCCACGAGATTGCCGTCCTGTGTGAACGGCGGGGCCTGCGCCTTTGCCTCGACGTCGTCCTTGACCGGCTGGCGGCCGACGGGGTCAGTGCCCACCAGGCCGGGGATTTGTTCGAGCGCCGGTATCAAAGCGATGTCGTCGATCCGCACCTCGACCCTTCCATCGCGCACGCCGTCACCGTGCGCCCCGACGCCGATCAGGTGGCATCTTGGTGGGCTTCGCACCTTGTGCGACTGGCCGATGCGGGAGCTGCAGCCTTCCGCCTCCTGGGCCTCGGTCTTCTGCCGGCCGGCGCCTTGCATGCGATCGTTGCCGCGACCCGCCGCGAGGCCGCTTGCGCCTTGTGGGCTTGGACGCCAGGCCTCGCCTGGTCGCGCCATGGCGAACTGGTGGATGCAGGCCTCGACGGCGTCTTCGCCTCCACTGCCTGGTGGGATGGAAGCGCCGCCTGGTACGTCGAGGAACTTGATTCGCTTGCGCGCCTTGCGCCGATCATAGGCGTCGTCGCCGAAGCGCGCAGCCTGCCGGCCGACGTTGCCGCACGGAGTCGTACGCTGCAGCTCGCCGCCGCCACGACCGACGGCCTGTTCCTGCCGGAAGGATTTGCCATCGACATCGAAGACGAGATTCGACGGGCGACCACCGATCTCCAACGTCGCCGCCGGCCGACGAAGGCCGTTCGTCGCCTGACCGGGTCGTCGGCGGCAGTGACGGCGCTGGTGCGTCTCGACGCGGCGGATCCACGGCAGGCGCAGCATGGACTTGTCGTTCTGATCAACAACGACACCGCCCGGAACCAGGCTGTGCCGGTGAGCTTGAGTCCGCTCGATCCGGTGGCCGGCACCGTGCTGGGCGAGCCCCGCCTGCTCAACGGACGATCGATGCCCTATCACCTGCAGCCAGGCGAGGTGCTGGTGGCCGAGCTCGATGCCATCGATCCGGTAAAGAACGACGGTAAACTGCGTTCGGCCAGCGCCGTGGCGGCGCGTTCTCCGGTGGTGATCGACCGCGTCGTCCCCCAGGCGCCGGGCTTCGCGGTCCGACGCGTCATCGGCCGGCCGGTCGCCGTGGAGGCCGACATCTTCGCCGACGGGCATGACGTTCTGGCCGCGGAACTGCTGTGGCGCGAGGCGGGCGAGTCGGAATGGCGGCGCTCGACCATGACGCCGCTCGGCAACGACCGCTGGCGCGGCGCCATCATGCCTCGGCGGATCGGCCGGCATTTCTTCACCATCGAGGCCTGGCGCGACGAGTACGGTAGCCTGAGCCACGCTCTCGAGGTCAAGAGCCGTGCCGGCGTCGACGTCGCCGTCGACATTGCCGATGCCGCCGCCTACTTGCGCAGGCTCGGCCTTGGCGAGCTCGTCACCAGGCTGGATCGCGCCGATACGGAGGCCGCGGTTCGGTTGCTGACGGCTGCCGAAACGCATCATCTGGTCGCCGCGACGGAGGTTCCCACCCTGCCGTGCCGGCATCCCGAGATCGCCGTCGAGGTCGAACGGCCGCAGGCGGAGTTCGCGAGCTGGTACGAGCTCTTCCCGCGCTCCCTGGGGACGTTCAACGACGTCGTTGCCCACCTGCCGCGCGTTCGCGACATGGGGTTCGACGTCCTCTATTTCCCGCCCATCCATCCGATCGGCGCTACCAACCGCAAGGGCCGCAACAATGCTTTGAAGGCCGCACCCGACGATCCCGGCAGTCCTTATGCCATCGGCGCCCGCGACGGCGGTCACGACGCGATCCACGCAGCCCTCGGCACGCCGGAGGATTTCCGCCGGCTGGTGGCCGCTGCCCGCGAGCATGGCCTCGAGATCGCGCTCGACTTCGCCATCCAGTGCTCGCCCGACCATCCCTGGCTGACCCAGCACCCTGAGTGGTTCCGTCGTCGCGCCGACGGCTCGATCCGCTTCGCCGAGAACCCGCCCAAGAAGTACGAAGACATCGTCAACGTCGACTTCCATGCCGAAGGCGCGGCGCCCGAGCTGTGGCTGGCGTTGCGCGATGTCGTGCTGCACTGGGTCGGCGAGGGCGTGCGGATCTTCCGGGTCGACAATCCGCACACCAAGCCGCTGCCCTTCTGGGAGTGGATGATCGCCGATGTCCGCGGCCGCCATCCCGATGTGATCTTCCTGGCCGAGGCCTTCACGCGGCCCACCATGATGTATCGCCTCGCCAAGATCGGCTTCTCGCAGTCCTATACCTACTTTACCTGGCGCAACACCAAGGGCGAGATCGCCGACTATCTGCGCGAGCTGACCACGACGGAAGCGGCCGACTATTACCGGCCGCATTTCTTCGTCAACACGCCCGACATCAATCCCTATTTCCTGCAGAGCTCGGGCCGCGCCGGCTTCCTGATCCGGGCGGCCTTGGCTGCGACCCTGTCCGGCCTGTGGGGCGTCTATTCCGGCTTCGAGCTCTGCGAGTCCGCGGCCCTGCCCGGGCGCGAGGAATACCTCGATTCGGAGAAGTACGAGGTGCGGCAGCGCGATTTCAACGCGGCCGGCAACATCGTGGCCGAGATCACCGCGCTCAACCGCCTGCGTCGCCTGTACCCCGCGCTCCACAGCCATCTCGGCGTGCGCTTCTATAGCGCCTTCAACGACCAGGTCCTGGTCTATGGCAAGCTGTCACCCGACGGCGCGGAGATGATCCTCGTCGCCGTCAGCTTCGATCCGCACCACGCGCAGGAAGCGTCCTTCGAAGTGCCGTTGTGGGAGTGGAAGCTGCCCGACAATGGCGCCGTCGAGGTCGAGGATCTGATGCGCGCCAACCGTTTCGTCTGGCAGGGCAAGGTACAGCGCGTTCGTCTCGATCCGGCGGAGCTGCCCTTCGCCATCTGGCGCATCGCGCCGATGGGGGGCCGGCCGTGAACGCTCCTCTTGCCGCCGCCCAGCTGCCCATCGCCCAGGATGCGCTCTGGTACAAGGACGCGATCATCTACCAGCTTCACATCAAGTCGTTCTTCGATTCCGACAATGACGGCATCGGCGATTTCCCCGGCCTGATCTCCAAGCTCGATTACATCGCCGACCTTGGCGTCAACACGCTGTGGTTGCTGCCCTTCTATCCGTCGCCACGGCTCGATGACGGCTACGACATCGCTGAATACACCGCCGTCCATCCCGAATACGGCACGCTCGACGACGCCAAGCGCCTGTTCGATGAGGCCCATCGGCGCGGCATACGCGTCATCACCGAGCTGGTGATCAATCATACCTCTGATCAACATGCCTGGTTCCAGCGCGCCCGCCTGGCGCCGCCGGGCTCGCCCGAGCGCGACTTTTATGTCTGGTCGGACAACGACCAGAAATACAGCGGCACGCGCGTCATCTTCCTCGATACCCAGCGCTCGAACTGGACCTGGGATGCCGCCGCCAACGCCTACTATTGGCACCGCTTCTACGCCCACCAGCCCGACCTCAATTTCGACAACCCGGCTGTGATGGACGCGGTGCTGGGCGTCATGCGCTTCTGGCTCGATCTCGGCGTCGATGGCCTGCGGCTCGATGCCGTGCCGTACCTGGTCGAGCGCGAGGGCACGAACAACGAGAACCTGCCCGAGACCCACGACGTGCTACGGCGCATCCGGGCCGAGATCGACACCCACTATCCCGACCGCGTGCTGCTGGCCGAGGCCAACCAATGGCCGGAGGACACCAAGGAGTATTTCGGCAACGGCGATGAATGCCACATGGCGTTCCACTTCCCGCTGATGCCGCGCATGTACATGGCGCTGGCCCGCGAGGACCGCTTCCCCATCACCGACATCATGCGCCAGACGCCGCAGATCCCCGAGACCTGCCAGTGGGCGATCTTCCTGCGCAATCACGACGAGCTGACGCTCGAGATGGTGACGGATTCGGAGCGCGACTATCTCTGGCAGACTTACGCGACCGACCGCCGCGCTCGGCTCAATCTCGGTATCCGCCGCCGGCTCGCACCGCTGCTCGAGCGTGACCGCCGCCGCATCGAGCTGATGAACTTCCTGCTGTTCTCCATGCCCGGCACACCGGTCATCTACTACGGCGACGAGCTCGGCATGGGCGACAACATCCGGCTGGGCGATCGCGATGGCGTGCGCACCCCGATGCAATGGTCGCCCGACCGCAACGGCGGTTTCTCGCGCGCCGATCCAGCGGCGCTGGCGCTGCCCACCATCATGGACCCGCTGTACGGCTACGAGATCATCAATGCCGAGGCCCAGACGCGCGATGCCCATTCGCTGCTGCACTGGACCCGGCGCACGCTCGTCATCCGCCGCATGCACGCCGCCTTCGGGCGCGGCTCGCTGCGTTTCCTCTACCCGAAGAACCGCAAGGTGCTCGCCTATCTGCGCGAGCTCGATGGCGAGGTCATTCTCTGCGTCGCCAACGTCTCGCGCGCGCCGCAGGCGGTCGAGCTCGACCTCTCCGAGTTTACCGGCCGCGTGCCCGTCGAGCTGACCGGCGGCTCGCTGTTCCCGCCGATCGGCCAGCTCAGCTATCTGCTCACCCTTCCGCCTTACGGCTTCTACTGGTTCATCCTGACGACCGAGACCGAGGCGCCGTCCTGGCACACGCCCGCGCCCGAGCCGATGCCGGACTATGTCACTGTCGTAGTGCGCAACCAGCTCGATCAGGCCCTGGAGGCGGCGGCGTCTGTGCTGGAACGCGAGACCCTGCCGCCTTACCTGCAGAAACGCCGCTGGTTCGGCGCCAAGGACAAGACGCTGCAATCGTCGCACATCGCCTACCTGGCGCGGCTGGGCGGCGAGCGCGAACTGCTGCTGGCCGAGATCGAGGTCCAGGCCGACGGCGTCACGAGCCGATGGCAGGTGCCGCTGTCGATGTGCTGGGAGGACGAGCCGACGGCCGCGCTGCCCTCGCAGCTGGCACTCGCGCGCGTGCGCCGCGGCCGGCGGGTCGGATTGCTGACGGATGCCTTCTCCCTGCCGATCTTCGCCCGCCGCATGTTGGAGGCGCTGGCCAATGGCGAGCGTCTCGAGACGACGGAAGGCCAGATCGTCTTCGAGCCCATGCCCGACAAGGTCGAGGTGTTGCGCCGGCCGGCTGACGCGCAGGTCATGTGGCTGACCGCCGAGCAATCGAACAGCTCGCTGATCGTAGACGATGCCGTGATGCTGAAGATCTTCCGCTCCGTCTCGACCGGCGAGCATCCCGAAGCCGAGATGAGCCGCTACCTCACATCGCACGGTTTCGCCAATGCACCGGCCCTGCTGGGCGAGGTGAGCCGCATCGACAACGAGGGAAAGCGCCATGCGCTCGCCGTGGCCCAGGCCTTCATCCGTAACCAGGGTGATGCCTGGACGTGGGTCCTGGACCAGTCCAATCGCGCGTTCGACGCCACGACGAGCCGCGAGGCCACGGCGGAGGCGCGCGGCGACGATATCCGCGACTATCATGCCTTCGCCGCCACGATCGGCCGGCAGCTCGGCAACATGCACGTCGTGCTGGCGCAGCCGACCGACGATCCGGCTTTCGCGCCGCGGCGGGCCACGGCGGAGGATGTCGATGCCTGGATCGCGCGGGCATCGGAGCTTCTTGCCCGGGCGTTCGATGCCCTCGCCGATCGCAAGGACTGGGACACCGAGGCGCTCGAGGCTCAGGCCAAGCAATTGCTCGCCGGCCGTGAGGCCTTGCAGGAGACGTTGCGGCGCCTCGCCAGGCACGGCGAGGGCACATTGATGACGCGCATCCATGGCGACTTCCATCTGGGCCAGGTGCTGGTCGCCAGTGCCGATGCCTACATCATCGACTTCGAGGGCGAGCCGGCGCGGCCCCTCGAGGAGCGCCGCCGCAAGGCCAGTCCCCTGCGCGACGTCGCTGGCCTGTTGCGCTCGATCGACTATGCGGCCGCCACGGCGATCGATCCCAAGAACGTGGTTGCCAGCCGTCTCTCTCCAGGGCGGCGGCAGCGGCTGGTGACGCGGCTGCGCGAGGGATCGGAAAAGGCCTTCGTCGATGCCTATCGCGAGGCGGCCGCCGGACTGCCGGACATGGGCGGCGATGCGCTGCTCGATTTCTTCCTGCTCGAGAAGGCAGCTTACGAAGTGGGCTATGAGGCGGCCAACCGTCCGGGCTGGCTCGCCGTCCCGATGACCGGGCTGGCGCGCATCGCCAGACGCCTTCTCAAAGCTGCTCGGAGCGACGCGTGAACGAGATGACCAGGCCGCAGCTCGACCGCGGCGAGGTCGAGGCGCTGACGACGGCGCGTCATCGCGACTCCTTCCGCGTGCTGGGGCCGCATGACGGGCCCGACGGCCGCACCATCCGTGCCTATCTGCCGGGCGCGCAGTCGGTCGAGGCGCTGCGCCGCGCCGATCGTGCCTCGCTGGGAGCGTTGGCCGAGGTCCAGTCAGGGTTGTTCGAGGGCGCCGTGGCCGACGCCTCGCCCTATCTGCTGCGCATCCAGTGGCCGGCCGCGGTGCAGGAGACCGAGGATCCCTACGCCTTCGGGCCGGTGCTGGGCGAGCTCGACCTGCACCTGTTCAACGAGGGTCGCCACTTCCATCTGGCCGATGCGCTCGGCGCCAACGTCGTCACCATCGACGGCGTGCAGGGCGTGCGCTTCGCGGTATGGGCGCCCAACGCCGAGCGCGTCGCGGTGATCGGCGACTTCAATTCATGGGACGCGCGGCGCCATCCCATGCGGCTGCGCCATCCCTCCGGCATCTGGGAGCTGTTCGTGCCGCGGGTCGCCGCCGGCGTGCGCTACAAGTACGACATCATGGGCCCGGGCGGAGCGCGCCAGCCCGACAAGGCCGATCCGGTGGCGCAGCAGGCCGAGCTGGCCCCCGGGACCGCCTCGATCGTGCCCTCGCCACGGCCGTTCCGTTGGACCGACGACAAGTGGCTCGCAAGCCGCGCGCAGCGCCAGGCGCCGCAGGCGCCGCTCTCGATCTATGAGGTGCATATCGGCTCGTGGCTCAGGCCTGGCGAGCAGCGCGGCTCGCTGTGGGATCTCGCCGTCGAGCGCCTGATCCCCTACGTCGCCGAGCTCGGCTTCACGCATGTCGAGCTTCTGCCCATCACCGAGCATCCGTTCGGCGGCTCGTGGGGCTACCAGCCACTCGGCCTGTTCGCGCCGTCCGCGCGCTTCGGCCCACCCGAATCCTTCGCCCGCTTCGTCGATGCGCTGCATGCCAACGATATCGGTCTGCTGCTCGATTGGGTTCCGGCGCATTTCCCGACCGATCCGCATGGCCTGGCGCGCTTCGACGGCACGGCGCTCTACGAGCATTTCGACCCGCGCGAAGGCTTTCATCGCGACTGGAACACCTACATCTACAATTTCGGGCGTCGCGAGGTGCAGGGCTTCCTGATCGCGAGCGCGCTGCACTGGCTGGAGCGCTATCACGTCGACGGGCTCCGGGTCGATGCCGTGGCCTCGATGCTCTATCGCGACTACAGCCGGCCGGCCGACGCCTGGATCCCCAATGTCTACGGTGGCCGCGAGAACCTCGAGGCCGTGGGCTTCCTGCGCCATCTCAACGCCGTCGTGGCCGAGCGCTGCCCCGGCGCCATCGTCGTTGCCGAGGAATCGACCGCTTGGCCCGGCGTCACCCAGGCGCAGCCCGATGGGCTCGGCTTCTCCTACAAGTGGAACATGGGCTGGATGCACGACACGCTGCGTTACATCGAGCGCGAGCCCGTCTATCGGGCCTATCATCACGACGACATCACCTTCGGCCTGCTCTACGCCTTCTCGGAAAAATTCATCCTGCCGATCTCGCATGACGAGGTCGTGCACGGCAAAGGCTCGCTGCTCGGCAAGATGCCGGGCGACACGTGGCAGCGCTTCGCCAATCTGCGCGCCTATCTCGGCTTCATGTGGGCGCATCCCGGCAAGAAGCTGCTGTTCATGGGCTGCGAGATCGCCCAGCCGCGCGAATGGAACCACGACGCCGAGATCGACTGGGGACTGCTCGGCGATCCGAGCCATGCCGGCATCCAGCGGCTGGTGCGCGACCTCAACCGGCTCTACACGGCCGAGCCGGCCTTGCATCGGCGCGACACCGAGCCCGAAGGCTTCCGCTGGCTGATCGGCGACGATCGCGCCAATTCCGTCTTCGCCTTCCTGCGCCAGGGCCGGGACGGCGATGCCCCGATCCTGGTCGTCTGCAACATGACGTCGGTGCCGCGGCACGGCTATCGCATCGGCGTGCCGCGGCATGGCCGCTGGCGCGAGATCGCCAACACCGATTCCCGCTTCTACGGCGGCAGCGACCTCGGCAATGACGGCGGCGCCGTCGCCCTCGACCAGCCCTCGCACGGCGAGGCCCAATCCGTCCTGTTGACCCTGCCGCCGCTCGCCACGGTGATGCTGCGCGCGGAGGGCTGAGATGGCATGGCCCGATCGCCTGCTGGCGGGCTCGCCCTACCCGCTGGGTGCCACCTGGGACGGGCTCGGCACCAACTTCGCGGTGTTCTCCGCCCATGCCACCAAGGTCGAGCTCTGCGTCTTCGGCCCGTCGGGCCGGCGCGAGATCGTGCGCTTCCAGCTGCCCGAATGCACCGACGAGGTCTGGCACGGCTACATGCCCAACGCGCGGGCCGGCCTGATCTATGGCTATCGTGCCTACGGGCCGTACGAGCCGCAGCATGGCCATCGCTTCAATCATCACAAGCTCTTGCTCGATCCCTATGCCAGGCGCATCGCCGGCGAACTGCGGCCGTCGGACGCGCTTTACGGCTACCGGGTGAACTCGCCTCGCGGCGATCTCTCCTTCGATCGCCGCGACAGCGCACCGGGCATGCTGAAGGGCGTCGTCACGGACGACAGCTTCAACTGGGCCGACGACCGGCCGCCCAACGTGCCGTGGTCCGATACGGTGATCTATGAGACCCACGTGCGCGGGCTGAGCATGCTGCGTCACGACCTCAGGCCCAACGAGCGCGGCACCTTCGCCGCCTTGGGCGATCCGCACTTCATCGACCACATCAGGCGGCTCGGCGTCACGGCCGTCGAGCTGCTGCCGGTCAATGCCTTCGTTCAGGACCGCAACCTCTTGCAGAAGGGCCTGCGCAACTACTGGGGCTACAACACCATCGGCTTCTTCGCGCCCGAGCCGCGCTACCTGTCAGACAACACGCCCGACGAGATGCGCATCGCCATCCGCCGCCTGCACGCCGCGGGCATCGAGCTGATCCTCGACGTCGTCTACAATCACACCGCCGAGGGCAGCGAAATGGGGCCGACCATGTCGTTCCGCGGCCTCGACAATGCCAGCTACTATCGCCTGGTCGCCGACAATCCGCGGCATTGCGTCAACGACACCGGCACCGGCAACACGATGAACCTCTCGACGCCGCGGGTGCTGCAGATGGTGATGGACTCGCTGCGCTACTGGGTCACCTCCTTTCATGTCGACGGTTTCCGCTTCGACCTGGGCGTTGCCCTCGGTCGCGAAGCGCACGGCTTCGATCCCGGCTCCGGCTTCTTCGACGCCATCCGCCAGGACCCGGTGCTGTCGCGTGTAAAACTGATCTCCGAACCGTGGGACATCGGACCGGGCGGCTACCAGCTCGGCAACCATCCGCCGGGCTTCGCCGAATGGAACGACCGCTTCCGCGACGGCATCCGCCGCTACTGGCGCGGTGACGAGGGCCAGCGCTCGGACTTCGCCGCGCGCCTCGCCGGCTCGGCCGAATTCTTCGACCGGCGCGCGCGCCGTCCCTGGGCGTCGGTCAACTACGCCGCCAGTCACGACGGCTTCACCCTGGCCGACACGGTGAGCTACGCCGAGCGCCACAACGAGGCCAACGGCGAGGACAGCCAGGACGGACACGCCGACAACTACTCGGCCAACTGGGGTGTCGAGGGACCGACCGACGATCCCGCCATCCTCGATACGCGCCGGCGCCTGCAGCGCGCGCTGCTCGCCACCGTGTTCCTGGCGCAGGGCACGCCCATGGTGCTGGGCGGCGACGAGTTCGGCCGCACGCAGAAGGGCAACAACAACGCCTACTGCCAGGACAACGAGATCTCGTGGGTCGACTGGAAGCAGGCCGAGGGCGAGGAGGGCCGGAATCTCGCCCGGTTCGCCGCCAGGATCGCCGACCTGCGCCGTCGCCACGCGGTGCTGCGCGCGCCGCGCTTCATGCATGGCCAGGACGAGCTGGTGGACGGTATTCGCGACATCGCCTGGTTCGACGTCTCCGGCGAGCTGGTCTCCAACGACTCATGGAACAACCCGAAGGAGCTGCGCCTGGTGCTGCGCCGCGCCGGCCGCAATGGCGACGGCGCGGTCTCGATCCTGACCGCGTTCTTCAATGCAACAGGTGAGCCGCAGCTCTTTCGCCTGCCGCCGCCCGGCCGGCCGGCGCGCCTGCTGCTGGACAGCGCCGAGCCCGACGCGCCCGAGCGCTACCTCAGCAGCGACGACCTGATGATCGGCCCGCGCAGCGTCGTGCTGACCGTGAGCAGCCTCAAGGACCGGCCACCATGACCGCCTTCGCGCGCGAGCTGCCATTCGGCGCCACCCTGGTCGATCCGGACCATACGCGCTTTCGCCTGTGGGCCCCCGGCCAGCCGGAGGTGGCTGTGGACATCGATGGTCTGGGCGTCGTGCCGATGACGCGCGATGCCGAGGGCTGGTTCGAGGCCGAGACGGAATGCGGGGCAGGGGCTCGCTATCGCTATCGGCTGGCCGACGGACTGGCCGTGCCCGATCCGGCGTCGCGCGCCCAGGACCGCGACGTTCATGATCTCAGCCTGGTCGTCGATCCGCGCGCCTATCGCTGGCGGCATCCCGCCTGGCGTGGCCGCAGATGGCAGGAGGCCGTGCTCTATGAGCTTCACGCCGGCAGCCTGGGCGGCTTCGCCGGAGTCCAGGCGATGCTGCCCGACCTCACCCAGCTCGGCGTCACCGCCGTCGAGCTCATGCCGGTCAACGATTTCCCCGGCCAGCGCAACTGGGGCTATGACGGCGTGCTGCCGTTTGCACCCGACGCCGCCTATGGCGCGCCCGACGACCTGAAGGCGCTGGTCGATGCCGCGCACGGCCTCGGCCTGATGATCTTCCTCGACGTCGTCTACAACCACTTCGGGCCGGACGGGAACTATCTCACCGCCTATGCCCCGGGCTTCTTCCGCACCGACGTTGCCACGCCCTGGGGTGCCGCCATCGATTTCCGTCGCCGCGAGGTGCGCCGCTTCTTCACCGAGAACGCCCTCTACTGGCTGATGGAATACCGCTTCGACGGCCTGCGCTTCGACGCCGTGCACGCCATCGAAGCACCCGACTGGCTGGACGAGATGGCGGCCGAGGTCCGCGCCACCGTCGAGCCCGGCCGCCATGTCCATCTCGTGCTCGAGCACGACGGCAACGTGGCCGACCATCTGCGACGCGGCTTCGACGCCCAGTGGAACGACGATGCCCATCACGTCCTGCATGTCCTGCTGACCGGCGAGGCCGACGGTTACTATGCCGACTATGCCGACCGGCCGGCCGAGCGTCTGGCCCGCTGCCTGGCCGAAGGCTTCGCCTACCAGGGCGAGCCCTCGGCCTATCGCAAGGGCCGGCCCCGCGGCACGCCCAGCGCCGATCTGGCCCCCACCGCCTTCGTGCTGTTCCTGCAGAACCACGACCAGGTCGGCAACCGGCCGTTCGGCGACCGGCTGGCCGGGCGCGTCGATGCCGCGACGCTCGAGGCGGCGATCGCGCTCCAGCTCCTCTGTCCGCAGATCCCGCTGATCTTCATGGGCGAGGAGGGGGCAAGCCGCACGCCCTTCCTGTTTTTCACCGACCATCACGGCGAGCTCGCCAAGGCGGTGCGCGAAGGGCGGCGGCGCGAGTTCGCGGCGTTCGCCGGCTTCCAGGACGGCGAGACGGCCGAATCGATTCCCGATCCCAACGCGCCGACCACTTTCGAAGGCAGCCGGCCGGTCGCGGACGATGCGGGCAGGCGCGCGCTGTACCGCGAGCTGTTGACGCTGCGCGCCGCAGCACTCGCGCCGCATCTTGCCGGCGCACGGTCGATTTCGGCCGAGGCCCGCGGCCCGGCCTGCGTCACCGCGCGCTGGCGCCTGGGCAATGGCGCCGTGCTGGCGCTGTTCAGCAATCTCGGTCGCACCGCCTGCGCCGTCGATCCGCCGAAGGGAGATCTGTTGTTCGAGACGCGCGCCGGCGCCAGCGAAGGCGTTCGCGCTGGCGGCCTGGCAGGCCCCGCCACCGTCGCCTTCCTGGATTCGGCTGCCAAGAGCGACGGATGAATGAGGAAGCGGTTCTGGCCCGCGCTCGGGCAGCGGGTATTGCCGTCGATTGGATCGACTCCATGGGCCGTCCGCAAAGGGTCAGGACCGAGTCCCTGCGTCGCCTGCTGGAGTCACTGGACGGCGTCGACACCCCGGCTGGCGTGCCGCCACTGGTCACCGCGCGCCGCGGCCGACCGATTGCGATCGCCGGCATCGACGCCCACCATTCGGGCGAGTTGGCGCTGGAAGACGGCGACGTAAAGCCGGTCGTCCTGCGCGACGGCACGCTGCCCGGCATCAGGCGGCCGGGCTATCACCGCCTGCGCTTCGCCGATCGTGAAATCACCCTCGCCGTCGCGCCGCCGCGCTGCATGAGCCTGCAGGACATCGGTGGCGGCGAGCGGATGTGGGGCGTGGCGGCGCAGGTCTACAGCCTGCGCCGCGCCGGTGACGGCGGCATCGGCGATGCCGGCGCCGTGCGCGACCTTGCCGAGGCGGCCGCGCGTCAGGGCGCCGACGCCATGGCGCTCAGCCCCGTGCACAGCCTGTTCCCGCACGATCCGGCGCGGCACGGTCCTTACTCGCCGTCGAGCCGGCTGTTCCTCAATCCGCTCTACGCCGATCCGACGGCGACCTTCGACGCCACCGCCGTCGCTCCCGACGAAGGACTGGAGCGCGCGACGCTGATCGATTGGGCGGCCGCCGGCGCCGCCAAGTTCGCTCGGCTGCGCGCCCTGTTCGACGCGTTCGACGAGGTCGACACGCCATTGCTGCGCGAGTTCGAGCTCTTCATCAAGCAGGGCGGCGAGGCGCTGCGTCAGCACGCCCGGTTCGAGGCCGAGCAAGCGGCCAGCTCCGAGCGCTTTCACCTTTTCCTGCAATGGATCACGGCCCGTTCCTTCGCCGCCGCGCAGCGGGCGGCCAAGGCGGCCGGCATGCGCATCGGCCTTTTGAGCGACCTCGCGATCGGCATGGACCGCACCGGCAGCCACGCCTGGGCGCGTCGGTCCGATCTGCTGATGGGCCTGTCGATCGGTGCGCCGCCCGACGCCTTCAATCCGCACGGCCAGGACTGGGGTCTGACCGGCTTCTCGCCGCGCGCCCTGGTGGCCACCGGTTTCGAGCCCTTCCTCGCCACCCTGCGCGCCGCGCTCGCCCACGCCGGTGGCGTGCGCATCGATCACATCATGGGCCTGATGCGCCTGTGGCTGATCCCGCGCGGCCAGCCGGCGGGCGAGGGCGCCTATCTCGCCTATCCGCTGGAGGACCTGCTGAACCTGCTAGCGCTCGAATCGCATCGCCATGGCGCGGTCGTGATCGGCGAGGATCTCGGCACCGTGCCGCCGGGCTTTCGCGCCCGCCTGCGTCGCGCCGGCATTGCCGGCATGGACGTGCTGTGGTTCGAGCGCACGCGGCTGCACTTCAGGAAGCCGTCGCGCTGGCGTGCCGACGCTGTCGCCATGACCACGACCCATGACCTGCCGACCGTGGCCGGCTGGTGGATTGGCGAGGACATCCGCACCCGACGTGCGCTCGGCCTCGGTGCGCCCGGCGAGGATCAGGCGCGCCAGCAGGACCGGACGCGGCTGTGGCGCGCCTTCACCAATGCCGGCGTCGCCGGTGACATGCCGCCAACCGATCAGCCGGCGCCCGCCGTCGATGCGGCGCTGGGCTACGTGGCCCAGTCGCGCTCGCCGCTGATGCTGGCGCCGCTCGAGGATCTGCTGGGGCTCGTCGAGCAGCCCAACCTGCCCGGCACGATCGACGAGCATCCCAACTGGCGTCGCCGCCTGGGGCCGCCGGCGCGGGAGCTGTTCGAGGCGCCGGCGGTGCGCGCTCGGGCCGACGTCATCCGGCGCCATCGCCGATGACCCCGCGCGCCACGCTGCGCCTGCAGTTCCATCGCGGCTTCACCTTCGCCGATGCCGCCGCTCTGGTGCCCTATTTCGCGCGGCTGGGCATCAGCCACATCTACGCCTCGCCGATCGCTACGGCGCGGCCGGGATCGCAGCACGGCTACGACGTGATCGACGCCACCCGCATCAACCCCGAGCTGGGCGGCGAGGAAGGCTTGGCGGCACTGTCGTCGACGCTCGTCGCGGCCGGCATGGGCATGATCCTCGACATCGTGCCCAACCACATGGCGGCCGACACGGCCAACGCGTGGTGGGCCGACGTGTTGCGCCACGGCCGCGCCAGCCGCTTCGCCACTTGGTTCGACATCGACTGGGACGCTGACGACAAGATCCTGCTGCCGATCCTCGGCCGTCCGCTCGACGAGGTGCTGGCGGCAGGCGAGCTCCGCCGCGACGGCAATGCGTTCTGCTACTTCTCGCATCGCCTGCCCGCCGTTGCCGGCGGCCTGGAGCGCCAGCACTGGCGGCTCGCCTGGTGGCGCAGCGCCGGCGATCGCATCAACTGGCGGCGCTTCTTCGACATCAACGAGCTGGTCTGCCTGCGCATGGAGGAGCCGCAGGCCTTCGAGACCGTCCATGCCCTGCCGCTGCGTCTGCACGCCGAGGGCATCGTCGACGGCGTGCGCGTCGACCATGTCGACGGCCTGACCGATCCCGCCGCCTATTGCCGGGCCCTGCGCGCACGGCTGAAACCCGGCGCGTACCTCGTGGTCGAGAAGATCCTGCTCAGCGGCGAGACCCTGCCGGCCGACTGGGGCTGCGACGGCACCACGGGCTACGACTTCATGGATGAGGTCAACGCCCTGCAGCACGACGCGGCCGGCGAGCACGTGCTGGCCGAGGCGTGGTCGGCGCTGAGCGGCCGGCCGGCCGATTTCGCCGACGAGGCGGAGCCCGCCCGCCGCGAGATCCTGGCGCGCAGCTTTGGCGCCCAGCTCGACGCCTGCGCCGCGGCCTTCGCCGCCCCCTCTCCCGATAGCGAGCTTGCCCGGCCGATGCTGCGCCGCGTGCTGGGCGAGCTGCTGGCGCATTTTCCCGTCTATCGCACCTATGGCCGCGACGGCGTGCTCTCGGCCGCCGATCGCGCCGTGCTCGACCGCGCCGCCGCCGGCGCGCGCCGCACGTGTCTTGCGACCGACCGCTGGGCGATCGATCCGCTGCTGCGCCTGTTCGCCGAGCCCGAGCGCGCCCGCGCCGTGGCGCGCTTCCAGCAGCTCAGCGCGCCGATCGCCGCCAAGGCGGTCGAGGATACCGGCTTCTATCGCTACGGCCGCCTGCTGTCGCGCAACGATGTCGGCTTCGATGCCGGCACCTTCGCCCTCGACGCCGACGCCTTCCATCGCCGCATGCAGCGGCGCCGGGCCGACTGGCCGCGCGCGCTGCTGGCCACTGCCACCCACGACCACAAGCGCGGCGAGGACGGGCGCGCTCGGCTCGCCGTCCTGAGCGGCATGGCGATGGAATGGGCGGCCTTGCAGCGGAGCCTCGTGGAAGACAGCCGACCCCTTTGCCGCGATGGCGCGCCCTCCGCCAGCGACGTCGCCCTGCTGCTGCAGACCATCGTTGGCGCCTGGCCGTTCGATCTCGATGCCGGTGACGCTGCTGGCCGGCAGGCTTTCGCCGGGCGCCTGGTGGCCTGGCAGCAGAAGGCGCTGCGCGAGGCCAAGCTCGCCAGCGACTGGGCCGCCGTCGACGAGGTCTACGAGGCCGCGGCGCGCGACTTCACCATCGCGCTGGTGGCGGAGGCGGCGCTGCCCGACCTGCTGCAGCGGATCGCAGCCCTGGTGCAGCGCATCGCCCCGGCCGGCGCGCTCAATGGCCTGGCGCAGGGCCTGCTGCGCATGACCGTGCCGGGCGTGCCCGATCTCTATCAGGGCGCCGAGCTTTGGGACCAGAGCCTGGTCGACCCCGACAATCGCCGGCCGGTCGACTGGCGCCGCCGTATCGCCGGTCCGCCGGCCGAGCCGCTGGTCGAGCTGGCCGGCCGTTGGCGCGACGGTCGCGTCAAGCAGGCCTTGATCGCCCGCGGTCTCGGCGTACGTCAGCGTCTCTCGCCCCTGTTCGAGGACGGCGACTATCGGCCGGTCAGGCTCGAGGGGCCGCTGGCCGATGCCATGATCGCCTTCGTCCGCCGGCGGCCGGAAGCGTGGGCCCTGGTGGTGGCGCCCCGCCTGGCGCTGCGCTTGCCCCTGGTGCCGGGCGATGTGCGCCTGGCGCCCGATGGCTGGCAGGACACCGCGGTCGTGCTCGACGACGTTCCCGACGGCGCGATGAACGCCTTCGACGGCGCGCCGCTCGAGGTCGGCGCGGGCCGCACGTCGCTCGCCGCCCTGTGCGGAACGCTGCCCATAGCGCTCGCCTGGGCCGACACGACGATGCGCGCCAACGTGCCGCTCCATCCCTGAGCTGCGCGGCGCCTGGTCGGTACGAGCGCTCAACAAGTCGTTCAGCACTCTTGTCGCTCATATCCCGGGTCCTCGGGTCCGTCGCGACGTGAACGAACGTTCCGAAGGTCACCGGAATGCCACGGAGCCTCGCCGTCGTTTCTGATAACGGCTCGTGCCGCTGACAGGGAGGGTTGGATGCCGATCGCTTGGGGAGTGAATCATGCCGCTCGGCTCGTTTCGGCGAAGGCCACGGGCGAGCTCGGCAGGGCGGACATCGAGGACTTTCTCGACGGGCTCGCGGCGGCGGCCACCTTGTCGTACCGCAAGGTCCTGGACATGGCCGAAAGCCGCCTGGCCGTGAGCAGCGACGACATGGCGGCCATCGGCGCCCGTATCCGCGCTCACGAAAGCATGGGGCCGATGGGCAGCGTCGCCGTCATCGCCGGTTCGGATGAGCTCTACGACCAGATCAGGCTGTTCGAGAGCGTGGTCGACGCCCGCCGGCCGTTGAAGATCTTTCGCGATGCCAAAATGGCCTACGCTTGGTTGACCGTCGGGCTGCCCGAGGGTGTCGAGCTCACCGAGACGCGGCGGGCAGCGGCTCGACCGGCGGCCGTTGGCGCTGTTTGACCGGTCGGTCGTCCGGGCCGCCGCTCGCTTTTCGCTTCTAGCCTCCCCTTCTAGCCACCTTGCGGGAAGCTCGCCGAGAACGTGATCCCCGGTCCGCTGCTGTAGTAGGGCCTGGCATGGCCGTAACGCGGGTAGCCGTAGCCGTAGCCGTAGCCGTAGGCTGGATAGCGCGCCGGCGCATAGTAGCCGTAGCCCGGTGCGGCATAGCCTTGGCTGTAGCCGTAATAAGGACGATCGTAGGCGTAGTCGTTCGTGCAGCCGGCACCGAGCACGGCAAGCGCTGCGAGGCCGGCGATCGGAACCATGCGCTTCATGGCGATCTCCTTTCTC
Source organism: Rhodospirillales bacterium (assembly GCA_009377525.1). GTDB lineage: Bacteria > Pseudomonadota > Alphaproteobacteria > Reyranellales > Reyranellaceae > Reyranella. The sequence goes on from WHTW01000079.1 coordinate 26,247, forward strand.
CTGGGTCTTTCAGAGAACCAGCGCGACCGCCGGCGGTTGCCGGTTCCCGCTGGCTGGTGCCTCAGCGAGCGGCGGACGTCAGCGCCCCATAGAGGGTGAGCTTGCCGGCCGGTCCGTGCATCGTCAGCGTCCAGTCGGTGAATTCGGACACCTCGGTGCAGCCCCGCCCGCGGCCGTGCACGATCAGCGTCACCTTTTGATCGCCGCTCTCGACCAAGGGGCGCAGCACGCCGGTGGCCGTCGCGGTCCCGGTCAGTTGCCACTCCTTGTAGAAGGCGGGGCCAAGGCCTGCGTCGGGTTCGTCACCGCGCGGATCGACCTCGAAGATCGAAATGGTGCCGGGGATGGCCAGTGTGACGTCGGTGGTGCGGCTGGCTTCGCTGCGGAAGGCGAACACGATCTCCGTCCTTTTCTGCGTGACCGCGAGCCGCCATGTCGTGCCGAAATCCTGGAGGTCGATGGGATGGTCGGCGGCGCCCTGGGCGACGAAGGCCTCCTCGGCGAAGGTCATCTGCTCGATCTTGTCCAGCCGGTAGGCACTGAGAGGCTCGACCTCGACATAGCGCCCGGCTCGGTTCGTGCAGCAGGCGCAGGCCAGCGCGTCGGTCGCGAACCAGAGCGTCAGAAGCGCCGACGCCAGGCCGGCCAGGGTGCGGATGTGTCGTGTCATCGTTCGCCGGGCGAACGCCGGCGCTTGATGTTGGCGGCTTTGCCCCGCCATTGCCATGGCAATCTCGGAGCGCGCGCTGCTCCGTATGGTCACCGCGCTCTATGGATCGTCTTGCGAGCCTCAGCCCCACTGCTCGCTGCGCAGGCTGAGATAGGGAAGCGGCGGCGCATCGGTGATCGCGAGCGCATGCAGGGCCGCCGCGCAGACGATTCGCGGCTCGGACGAGATCGTGCAAAGCCCGTCGGGCAGGAGCGACTTGGCGTACTTGAGCTCTCCGGTGAAGGGCGGGACTTCCACCCAGCCCTGCAGGCCCGGTTCGACGATCAGCACATCGCCCTTGGCACGCGCTTCGGCGAGCGCCGGGCTGCCGAGGTCGTTGCCGTCTTCGATGCCGTGGAGGGCGCAGTAGATCTCGACATCCAGCGCCCGCGATGGCGCTTCGGCGAGGCATCGGTCGGCCAGCGCGGCCAAGGGGTTGGGTCCCGTCGGGAGCGTTTTCATACAGGCCTAAACGCCATCCTGCCCGTTACGGTTTGGGGTCTCTCGAAAAAATCCTGTCGATAAGCTTCGCCCTACTTCATCTGGTGGCCCGGCGGCGTCTGTCATCTTTCTGTAGCGTGCCCCGTGCCAGCGGCTTGCAGTCGACGGCGCAGCGACCAAGGAAGGTGACGGTCTTCGACTGCATCTTCGAATTCACTGACATCGAAAGCCTGGACCTTGCCACCGAGTTCGTCGCCAGGCGTGGCGCAGGGATCAAGACTTGCCGCGCCAATGTCTCACCATGCAGCGACGCTGAAAGCAGCGGTCGGCCAAGGCCTCGAAGGCGGCTTTGACTGCATCGCGCGATGCCTCGGCGCGCGGCAAGGCACGGCATCCGGCTTCGAGTGCTTGCGCTGCAGGCCATCCTCCGTGGTCGGCGCCACGATTCGCCTGGTACTCCTCGTGGAACCGAAGGGTGCGCGCGCGTTGCCGCTCGAACGTTGTCGGAAGGAACGGCTGGATGTTGCGCGTGACCTTGCTCGCTCTCGCCTTGGGGGCCTGCGGCCAACCCGCCAGGCCGCCTGGCGCCCTGAGACCGGGAATGACCGAGCAGCAGGTCGTCGAGGCCAGCAACAATCGAGTGCCTGACCGGGTCGTAGAGAGGATCTGCGGCAACGAAACCGCCGCTCCGTTCCCCTGCAGGATCTACGTCTACGACGGCGCCTGGCGCGAAGGCCGCTACCATCCGAAGCTTTCCGTCGTGTTCGAGGAGGTTCGCGGACGGTGGCTGGTAAGTCAGTGGCTCTGATTCGAGCCTGGCCTCGAACCCTCGGCCAGCTCTTCGATCGCGGCAAGCGCCGCGGGTGCGTAGACGACGCTCAATTCATTCGGCGCCAACTCGACCCTGATCATGCGCCACGCGTCGATACGCCCGCCATCCATGAGCGCGGAGTAGGTCCTCCGCGCTGTCGTCCGGCCGGTGCGCACCTCGACCACGCGAGTCACGATCAGGTGTCCGGGCTTGTTGTATACCGGCGTGACCTTCGGCCGGAGGCAATCGTCCACGAACGTGATGGGAGGCATAAGGCGCAGCCGCGAAATCTCGTCGGCGGCGGCCTCGCAGGCCGCTTGCGATGCGGCTCGCCGTTGATACTGCGGCACGTCCGCTTCCGACGTGGCCGAGACGAAATAACCGGCGACGATTGCGACCACTGCAGCGACCAGGGCGCACGCGCGTGCGATCGGCGTCGCCTTCCACATGGGCCATCCAGTTCGCTGCACCCCAACACCCTTCCTCGCCCACCGCACCATAGGGGGACGAGCGATCGAACGGGTGCAACCATCTGGTGGTGGAAGCTCGCGGGGTTGACATCCATGCAGGCGTGTTCGCGGACATCCGATGTTGAAGGGCTTCGAGCAGCAGGACTTGATGCCCTTCGAGTCGGCGGTCGAACTATGTAGCGCACCCAGGGCGCGACCGCTGCATCGCCGGCACGAGGACTGCAAGCAACCGCCGGATACCGTCGCGAATGCCGGTATTCCTTCATTGCGAAAAGAGGCGCGTGTGCCTTTGCTCACGACATGGCAACAGTCGCTGCAGCAGGGCTCCGGGATGATCGACTGTCGTGCCTGTTCATTGGCTGATTCGCGGTCTCGCCGGGTCGTCGGGCGTCGTCACTGCCGCGTCCCGCGCCGTACCGGACGATCGAAAGCCGGGACTGCCTGGTGGACCGCATGAACCAGGACTCTGGATCGTCCGATGCCGTCCGCCACGCAGGGAATGGGAGCGCCATCGCCGCGATCCCAATCGTCGCGAGGCCTTCCATGTCATGGGGGCGCTGCGGTGCCTGCGCGCCGGTCGGTATGACGAGGGCGAAGCGGCTGTCGCCCGGGCGGAGTTGGTGAGGCCGATTCCGGATGACGCGACCGGCCTGGGACCTCATGACCACGCCCTCGCCGTCGACCTGCGCGCTGCACTTCAGGAGCTGTTGTGACCGGCGTGAAGGGCGGCGACGCCCCGGGCTGCGGTTGCTGCGCTCCGGCAATCTCTCAAAAAGAGACGGAGGCTGCGGGGGAAGCGCTGCCTCCGTCTCCCGCTCTCGCCTCCCAGTCTACCTCCCTGTTTCACTCGGGCCAGAGCTGTACGGTCGGGCCAGAGCTGTACGGTTGGGACCGCACAGACAACGTGGAAAGCGCTCTCCCGCCTGTCAACGGACGCCGGGCAAGGTCCCTGAACAATCACAGCGTCCGGCGCGCCCCACGCCCTTCGCGTTTTCGAATGGAGACGGCTCGGTACTGGGCGGCTGGCGACCACTTCCAGGCGTGCCGAACGGCGCGGACCACGCGGGACGAACTGGCGGTGAACACGCGACGTCGTGTTGGGCGGCGGTCGCGCTGGACGGATTGTGCTCTGGGGACCGTGCCGCCAAACGGCATGCGATCGGACTGACACGCGATAGACCTGCGCCACGGCTTGATCATTGGACCTCTCGGTCGCCGCGTCGTCTGTTGATGCGTGCCAGGCGGAGACAACGGTGTACCGACTCGTGATCGACAGGCTGCTTCCGGTGATAACGCTCGGCGTCATTGCCTGTCTTGGTACGTCCTTCGTCGTGCGACTGGCCATCCGCGGCGAAGCCGGGTCCGATCGTTCGATCCACTTTGTTGATCTCATGCACCCGTTTCCTTGGTTTGCCGGGACCTTCGGGAGGGAATGAACCTGCGCTGTCCGCGCCGAGCACGCTGTGAACTGTTGTTGTGGGGATGCAATTGCCAATCCAAGTCGCCTTGGTGGATGACGACGACCTCTATCGTGAGACCGTTGCGGCGGATCTTGCCGATCGCGGATTCGCGGTCTCTGGATTTGCCGACGGACGTTCCTTCTTCGACGCCCTGCACAATGGCCTTGAGGCGCACGTTGTTCTGCTCGACTGGAGCCTGCAGGAAGGGTCGGGTCTTGATCTGCTTAACACGCTTCGAGAAGGCGGACGCCAGGTGCCGGTCGTCTTCCTGACGGGAGTCTCTCTGGCCGAGCGGGAGCTGCAGGCATTCAACGGCGGCGCCGTCGATTTTATCGACAAGCTACGGGGCATCGACGTGCTCGCGCAGCGCTTGCGCCTGATCGTCGAAGGCGAACGCGCGCGTCCTGCAGATGCGGCCCCGACGCCGCTGCGCTACGGTAACCTGACATTGCTGCCCGGCACGGCGCGTGCCCAGTGGTGCCGGCAGGATGTCGGACTGACCGTCACTGAGTACAAGATCGTGGCCTTCCTGGCTTCTCTCGAAGGCGAGCCCGCGAGCTACCGCGCGATTTACGACGTGGCCCATTATTCGGGGTTTGTCGCGGGAACCGGCGAACGCGGCTACCAGACCAACGTACGCTCGCTCATGAAACGGATCCGGGGAAAGTTCCTGTCCGTTGACCCCGGCTTCTCGCAAATCGTCAACTGGCCGTACCTGGGCTACAGCTGGTTGCGGCCGTAGAAAGTGAGGCGGTGTCCGGCTTGCCTCGCCGGGGTGCAACCGATCGTTGTTGCGCCGCATGCCTACAATCCACTGCAGCGGAAGCTGTGCGTCAGCAAATCGTTGGCCGCCGGGGTTCCCGATGGTCGCGACGGCGTCCATACTGGTTGTGGAAGATGTCCTGTTACTTGCGGAAGCGCTCGGCAACCTAGAGGAGGAAGCCGGCTTCGAACCGGTGGGCCCTTCGCCCAGCGTTGCAGACGCCCTTTGCCTGATCGACGCATCGACCGTCGATACTGCCATTCTCGACATTCGGCTGGCGGATGGGCCGGCCTTTCCGGTTGCCGGACGAACTCCTCGCGGCCCTGCGGCGGCTGTTGCGGCGAAATTTGCGCCCAAGCCGTCACCGCGAGGACTAGAGTGCCACCGGCGATGTTTGTTTCACAGGGCACAATCTTAGTCTAGCAGAGGGCTCTGGCCTTCTCGCGCGACGGCGGCATCGTCATCCTGACGTCCGGTAGCGCTGGAGCCCGACCGTCGGACGAGGCATGGGTGTCCACTTGCGGGCGCCTGCCACGCCCCCCTGTCGCTCGTGCAGCACCGCTCCGGCGGCGGCAAGGAACAGCACGGCCCAGCAGGTCGGGCCGACATAGGCACCCGACGCCTGGCCGAGGATCGCCCACATCGTCCAGCAGAAGGCGGGGCTGGGCACGTGGAGCACACGCAGCCACGCCGTCAGGGCCGCGATCATGGCCACGCCCCAGACGAACCCCAGGTAGACCCAGTGCAGCCAGAAGTAGTTGATCAGGAGCTCGGTCGCCGGCGAGACGATCTGCCATCCGGCGGAGTAGAAGGGCGAGCGCAGGTAGAGATTGGTGATTTCCCTCTCGATGAAAGGCTCTCCGGTCAGGCCGGCTCCGGCAATGGGATAGCGCCCCATGATGTCGAGTCCGGCCAGCGCGGGTCCCTGCACCCTGTAGAAGAAACTCGGATCGTTGCCCGACGTGACCGCTTCCAGCCGCTCCGCGAACAGGGTCTGGGCCAGCACGGCGGCGACGCCGAGCAGCAGCGTCGCCACGCACGCGAACAGCACGAAGCGGGAGACGTCGAGCCGGCCGTTGCGGCGGCTGCCGAGGAAAAGCAGGTACGGCACGAGCAGCACCAGCATCAGCAACAGGGTCGGCCCGGGCATCGCGAACAGGCCGACGCCGACCAGGACGAGGTAGGCCGGCAGCTTCCAGCGCCAGGTGCTGACCACCAGCCAGATGAAGGTGAACAGCGCATAGCAGAAGGTGACGCTGGCCGGCTCCGAGGCGAAGAACTTCGGCCGCACGCGGTTGTAGAACACGAGATCCCGGAGGTCGTTCTCGTAGACCCCCTTGCTGTAGAGCACGTTGCGCACGGCATCGCTGAGCGGCCTCAACCCGGCATGGCTCTCGAGCAGGCAGCCGACCACGATGACCAGGGCAAAACCCAGGAAGAGCCCGGCGATCTGACGGCGGCCTGCGTGGGTCACCGTCAGGAACAGGGCGTAGCCGATGGTCAGCGAATAGGTGAGCTGGATCAGCCCGTTGGTTCGCCGCGACAGGAAGGCGATGTCCGTCGCGCTGACGATGGAGACCAGGTAGAGCGTCACGATGGCGACGAAACCGACCAGCGCCCGCTGCGTGATCAGATCGCGCCGCCGCCACAGCAGCACCAGCCCGGCAATGCCGGCCGGCGCCGACGGCAGCGGCACCTTCTCGGACACCATGATGGTGTAGTTGGTGTAAAGGCCGGCCAGGAAGATGCAGACCAGCGCGAGATCGACCCAGCCGAGGCGCGTCGCCCTGGCCTGCGCGCCGTGGCGGGTGCGCGGCGGGACATAGGTCGCCTCGAGCGTTGGTATCCCTGCCTCGACGAGGCTGCCTGCCCCCCGGACCATGCGCGGCGTCTTTCACCCCGCAGTCTCTCCCAACACCCTGGGCCGGCAGCCGGTACCCAACCGGTCGCCTCGCGGTTTGGCCCTGCGGAACCAGCCACCCCGTGACGCGGCACAGAACGCCGCTCGAGGTGCGCCGGCAACGCGTCTCCACGAGCGTCACCGAGATGACACCGGCAGGGTCGGATCCGTTCGCGGCAGACCGTCGGAGAGGACGGGTGAGGGCAGTGGCCTGTGATCGTCCGGTGACCGTGCCGTGGACGGTCGCGCAGCGTGCGTTTCCTCACACGGAACAGCTCACGGCCGTGGTCTGCTCGGGCCAGCGACGACGTTAGGCGGGGCACCATGGACGTGGCGGCGTTTCTGAGGAAGATCGGCGATGTCCTGCCTGAACGGCACGCCGGCTCGCGCGAGCTGGATGTCCTCGAGTTCGAGGCCGACGGCCGCGACGTTTCCGTCCGCGTCCGCCGCGAGCCGCACGGCGCCTCCTATCCGTCGCTTGCCGCCATCCTGCACGAGATCGGCCGCACCTGCCTCGCGCAGGGCATTGCCGTCGCGCAACTTCGCCGGATCGCCTTCCTGCGCGACGAAATAAGGGTCGAGGTGGCCGGTGCAGCGCACCAGCCCGGCAAGGTCTACCGCTATCCCATTGAGGGCACGCTCGGTGCGCCGAGAGCCGAACCGCCCTCTTTGCGCGTCATGCCCAGCGCGATGAGCAGCTCGGAGGGCGGTGCCGATCTGAAGCTCTGACTGACGGTGTGGCGGGCTTCTTGGGCACCGACAGCTCCGGCGTCGGACCGATCTCGATCAGCTCGTTCGAAAAGCAGCGCTTCTGCAGGGCGATGAGCTCGTCAACGCGTCTCCACCGGCGTCACCGAGATGATCCGTTACGCGACGGACCATTTCGAGCAGGGGCGCGCCGCAGGGCTACGTCGCTCGTCGCGTCTCGCGCATCAGGCGCATGATCTGCGCGGCCTCGAGCCGGCCGCCGATCGGCAGGCCGTCCTTGACGGCGAAAATGCCGACGGCGCGGGCCCGGCGGAACTCGCCGTCTTCGTAATCCCGGTAGGTATCGAGGGCATCATTCAAGGTCGGCCGGTGCTCGTACTCGTAATCGCCGGTGCGGCCGTCGCTGCTTTTCTCCTGCCACCACGAGACGACCACGAAGGCATCGGCTTGCCCCAGGAGGGCGGCGCGGTCGGCCTGCCAGGCCGACAGGCGCTTGGCACGGCTGGCGAGAGGACATCGGGGCTCCTGCTACGGAGCCACTATATGATAACCATGGTTATTTATTCAAGAGCCCGTCTTATCCACAGGTCAGCTTGCCCGGTTGTACTTGCCGATCACCAGGTGCGCCTTCTGCCATTCGCGGCGCGACAGGGTGTAGGTCTTGGCCGGATTGTACTGCTTGACCGTCCAGCTCCCCTCGTTGCGCCGGACCAGCCGCTTGATCAGCACGTAGCGCTGGCCGTCGGCGGTCTCGCGCAGGAAGACGCAGTCGTCGCCGGGGGAGACGTCAGCCGAGGGGTTGACCAGCAGCAGGTTGCCCCGCTCGTAGGCCGGCTCCATCGAATCGCCGGACACGAAGCAGCCATAGGCGTCCTGCAAGCCTTCGAGACGCGGATCGCGCGGGATCCACGACACCGGCTCGTTGGACAGGAGCATGGCGCCTTCGCTGCCGCCCTGAGCCGAGGCAAATACCTGCAACGGTGGGCGTCCGCCCGCCGCCCGCGCCGCGGCAGCCGCTGCCGCCGCACCGCCGCGGCGGCCGCGCCGGCCGCCCTCGGC